>CANMLK010000112.1 GCA_947498445.1 Beijerinckiaceae bacterium
GCTGCTCGTCACAGCGCGGTGATACGCTCTCCCGAGAATAGGAGAGCGCCGTGTCTGAGATCGCCATTTCCGTGACCAACGTTTGGAAGTCCTTCACGCCGGGACGCCCAGTTCTCAGGAACATAAACATTCAGGTGCGGCGTGGCGAAATGGTCGCGCTCATTGGCGCATCGGGATCAGGCAAATCGACGCTCATTCGTGCGCTTGGCGGACTGGAGCGAATTGATGGAACAGCCGAAGGTAACACGGGCGAGATCGCACTGTGCTGCCAGACGATGCAGAAGGGCGGGCGGGTCTCATCGGCAGCCACAAATCTGCGATCAAAAGTAGGAATTGTTTTCCAACAATTTAATCTCGTTCCCCGCATGACTACATTGCGAAATGTTTGTCTCGGCCTGCTCGGCGCAACACCGCGCTGGCGGGGCTCATTGGGCTTATTCACCCATGACGAAAAGCTTCGCGCCATGACCGCTCTGAACCGCGTTGGGATGGCTACACATGCGCTAAAACGCGGCAACCAATTGTCCGGCGGACAACAGCAGCGCGCGGCGATTGCCCGAACGCTGGTCCAGCGATCTGAATTGCTAATCGCCGACGAGCCAATTGCCTCGCTGGATCCAGCTTCGGCACGCAAGGTCATGGATATCCTTAAAGAAATTAACGCTCGCGACCAGGTTACTGTTGTCGTGTCCCTGCACCAAGTCGAATACGCACTGGCCTACTGCCCCCGAACCATAGCGCTGCGAAGCGGCGATCTTGTTTATGATGGTCCATCCTCCGCGCTCACGCCCGCGTTCCTTGCAGAGCTCTACGGTGAAGAAAGCGAGTCGCTGTTCTTGCCGGGAATTTTCAACCAAGCGGGCAGGCATCCCGAGCCGGTCGAAACTTTTGCTTTCGAGCCTCGTCACGCTGCTGTCGCTTGATAGCCTCACTCCCATAAGAGCCACCGACCAAGTCGGTAAACAAGCATGGAGTCTTCGCATGAACCGTAACGCACTTGCCGGAATGTTCCTCGCTGCTGTCAGCGTAGTTCCGGCGCAGGCGCAGGAGATCAACTTCGGCGTCATCTCCACCGAAGCCTCAAGTAACCTACGGGCCGTGTGGGTTCCATTCCTGAATGATATGGAGAAGAAGACCGGCCTGCAGGTTCGCGCCTTCTTTGCTTCCGATTATGCCGGCGTAATCGAGGGCATGCGATTCAACAAGGTCCAACTCGCGTGGTACGGCAACAAGTCAGCCATGGAAGCGGTGGATCGCGCAAGCGGCGAAGTATTCGCACAAAGCGTCGACAAGGACGGCGCAGCCGGCTACTGGTCCCATATCATCGTGCACCGCGACAGCCCGTTCAAAACACTTGAAGATGTCCTGAAGTGCGACAAGACACTCGACTTTGGCATCGGTGATCCGAACTCCACGTCGGGATTTCTCGTACCAATGACCTTCGTCTTCGGCACGCGCAATATCGAGCCGCGGCAGTGCTTCAAGACATTGCGTGGCGCCAACCATGAAGCAAACGCACTTGCCGTGGCGAACAAGCTCGTTCATGCCGCAGCCAACAACAACGAGAATCTTGGCCGGATCAAGATCACTGCGCCCACGAAGGCGGATGAAATTCGAGTAATCTGGACATCACCCTTGATCGCTTCCGACCCGCTGGTGTGGCGGAGGGACCTTGATCCCACTGTCAAAGCAAAAATCTCCGATTTCATCTTCAGCTATGGCACAAAAGATGAGGCGGAGAAGAAGGTGCTTGCGGGCCTGGGCTGGTCACCATTCCGCAAGTCCTCGGACAACCAGCTTCTTCCGATCCGTCAGATGGAGGTAAGCCGCCTCATCATGCGCGTGCAAGGCGATGCTACGATGCCTGAGGACAAGAAGAAGGCCGAATTGGAGAAGTTGCAAGCGCAGTTCGACGATCTAGATCGCCGCATTGCTGCTACGACCAACTGACTTGCACCCCCCAGGATGCGCGACGATTGTCGCGCTTCTACCCTCCCGCAGGTCCGCCAGCTCATGAACGTTGCAGATCGTAAAATGTCGTCTGCTGATATCAATGTCCCGACAGCGCCCCTAAGCGAGCGCGCGCGGATCTGGTTAATCGGCGGCCTACTCGTTCTCTTCCTCGCCCTCTCTTGGGGGCCGACGGAAATGGCCAAGGTGCGCTTGCTATTCACTGACTGGCGCAACATGACCGAATTCGCCAGCGGCTTTCTTCAGCCGGACTTTCGCGACGGGCGCGTGTACGCAGAGCAAATGCTCGAAACAGTTCAGATTGCGCTTTGGGGCACTGCCCTTGCAGTAATCATCGGGATTCCGTTTGCGATTTTCAGTTCGTCGAATATTTGTCCGGTATGGGTGGTGCAGCCGGTCCGGCGCCTGATGGACGCCTCGCGCGCCATCAACGAAATCATTTTCGCGCTGCTGTTCGTTGTGGCTGTCGGCCTTGGGCCCGTCGCAGGCGTCCTCGCGCTTGCGATCCACAATGTTGGCATCATTTCAAAGCTGTTTTCTGAAGCTGTCGAGGCGATCGATCCTCGTCCCGTCGAAGGCATTCGGTCAACAGGCGCCAGCCGATTTCAGGAAGTGTTGTTTGGCGTCATTCCGCAGGTCGCTCCGCTATGGAGCTCCTACACCTTGTATCGATTTGAAACCAACGTTCGCTCAGCCACGGTCCTCGGCATCGTTGGCGCAGGTGGCATTGGACAGTCGCTTTATGAAACAATTCGCAGCTTTCAATACGGGCCTACCGCAGCTATCGTGATCATCATCGTCGTCACAGTGATGCTGATTGATATCTTCAGCGCCCGACTGCGCAAATCGCTTCTGTGACGTCATGACAAAGCTCGGCAAACAGCCTTTAATCAACCCAGCCGCAGAAGTCCGGGAGTGCGCATTCGGGCGCTGCACTGAAGTCGGCGCGCGCACAAAGCTGCTTGAAGTTTCGATGGGCGATTATTCATACGTCGTAAATGATTCAGACATCGCCTATACCCGGATCGGGAAGTTCTGCTCCATAGCCTCTCATGTTCGGATAAACCCCGGCGATCACCCGATGCATCGCGCCTCTCAAAGCCACTTCACCTATCGCGCGAGCTCATATTTCAGTGGCGCCAGCGATGACCACGCCTTCTTTCAATGGCGTCGCAGCCGGACTGTGACCATTGGCCATGACGTATGGATAGGGCATGGGGCGATAGTTCTTGCTGGACGCAATATCGGCACGGGCGCTGTGGTCGGTGGCGGCGCCGTCGTGACAAAGGATGTGCCCGACTACGCCATTGTGGTTGGCAACCCGGCACAAATTGTCCGACAGCGCTTTTCGACTGAAGTTGCAGATGCGCTAAAGTCACTCGCGTGGTGGGACTGGCCACATGACGATTTGCAACGTGCGCTGCACGATTTTCAACAACTTTCTGCGGACGCCTTCATAGCAAAGTATCTGCGTTGAGCTCCCTGAGGGTCCGGCTACCCACCGCTTGCACTTCAAGCAGCAGATATGAATGAGCGTCTTTCATCCTCGAACCGACGCAGCGTAGTTCTCACGCTTGGTTCGGCCCAGACCATAGCGTGGGGTTCCAGTTATTATCTGCCGGCGGTACTGGCGGCTCCCATGGCGCGGGACCTCGGCGTTTCGCCGGTCTGGGTATTTGCCGCATTCTCGTTGGCGATGATCGTGGCTGCAATTGTCGGGCCGTGGAGCGGTCGCCGAATCGACCTCCTGGGTGGACGCGGCCTACTTATGGCGACGAATTTCGTCTTCGCGACCGGTTTGTTAGCGATGGCCGCAAGTCCGAATGTCGGCTTTCTCTTCGCGTCTTGGGCACTGATGGGAATCGGCATGGGCATGGGGCTGTATGAGAGCGCCTTCGCCACACTCGCGGGAATCTACGGCAAGGACGCACGTTCACCCATAACGGGCATTACACTCATCGCAGGATTCGCCAGTACGCTAGCGTGGCCGCTTACCGGCCTCCTGGATGCACACGTGGGATGGCGTTGGGCCTGCGTCGTCTGGGCAGGTTGTCACTTGCTGGTCGCGCTGCCGTTGAATGCACTGCTGCCAATCTCATCATCATGCGACTTGTCTCGACCCACGTCAGCGTCGGAGACACCCATTGAAGGGAAAGACAGCTTTTTGGCCACAGCCTTGCTGTCTTTTGTCTTCGCAGCAACCTGGTTTTCGTCCACCGCCATGGCCACGCACCTGCCACGCCTGCTGGAAGCTTCTGGCGCAAGCACTGCCGTAGCCATTGCGGCGGCCGCGTTGATAGGTCCAGCACAAGTGGCGGCCCGTCTCGCTGAATTTGGACTACTGCAGCGCTTTCACCCGCTCGTATCTGCGCAAATCGCCGCGGCCGCGCACCCATTCGGAGCGGTGCTTCTCCTACTGATAGGCGGCCCGGCAGCTTACGCGTTCACCCTTCTGCACGGGGCCGGAAACGGCGTGCTGACGACTGCAAAAGGCACTCTGCCGCTGGCGCTCTTCGGATCCGCCGGCTATGGCCAACGGCAAGGCATCCTCAATGCGCCCGCCCGTATCCTGCAGGCCATCGCTCCACTATTGTTTGGCTACCTGCTGGAACGCTACGGCGCGAACGCAATCTGTTTCACACTAGCTTTGGGAGTAACATCATTTTTGGCTATCATAGCTTTAGGCGTCATAGCCAAAGAAGAATGACCACCCTGCCCCTCGCCGCCGACAGCTATATATATAAGTTCCGTGACTTTGCCTCATGTTCTGAAAAGCGAGTATCTTTCGAGAATGCACGCCTTTCGAACCGCAGGAGAGTTCAGCAACGATATACAAGAACCTTTCCCTGCGATCCGCCGGACCCTTGCGAATGACAGGCATGAGCATTACTCGCGAGCAATTCGCTGAATGACAGGTCATACACGTCCGACCAATGCGTCACTACAGGGTGCGGTCCACACCAATGAACATCCGCCACTCTTCCAATGTAACGCCTGTGAACCTGAATACATCCTATAGCGGAATGACAAACCAGCTCAATCGCGCAACCATCCACCCAAGAAGAGCGCCTACCAACACATCGGTTGGGTAATGCAAGCCGAGGACAACACGGGACAGAGCTATAAGCATCGTGAACGGCACGAGAATGATGGAAAGTTCTGGGACGTATGTTGTGCTAATGCTCGTGAACAGTACCGCATGCAAGGTATGGCCCGACGGAAAACTGTATCGATCAAGCGGCGGCATGGCGCACTCGATGGCGTCAAACGAGATGAACGGCCGCTCGCGCACCAGCTTTCTCTTGAGGAACTTGTAGGTCACAAGCCCAGCTGCGGCAGCCATCAACATATGCGCGGATGCGATCAAGCCAACCTGATGTAGATGCAGACCCATAAACAGCGGCATCATAACGATGATCGCGTACCAGAACACGCCATCCCCGAGCCTGCTCACAACCTGGAACATGGACCTGATAAACTTGCGTTGGCAACCTCGATTTGCGAAGCGGCAAAGTCGCTGCTCTGCGGTATCAACGCGCGCGAACAATGTTTGCGTGGTCATGCCGCCTCCGTGCTAATGCGGGGAGCATTGCGGACACCCGCGTAAATCGACACAAGCCCTTCTGCGAGGGCAAGTGATGACCAGGTTCGCGCATCCATTCGTGCGAGACTTGAAAGCTCCGCCCTGCGACCAGATGAAACAAGAACGTTCGCAGCGAGTCGGGCAAATTCATCTTCATTCTCCGGCGCAACGGTGGCGCCCTGCATGCCCGACAGTACGTCAGCCGTACCCATCACTGCTGTCGAAACGACAGGTAGGCCCTGCGCCATCGCTTCCAACAACACAAGCCCTTGCGTCTCCGTGCGGGATGCGAAAACGAAAACATCAGCCGCGCTGTAACAATCCCGCAGGGTTTGCCCCCGGTCCATGTTGCCCAGCATTCGTGCGTTCGCAGCGGCACCAAGCGATTGTATCAGTCCAGCGATATGATGCTCGGCTGGCCCCTCACCCGCGATCAGGAGAAGCACGTCCGGCACGCGCCTGCGGAGCTCGATCAACATCCTCAACAGAAAGTCGATATTCTTTTCATGAGCCACACGCCCCACGAACAGGGCGACGGGCCGATCGCTGGGAATGCCATGGAGCGACCGAAAGCGCTTCCGGTCGCCCCCCACAAACGCGCCCGGAGGCAAGCCCGTGGGCAATATCGTGATCGGAGAGGAAACTCCGTAATCGCGCAATGCGTCAGCCATTTGCGGTGACGGCGAGATGATATGCGCAGCTGCATGGCATTGCGAGACAGTCAGCCGACGCGCAAAGCTTTTCGTCAACTTCGTAGGAAGCGCTGGCACATAATGGTGCAAGTAGTGCTCAAAATACGTGTGATAAGTCTCGACGAGAGGGACCCGATTTTTACGGGCCAGGCGCACCCCCGCATAATGGGCAGTGAAGGGAGTCTGTACATGGATGACATCAAAGTGGTCCGGAGAAATGTTCGATGCCCA
The DNA here is from genome assembly GCA_947498445.1 of Beijerinckiaceae bacterium. Lineage (GTDB taxonomy): Bacteria > Pseudomonadota > Alphaproteobacteria > Rhizobiales > Beijerinckiaceae > Terripilifer. Next base: position 6,478 of record CANMLK010000112.1, read on the forward strand.
CGACATAAGCCGGGGCCAAACAAGAAGTCGATCTTCCGGGTCGAATGGCACGCGCCATGACGGAATGCGCACAATATCCGGATCATCCGGTTCCTCAGCCTGGTTTGGATACTCCGGGGCCACGAGGACGCACTGGTGCCCAAGTGCACTCAGATCATCTCGGAAGGTCTTGATTGAGGTCGAAACCCCATTCACCCGAGGGAAGTAGACGTCGGAAAGCATAAGAATACGCATGTCGAAACACTTAATAAAGATTGACGACAGATTTACGTCAGCGCGGGACTCTTGGCTGGTGGGAACATGCCTTCGCGTTGACATCGGGATGCAACAAAAAGACGATCCTGCTCGCGAAGAAGAGGCGCTCATGCGGCACAAAGTCAGGAGCAAGCTCGCGACGTTGATTAGCAAACTCAACGAGAGGCGCGAGATTCGATAACACAACAACCGCTGGGTAACGCGCCATCACCCCGCCGGATAAATAAAAGTTAATTAGGAAAAGTGACCGTCACGACGTTGGGCGAACACACGCGACCATTTCAAAATGATCTCGCTGTTGCTGTGTCACGCAAGAGTCGCACAGATGTAGAACGCATGTTGCAGGAATCAGGTTTGACGCCTCCAGAGGCTGCAACCGGAGCGAAACATGCGCGGACCGTATTCCATGACGCGCCGAGGTCTCATTGGCGGAAGCGTCGCTACTTTGGCAAGCTCTGCCACAGGCGCGTTCACCCATTCTAAGTTTCGCAAGTCCATGGTTCATGGCCGGGTTTTTGATGCAGGCAGCCTGAATAAAAAAGGGCTTGATGGAGTTCTCGTTTCGAACGGTGTCGAGGTTGCAAAGACAACAAGCGAAGGATTTTACTCCTTACCAACACGCCGCGACGTCTTCATAATCAAGCCATCCAATTGGTCTGTCCCAGTTGAAGAGGCGACCGGTCTGCCGGCCTTCGCGTCAACCCACAGTACTTTTGCAAATAATAAACCAGAAAGCGATGCGGGCGCGCAGGACGTAGAAACGCAAAAAAGCTTAGACTTCAATCTTCGATATATTCAGGAGCCCAGGCGCTTTAGCGCAGCTTTGTATGCGGATCCGCAGCCAGCCGACAAACTAGAGTTGACGTACTTACGACGAGCGATGGATAAGATGAGCGCCCGAAAGGACTTCGCTTTTGGCCTGGCGTTGGGAGATATCGCCTCTGATGATCTTACTATCTTCCCAGACTATCTTGCACAGGCTTCACGCCTCGGCATCCCTGTTTGGCACATACCTGGCAATCACGATCATGATGTAGGCGAGCAGACCTCGCACGATCGACTCAAAACCTGGCGGAAAACATTCGGCCCACCTACCTACGCGTTTGAATACTCTGGCGCCCTGTTCATCATGCTGGACAATGTGTGCGTCCGAGACGGCGGATCGTACTTTGGTCACATCGGGCCAAACGGACTGAACTTCGTCAGAAATCTGCTCGAGCTGACGCATCCCGAAAAGCTTGTCGTTGTTTGCACCCACATTCCGCTCACTTCAAGCCATAATGACGATTCGTCCTGTACGACATCCGATACTTCCGCTTTGTTAGAGCTCATCGACGGACGCAAGGCTGTTAGCTTCTCAGGGCACATGCACACAAGCGAGCATCACTATATTCCGTATGCTGGCGGCGCACATCATCACCAGGTCATTTCGGCGCTGTCCGGTTCGTGGTGGAGCGGACCCATGGATAAAGAAGGGCTCCCGCTATCCATAGCTAGCGATGGCACTCCTCATGGGTGGCACGCCCTCACCATTGACGGGGATGACTATCATACTGAGTTTATACCCGCTCGACACGATGCGTGCGGGCGCGTCATAGCAAGTTTCGCAGAACAATCTAGACCAACAGGCTTGCAACTTGAGGCCGTAACTGACTTCCCAGAAAATCGTGTGCTGGTGAACGTTTTTGACGGTGGTCCTCGCACTAAGGTCTTCCTGGACCTTGGAGGCGAGCGTTATCAATTACGCCGCGTCAGCGCCTTCGATCCTTATACGACTTCAATATTCAGCGGGGCCCGCGAAACAATCAAGTACTGGGTGAACCCTGAATTATGCAGCCATCTCTGGATGCTAGATATGAACAGTTACTCAAACATAGATCTCAATGAGGCTCGATTGACGATTGTCGATGAGTATGGACGCCTGCGGCTCGACGAAGTCGAACTGCTCACCGGCTAGATATTCTGTGAGCTCATATTTTTAATTCAACATTAGTCGGCCACCGAATGGGATATTCCCTTTGATCAACATATCCGAACAGACGTTGCGACGTACAAGCTTCAACCTTTCCCGCGCCCTTCACCGCAATCCGCTTCTTTCTCGCGACGGAATCCAGGAGCGGATGTTCTCCATGCTCTTTCGAGGTCTGGTTTATCCCCAGATATGGGAAGACCCGGTAGTAGACATGGACGCGCTAAGTATTACGCCAACGGATCATGTGGTGTCGATCGCATCTGGCGGCTGCAATGCAATGAGTTACCTTTGTGCGAAGCCCGCGAAGGTAACCGCGCTTGACCTAAACGGCGCACACGTTGCACTGTTGCGCCTTAAGCAGGCTGCAGCAATTAATTTGCCGGACCAACGCTCATTTTATACATTCTTCGCCAATGGAGGCATTGCCTCCAACATCAAGTCTTATGATGCAAATCTTGCACCGAAGCTCGATGACGCGACCCGCGCGTACTGGGAAACAAGAACGATTTCAGGACGGCGACGCATTTCGCAGTTCTCTCGCGGATTCTACAGAAGCGGACTCCTGGGCGGCTTCATTCGCACAGCTCACATGGTCGCGCGGCTACACGGTGTCGATCTGCGCAAGATTCTTGAATGCGAAACCCTAGAAGACCAAAAGGCTTTCTTTGACTCGCAGCTGGTCCCTCTTCTGAACCGGCCGACGATCCAGTGGCTCACTCGAAGGCCCGCGGCGTTGTTCGGCCTTGGCATCCCCCCAAAGCAATACACAGCGCTGGCTTCAGACAACGTAGGCGGCATAGGCTCTGTCCTTCGAGAGCGGCTGGAGCGACTTGCATGCGCTTTTCCACTTCGGGATAATTATTTCGCCTGGCAAGCGTTCGGCCTCTCATATGGAACGGGCAGCGACGCCCCGTTGCCGCCGTATCTTGAACAGGGAAATTTCGCGCGTGTCAGGTCGGCCGCGGTTCGGCTCGACGTGCGCCATGACTCCGTAACGGAATTCCTGCGCTGTTCGTCCCCCAAGAGTGTGGATTGTGTTGTTCTTCTGGATGCGCAAGACTGGATGAGCGCCTCCGAACTCAACGACCTGTGGACTCAAATCACGCGTGCCGCCCGTCCCGGCGCTCGCGTAATCTTCCGCACAGCAGCTAATGAACTCCTGCTGCCGGGGAAACTGGATCCAAGGATCCTGGACCGCTGGAGTCGGGACGATGCGCGTAGCGAAGCGCTTCATTTGAGAGACAGATCCGCGATCTATGGAGCGTTTCATCTCTATCGTTTGAACGACAACCATGAAGGCTAGGACTCACGAAATGGTGGAAACGACTGCCATACACGCCATGGACAGGATGTATCGTTGGCAACACGCCTTCTATGATTTGACGCGCAAGCCGTATTTGCTGGGAAGGGACCGGCTCATCGCGGAAATGGCTCCCGCAGACGGCTCATGCGTGCTCGAAATCGGTTGCGGCACAGGCCGTAATCTCATAGTGGCAGCGCATAGGTGGCCGAACGCCAGATTTTTTGGTTACGATGTCTCCAGCGTCATGGTGGAGCACGCTCGAAATGCAGTGCGCCGCGCGGGCCTCGAAAATCGTATCTTCCTGACGCTTGGCGATGCCTGTACTTTTAATCCGTGTTCCAGCTTCGGGGTTGCAAGCTTCGAACGTATCTATTTCTCATATGTCCTTTCCATGGTTCCATCCTGGCGGGCCGCGCTGTCCGAAGCTGCGTTACTGCTGAACCCTGGAGCATCTTTGCATATTGCGGACTTCGGCGACCAGCGCGGGATGAGCGCGCCCGCGCGCGCGTTACTCAACAAGTGGCTATCAGTCTTCCACGTTTCACCGCGTTTAGACCTGAAGCTGGAGCTCAGCACTCTTGCCTGCAAACTTGGTCTACAGGACAGCTGCCAGAGCATCTACGGCGGCTATGCGGTGGTGGCGTCTCTCAAAAGGTCGCTCACCCGCAGTGACCTTTGATGTTGCTTATTCCTTTTGCGGTACTGTCCATCGCATGACCACGCCATTCAAAACGCGCGCTGACCCATGCTGCGACGTAAAATGCAGGAAGAAAAGCATCGCGCACAAGGCAGGCGAGCACGAACCATCTATTACAACGCCACCCAAGGCTACGCGCGAATGCGTATTCGGCACCATACCATAAAACGCTCGCCACTATAATCGTGAGCGGAAGTGGAATCGAGGATAGTGTCGAAGACATCGCGAACGCCAGAATCGCTGGAAACATTCCGCAGCCGATCTCCAATGAAAACACTGTTGGAAAGGTGACACGTCGAAGCCGCGCCCATCGAACATGTCTGGACCAGAACGAGCGCAGCGATCGCGCTCCGACCGGGTGCGTAAACGGTGGCGCCAAGACATTGAGAGCGCCGCCCATTGAGCGCACAAGTTTGGTCGCCGCAGCGTCTTCCGCCGGCTCTGCCGCCAACCGCTCCATGAGCCCGCCATCAAAGGCGCTCCGACGGAAAGCTAGCGTCTTGCCTTGCGCGAAATTGATCTCCAACTGCGAAGCTGCAAATTGCCAGCGCGCGGCATGTGTGTTGAGCATCGCGCACTCCACTTCACCGAAGAAGTTCTCCGCAAAGTCCCCAATCGGAGGCGAAGAAACCACCATCGTTTCATTCGCAGCGAAAGCCGCAGCCACCGATGAACAATAGTGCTTCGTCAGGAGGAGGTTGGAGTCTGAAAACACGACAAGCTGACCTTTGCTATCTAGCCAGGCCTTCGCCATGTTGTTTAACTTGGGATTCTGCGAAAGGCGCTGCTCTCCAACGAGCAGACGCGCAGGAATGTGTGGATACGCATTCATCATGTCCTGCACGAGAACTACTGCGGCATCATTCGGACAAGCGGCGCAAAAAATGACTTCGTACTTGGGATAGTCCTGGGTGAAGGACGATCTCAGATTATCTTCAATGTGAGGCTCAAGTCCGCACACAGGCCGAACGAGCGACACCATGGGCTTCAACGGAGAGTCTTTGTTTCGAGCACGGCATTTGCGCCACGCTAAGGCGAGCGAAACAATGTGAATGCAAAGCAGAGCGGTTCCGGCGACTAGGGGCAAGTCCAGCATCTCGTTTTCATAACGCGTCATTATCTCAGAGCCATGACGCGTTCTTGTCACAAGAATGAAAGCGGACGGGCGCATGTAAGTGGAAAGGCTGGCGATTCGGAGAGTTTGCATGGTCCGGAAGGTTAGGACGCTTTTCATTTCAGACGTTCATCTGGGAACACGTGGCTGCCAGGCCGCGGCGCTTCTGTCCTTTCTCAAGGCGCATGAGCCAGAGCGGATCTATCTGGTCGGAGACATTGTAGACGGCTGGCGCCTGAAGGTCGCGTGGCATTGGCCGCAGGCGCACAACGATGTTGTTCAAAAACTCCTCCGGCAAGTACGCAGGGGCGTTCGCCTCATCTATATTCCGGGCAACCACGATGAATTTCTTCGCGACTACGCCGGGTCGAATTTCGGGGGAATTGAGGTCGTTGAAGAGGCAATCCATGTTGCGGCAGACGGTCGTCGCATCCTGGTCATTCACGGGGACAAGTTCGACCACGTGGTGAGAAACATGAAGTGGCTCGCCCATCTAGGTGACACCGCCTATGACTTTGCTATTTTTCTCAATCGCCAGGTTAGCGTCGTGCGGCGTCGTATGGGACTTCCGTACTGGTCTTTTTCAGCCTACGCGAAACTGAAGGTGAAGAAAGCGGTCGCGTTCATCAGCGCATTCGAGGACGCCGTCGTCGCGGATGCGGCCCGCCACAAGGTGGATGGCGTTATGTGTGGCCATATTCACCAACCAACGATCCGTCGCATCGCCGATATCGACTACTTCAATACCGGCGATTGGGTAGAATCCTGCTCGGCCATTATTGAGACTTTTGATGGTGCATTCGAGCTCGTTCACTGGCGGCCTGAAGAAGTCATGCCCTATTCGCCACTCCATAGCGGGATTGAAGTGGCGGCATAAGAGGTCAGGGGTCAAGTGCACCGAAATAGTGTTTCTCGAAAATCGATGGCATGGTGTGCAGCGGAGTCCTGCCGGGTCGTGGCCCACGCCTTTGATTAGTATTTCAAATGAGTGCAGTGACGGCAGAATAAATCCAGCCACTTTCGCTAATTTCTATCAAGACTGAGTTGCGGCATACCGGTAGCGCCATCAGGCGCATTGGTGCAAAGAACCTAAAGCCTATTGTTTACTACCGGGCGCTTACGAGAATCTGTCCGTTTCGCGCAGGTGATGAGAGGGCACCGTCACGTTAACGGAATGTGGTAGCGGCGCGGGTATGGAACGGGGATAAAAACTTATGACCCCTTGTACCGTCGTCATCGTTTCCCCGCCGAGGTGATCGCCAACGCGGTTTGGCTTTATTTTCGTTTCCCGCTCAGCCTGCGGATGGTTGAAGACATGCTGGCCATGCGGGGGATTGTCGTCAGCCATGAAACCGTGCGGCGTTGGGCGGAGAAGTTTGGTCGGGACTTCGCCAATAAAATCCGTCGCCGCGCGCCGCAATTAGG
>CANMLK010000113.1 GCA_947498445.1 Beijerinckiaceae bacterium
GCCTTTGAGACTGGCCCAGTTGTCTCCGCAATTGCCGGTGACCTCGCCGCGCTGCATGGCGAGCCGCACTTCAGCCGTGCCCTTGTATCCCGAGACGATGCGGGCCTTTGAACCGAACATGTTCTTCAGGATTGCGGCGTGCTGATAAAGGGCGGCTGACGGGCCGGTGCTGCCGAATGTGATCTCCTTGTCGGATAACAGGTCTTCCCATGTGGCGATGCCTGAAGGCGCCCACGTAATGCAGACATTGGTCGCATCAACGAGGCTGCCGATCCAGTTCAGCTTGTTCACGTCGTAGCGGGCGTTGCTGGCTCCAAGCAGCGGCGCCGTGAGCAATTGCGGGTCAAACGTTCCGATAGAAAGCCCGTCGGGCCTTGCAATTGTCGCGATGTGATTGAGCACGGTGAGGCTACCGGCGCCGGGCATGTTGCGGGCCACAACTGCCGGTTCGCCGGGCAGGTTCTTGCCGTAGAATTGCGCGAAGGCCCTGCCATAGGCGTCATGTCCGCCGCCGGGGCCAAAGCCGATCAGAATTTCGATCGTCTTGCCGGAAAAGTCTGCCGCTTGCGGCGCAGTAGGACTGCAAAAAATCGCTAAAGAGGCGATAATCGCGCGCCTCAAGATCGAACCTGTCATTTCCGGCCTCCCAATGTTCTTGCTTTTGTGTCGGCGCCTCGTCCGGCGCAGGTCCGGGTCACTCGGCTTCGCCGGATGACCGTCAGTCAAACGGAAAGCTGACCCGGATTTGTTAATTTGACAAGCCTTGGCCTTCCGCGAGCCGCCACCGTGGACTTTCGGAGGGGTCGTGCTTAACACGATCCAGCGGAACTTACAGACGTACCGAACGGCGCGCGACTCAGTAGCCAACCATTTCAGCAACCTCCGCCCTTCGGGTTTCGCGTAGATGTTGGCCTCTGCTGCCGGGGCGCCGACCTTGCGCATCAGTCATACCGGGCGCAGGATACGCTAGGTTCAGCGCAGGCGTGACGCGCGGTGCTTCCGGTTATGATCATAGGCGCAACCATGACTGAATCCAGAGAGCCATCAAACTCCCCGCCAACATTCCCAACATCGACTTTCATCACTGGGCGGCGGGCGTTGCGCTTGCGACATCGGCTGCGCACAAGGGAGCATCGTCAGGCGCGAAAGTTCTGTCGAATTCGATCATCGGGCGTTTCGTCAATCCTGAAATCGTAGCTGAAGCAAGCGCACCTTCGAAAAGGAGATCGAAGGGATGCCGTTCCGATCCATGCTGCCGTCAAATCAGAACCCACCCGTGGGGCTGAATGCTGCGAAAATGGCCAAGTATCGCGATGCGATGCCAGAAAATTACGTGAAGGAACAGGTCGTCTTTACCTAACGCCCGCCTATGAAAGTTTGATCATTCTGCGTGCAATCTGCACATGCGCGTTGAAGCCTTGCCCAGATCGCCGTTACAATGGGCGGCGAGGCTGGATAAATAGTGGCGGCTTGACGCGGCCATGAAGGGGCTGAATACTCTTCTTCCTTGCCTAAGGCGATGAGACGACGCGGCGCACGGCAAACGTGAAAGCGCCAGTTATCGGTGACTTTTGATGCGCACAAGCAGCGCAGAAAACGGAGAAGAATATGATCTGCGTTCGTCCCATTCAGCTTTTTGGTTCAGCGTTGTTGAGCCTTGCAACCTTGCTTGCATCCTCCGCTTTGAGCACGGCGCAAGAGCGCATTATGACGATCACGGCCACCGAGCCGATGACGACAGACCATCCCTATGGCGAGTCTTCCGCGCCGGTGTACTCCATGTGGTGCCACACTTACGGATGTCTCGGGCGATTTGACCACGGGACGGGTAAGCCCGTCGGCATCCTCGCCGAGAAGTGGGAGATGATCGACCCGGTCACATGGCGCTTCACGCTACGCAAGGGACTGAAGCGGCACGACGGTGGACCGGGGCCTACATCTGCGGATGTGGTTCACACGCTCCAGCGAATTCGCACAGACAAGGAGAGCGTTCATTCCTCGTTCGTGGCTATGGTAGATGCGATTGTTCCCGTTGACGAACTGACGTTCGACATCAAGACCAAGCAGCCGGCGGTCAACCTTGTGAGCGCGCTGTTTGATCGCTTTATCGTCACGTCGGCTGAATTGTTCGCCAAGCATGGGCGCGAGGCCGACAAGAAGTTTGCCTTTGGCTGGGGGCCTTACAGGCTTGAGGAATACGCCTCCGACCGGCGCGCTGTGCTGCGCAAGAATCGCGAATGGCGCGAGGTTGACGGGTATGACCCGAAGGAAGCGCCCGACGTCGTCATTCTTCAGCAAATGCGTGAACCCGAGCAGCGCGTGACTGCGCTCCTCAATGGAGAAGTACAGGTCGCCCGCCTTATCCCGCCGCAACTTATCCGCCGCCTCGAAGGTCGGAAAGACGTCAAGGTCGAGAAGACGGGCGGTATTGAAGTGATGTTCCTCGCTTTCAATAACCAGATGGCGCCCTTGACGGACGTGCGTCTTCGGAAGGCGGTGGCTCATTCAATCAACAGGCAGTTGATTGTCGATCGTCTGCTGGGTGGCAATGCGCTCGTGCAGGACGGCATGGTCGGTCCCAACCAGTTTTGTTACACCGGCAAGCCGGATCGCGTCCTCGAATACAATCCGGCGCGTGCGAAGGAGCTTCTCGCTGAGGCCGGATACAAGGACGGCGGGCCTGAAATCGATTTCTACACGGCGGTTGGTCGTTACATATCGGACCGGCAGGTTGCGGAAGTTGTTGCGCAAATGCTGAGGCAAACGGGCTTTAAGGTCCGGCTGCACACGCCGGAATACGCGAACTTCTGGTCGGAAGTGCGCCGTGGCCGCTCCCCGTTTTATTATATGGGACGCGGCTCGGTGTTTGACGCGTCTGATGCGGCTGGACAGCTTTATGGCACCGGCGGATCGCCGCGCGTCCAGTATTCGAATCCGAAGTTTGACACCCTACTGAAGCAGCAATACGCCGAGGCGGATCAGCAGAAGCGCTGCCAGCTCTGGCGTGAGCTTAATCAGTTGCTGATTGACGATGCGCCGACGCACTTTATGTGGACGCATTCGGTGATTACGGGCCTGCGCGCCAACGTCGAACTCGCAGTCGAGCGGTCTGGTGAATTCTGGCTGCCGCGGTCAAAGCTGAAATGATCGCCTTTCAAGTGACTTGCGCCAGGGAGTTTTGAGGAATGGTGCGCGCCATTGCGCTTCGCTTGCTGGGCGTCATTCCGGTTCTCTTTCTCGTGACTCTGGTTCTGTTCGTTCTGTTGCGGCTGGCTCCGGGCGACGCGGCTGACCTTCTCGTGCCGGACGATGCGGGTGAGGACGAGGTCGCGCGCATTCGTGAACGATGGGGGCTTGACCGCCCCATCCTGGAACAATACTGGCGCTTTCTCCTGGCATCCCTGCAACTCGACTTCGGCCGCTCGTATCGCTATGGAGCCGATGTCTTCGGCCTGATCGTTGAACGTCTACCGGCGACAATCGAACTCGCGTTCATCGCCCTGGCCCTCGCCGCGATTGTCGCGGTTCCGCTCGGCATCATCGCTGCCCTGCGCAAGGGATCGGCGCTCGACGGCGCGATCTCCGTGTTCGCGATCGCCGGCGTCAGCACGCCAACCTTTTGGCTGGGCATTCTGCTCGTTCTGTTTCTTTCGGCGGAATTGAACCTGCTTCCCTCAGCAGGGCGGCTGCCTTACGGCGTGACTTTGCCTCATGTGACGGGGGTTTATCTGCTCGATGCAATACTCGCGTGGCGCCTCGATCTTCTCGGTCTTATCTCCAGCTACATCATTCTTCCCGCGCTGACGCTTGCGTTCGGGATGATCGGCATCATTGCACGCATAACGCGTGGCGCAATCATTGATGTCGCGCAGGAAGAGTTCATCACGACTGCCGTTTCCAAGGGGCTAAAGCGCGGCGAAATCATCCGTCATCACCTGATGCCGAACGCGGCAGTGCCGATTGTCACCATCATCGGCCTGGAGCTTGGCGTGCTGATTTCCGGCAGCATCATCGTTGAAGTCGTGTTTTCCTGGCCAGGCCTCGGAACGCTTCTCTATCAGGCGATTTCGGTCCGCGACATACCGCTCGTGACAGGCATCGTCGTAGCCTATACGACGATGTTCATCTTCATTAACGTACTGATCGACATCATCTACTTTATGGTTGACCCGCGCATCCGCGCGTCTCAGGCGGTGTAGGAATGAAAAAGTTCCTCAACGCTAAGTTCATCATCGGCGCGACCTGCATGTTTCTCATCATCGTGCTGGCCGTTCTTGGAAACTTCATTACTCCGCACGGATCGCAGGAGCAGGACCTGCTTTCATCGCTGCAGCCGCCGCGTTTCGACGAGACGCGCTATTATCTTGGCACTGATCATCTGGGCCGGGATATCCTTGCGCGAATGGTGTCCGGCGCGCGCGTGTCCCTTCTGATCGCGACCGCGATTGTCTTGCTTTCAGGTGTGTTCGGCGTCCTGTTCGGCGCGCTGTCTGGCTATTGGGGCGGCGTGCGCGACATCATTCTGCAAAAGGTCGTTGAAACTTTCTGGGCGTTCCCGCCCATTCTCCTGGCGCTGGCGATCCTCGCCTTCTTTGGCCAGAGCCTCATCAACATCATCTTCGCGCTCTCCATCCAGAGGTGGATACCTTATAGCCGCATCGCGCGCGCGCAGGCGCTTGTGCTTCGCAACCGCGAGTTCGTCGCCGCTTCGCAAGTGATGGGCGGCGGAACGTCCTGGATCATTTCGCGCCACATCCTGCCCAATCTGCTCGCCGCCGCGATTGTTATCGCAACGTTCTCCATGGCGACGGCCATTCTCGCTGAGGCGAGTCTTTCATTCCTTGGTCTTGGCGTCCCTCCCGAAATACCGACCTGGGGCGGCATGCTGGCGGAGGGCCGCTCTTACGTGGTCGGGGCATGGTGGATCGCCGTTTTCCCAGGCCTCGGTATCTTTGTGACCGTACTTGGGCTCAATCTGCTTGGCGATTGGATGCGTGATTTGCTCGACCCGAAGGGCGCATTGAATCTTAGGTAAGGAAACGTCGAAAAGGAGTCTGTGATGTCGCTACAGGAATTCGGCGAAAAATGGATAGACGTGGACGGGATACGAACGCGCTACTTCGAGGCGGGTTCGGGTCGCCCCATAGTTCTCGTTCATGGCGGAACGAAAGGCGATGCGTCCGGTGGCGCAAACGCGGAAGATTTTCATCTCAACTTTGCAGAACTCGCAAAGAGCTTTCGCGTCATTTCAATAGATCGCCTCGGACAGGGCTATACGGATAACCCCAAGCGCGACGAGGACTACACGATGGCTGCCGCCGTCCGGCACTTTGCGGCTTTCCTGAAGGCCCTCGGTGGCGGCCCGTTCAACGTGGTCGGCCATTCGCGCGGCGGCTATGTGACAGCGCGAACGACGCTCGATTATCCTCGCCTCATTGAAAGCTGCACGCTGATCGACTCGAATACCGCGTCGCCCGGACCCGGGCGCAACGAGCTCGTCTTCGCTCTCAATCCCTACAAGGCGGGTACACTCGAGTCTTCACGGTGGGTTTATGAGAAATACTCCTGCACGACCGAGCACGTTACCGACGACTGGATCGCGTTGAAGCAGAAGATTACCGAGCATCCCAAGAACAAGATCGCAATTGCGAAGATGAAGGACGAAGGGCTGCTCGCTTCGAGGTTCCTGCCCGAGCTTCTCGAGGACAAGCAAGAGTTCTTCACGAAGCTTGAGAAGGTCGGCATGCAGCGTCCCATCATGCTCTTCTGGGGGTACAACGATCCCACTGCTCCGTTGACAGACGGCATGGAGCTTTACCATCTCATCGCGCAAAAGCAGCTTCGCACAAGCTTGCATATCGTCAATCAGGCGGGCCATCACAGCTTCCGTGAGCGCGCCGCCGAATTCAATCGCGTCGTCGCTGAATTTGTTGAGGGGGTTGGCCGTGGCGAATAAGTATCAGCACGAAGCGCTGAAGCAGCGCGCCTATCATCCCTCATCGGACGATATGGGAAAGGAGAAGTGGCTCGATGTCGACGGCGTGCGGACGCGCTATTTCGATGAAGGGGAAGGCGAGCCCCTCGTCATGATCCACGGCGCCCAAATGGGCGCCAGTGATGGCGCAAGCTCCGCCAAGACGTGGGCGCTGAACTTTCCCGTCCTGAAACAATGGCGAAACGTCATTGCGTTCGACAAATTAGGGCAGGGCTTCACGGATAATCCCAAGACCGACGCCGACTACACGATGCATGCCATCGTGCAGCACGCAATTCGCTTCCTAGAGAAGCTCGGCAAGGGGCCTTATCATCTCTGCGGGCATTCTCGCGGCGGCTATGTTGTGGCGCGCATTGCGCTGGAGCGGCCCGATCTCGCCAAGAGTGTGATCTGCGTTTCGTCGGGCACCTTGTCGCCGGGCACCACGCGCACGCGCCTTGTACACAAGGACCCGCCACAACCGCAACTCACGCGCGAGTCGATCCGTTGGTTTTGCGAGCGCTATTCCTTCAATCCCCGCATTGTCACGGAGGATTGGCTCGATGGCGCCATGGCGATCGCCGAAACTGAGCGCAACAAGATCGCCGTGCAGAAAATAAACGAGGAGGGGCTCGGCAAAAAGCAATTCCTTCCGCAGCTTTTCAAACAGCGCAATGAATGCCATCGCTGGCTGCTTGAGCGCGGCATGCCCTGTCCCACACTGGTCGTGTGGGGTTACGAAGATCCAGCCGCGCATATCTCCAACGGAATGCAATTGATCGAGTTGTTCATGCACAAACAGCGCGACACGGAGGTGCGTATCTTCAACAAGTCGGGACATTTCGTCATGCGAGAATATCCGGCGGCCTTCAACCGCTGCATTGACGCCTATGTCGAATTCCATTCCTGACCAGCCGGCGCCCCCGGGCCCGGTGCTCTCGATTGAGGGATTGTCGCTGTTCGTCCGTGCGGACGATGGGCGGCGGCTTAAGATCGTCGAGAATGCAAGTTTCTCGATAGCGCCGGGCCAGTTCTTCGCACTTGTGGGAGAAAGCGGTTCGGGCAAGACCATGATCGCCCGCGCGGTTATGCGTCTTGTGCCCGACGCCGTTCTCGAGATCGACGGCGCAATCCGGTTTGGCGCGCAAGATCTGGCGCATGCGTCAGAGCGTGTGCTTCGCCCGTTACGCGGCTCTGAAATCACGATGATCTTTCAAGAGCCAATGTCGAGCCTCAATCCGTTGATGACTGTCGAGCGTCAGTTGATGGAGACCGTCGATGCGCATGGCCGCTTCAAGGGTGACGACCGACGCGAGCGGATACTGGAACTGTTGAGGCGCGTGCGCTTCCGCGACCCGGAATTGATCCTCAAGGCGTTCCCTCATGAATTATCGGGCGGCATGCGTCAGCGCGTGATGATCGCTGCGGCGCTGATCAACGAACCAAAGCTTCTTATCGCCGACGAGCCAACCACGGCGCTTGACGTGACTATTCAACGCGAGGTTCTCGACATTATCGCGGAGCTTGCGCGCGACATGGGGCTGGCGGTTCTGTTTATCTCGCATGATCTCTCGCTTGTGTACGAGAATGCAGACAAGATTGCTGTGCTCTATGGCGGCGTGATTATGGAGCAAGGCCCGGCGCGCAAAATAATCGAAAGTCCGGCCCATCCTTATACAGCCGCGCTTCTTGCGTGCGTTCCGCATCGGCGATTGAATGGAAGTCGTCAGGTAGGCATTGAAGGTGCTGTGCCGAGCGTGGCCGACTGGGGCGAGGGTTGCCGGTTCGTTGAACGGTGTGGGCAAGCGCGCGCCGTCTGTCGGGTGGGTCCCATGCCACTTTTCGCCAAATATGACCATTCTGTCCGGTGCGTTGCGCCGCTCAATGACTTGGGAGAACGTCATTGATCACTCCCGCGTCCGCCATACACACTGACGCCGATGCGAGGCCGTTGCTAGAGGCGCGTGGGGTTTCAAAAACTTTCTGGCGGCGTACTGGTCTCTTCACCAAGAGCGCAGAAAATCGCGCGCTTGACGATGTCTCACTCAGCGTTGCATCGGGCGAGATTGTCGGTCTGGTTGGCGAGAGCGGGTGTGGAAAATCCACACTCGCCAAGGTGCTTCTTGGGCTGGAGCAGGCCAATGGCGGCTCCCTGCAAGTAAAAGGACGCGCGATCTTTTCCGTTGACGCGGCGACTGTGCCGCCCGCTCAACGCGGCATTCAAATGATTTTCCAGGATCCCTACGGTTCGCTCAATCCGCGCATGAAAGTCGGGGCTTTAATTGGCGAGGGATTGCGGATACAGGGGCGGCTTTCTCGTTCAGCGATCAAGGATGAAGTGCGCCGTCACATCGCGCTCGTCGGCTTGAGTGAAGACTCGCTCGACAAGTACGCGCACCAGTTTAGCGGCGGGCAGCGTCAGCGCTTGTGCATCGCGCGCGCAATTATCATGAAGCCTAGCTTGCTGATCGCTGACGAGGCCGCGTCCGCGCTCGACGTGTCTGTGCAGATGCAGATCCTCAATTTACTGCTCGATTTGCGCGACCGCATCGGGCTCGGCGTCATCTTTATCAGCCACGATATGGGTGTGATTGAATATCTGTGCGATCGCATCGCGGTTATGTATCGGGGACGGATCGTCGAGGAGGGCGCCGCCGAAGCCGTGCTGGATCGGCCGCGACATCCCTATACTGCGCATCTGATTTCAGCCCGACCACGCGTCGGGGTCCGCCGCCATGAAGCGCTGGCGTCAATAGAAGAGTTCGATCCAGCTGCGATCAAGGGCGGCTCCGGGGATCTTGCGCATCGTTGCGTTTATACAGAGCGCTGCCCGCGTCGTGTCGAGCGTTGTAGCCGCGAGAGGCCCGAACTGGTCCCCGATCGCCAAACGCGCGTCGCCTGTTTCAACCCGATACCGGACTGATTACCTCATCATTTGTATGACGGTTTGGTGAACAGTTGCAGTTTCAAAACGCATCAAGCGACACACCCCTAATTGCACCCAGTAACGACGCCTGCGGAGCAGGACGAGGACGACAGACATCCCTTAGCTTTACGGGCGCTGCGAGGTAAGCGCAGGCGTCAAGTATCTGGTGACAATCGTTGAAAGCTCGGGAAGGCAGGACGAAGCCCCGGTTTGAGATCGCTTGCATTCCTGAATTTATTGAACGACGATAGGGCCAGCAATAATTTCAAGGAGGCTGGTTATTTGGCCCAGCGATACAAGGACTTTGTAGAGGTAGGTCCTGACGCCCTAGCCGGACGTTTCCTTCGATCGTTCTGGCAGCCAGTATTCCTGTCAGAGAAGATTGCAGTGGGTCGGGCGCTGCCATTGAAGATACTAGGCGAAAATTTCACGATCTTCAGAGGTTATAGCGGTCAAGTAGCGATCGTCGGGGAGCGTTGTGCTCATCGGGGAGCCAAATTGTATGTTGGTCGCGTCGAGGGTGACTGCCTGTCATGTATTTACCACGGATGGACCTATGACGCGTCAGGTCAGTGCGTGTCTCAGCCAGCCGAGCAACGAAGCTTTGCAGACAGTGTGAAGATCAATAGTTCCCCCGTGCGCGAGTACCATGGCCTGGTGTTTGCCTATCTGGGATCTGGCGACCCACCTGAGTTCCCTTTATTTGATGCTCTGGAATCCGGCGGCATCGTTGAGGCCCGCGAGAGTCGGCGCCTCTATCCGTTTTTTAATCAGCTCGAAAATAGCGTTGACGAAGTCCACTTCAATTTTACGCATCGCAGCTCAGCCTTTACCGATGCAGGCCTCAACGATCAAATCCCGGAGGTGAGCGGCGAAGAAACAGAGTACGGCATCGTGAGATACGGAAAACGGGGCAATGCTGTCCGCATCTCCCACATTCTTATGCCAAATTGCATGTATGCGGCTGTCTACGGACACGAGAAAGGGTGGACGGATCATTTTGCGTGGAGAGTGCCCATCGACCGAGAAATTCATTCGACGTTTAATCTAACCGTCGTGCACAAGAGCGGGGCGGAGGAGGCTGTTTATCGCGAGGCGATGGCGAAGCAGCGAGCTGCTTTGCGTAAGCTTGAACCGGCCGATGACGTGGTCGATCGGATCATGAGGGGTGAACTCCATCTCGACGAAGTAGATGACCGTCCGGATATTCTTTTTATTCAGGACGCCGTGGCAATGAAGGCGCAGGGGTCGGATGTTTGTCGCGAGAACGACCTGCTCGCAACCTCGGACAAGCAGGTTCGGTTGCTCCGGAACATCTGGACGCGCGAGATGGCTTCGATCGAGGAAGGGCGCCCTCTTAAAGCTTGGCGCATTCCTTCCAACCTTCCGGTTACGAAGGGGGTCGACGTATGACAGCACAGCGTCCGCTTGCCCTCGTCACAGGAGGAGCCGGCGCGATTGGTTCAGCCATTGCAGCGGCGCTTGTGCGTGATGGGTGGCGCGTTGCTCTTGCGGATCGTGAGGCAAAGGCGTTGGAAGCCGTCGCGCAGAAGCTGGGCGCTATAAACGCGCCTTATCATGAAGCGCTCGATGTTTGTGACGAAGAGAGTGTTCGCAGTTTTGTATCCCGCGTTGCGGACGATAACCGGGGCTTGCAAGGATTGGCGACCGCTGCCGGTGGTGGCCCAGCATTTGGACCTCGGGCGCTGTTCTGGGAAACCGGACTGGATGACTGGCGCCTCAACGTTGAGACCCATCTCGTTTCTGTCATGGTGACCTGTCATGCGGCATTGCCGCATCTGATCAAAGCGGGTGATGGGGTCATTTTGAACTTGGCTTCCGGGGCAGGCCTGCGCGGCGGGCCCCCGATGTCGCGACAGAAGTATGGCGAAATCTATTCTCTGGCGAAGGCTGGGCTCATTGCATTTACACAGTCCATCGCTCTTGAGTTTGCACCTCGGGGCGTCAGGGCAAATTGCATAGCTCCAGGGCGTGCCGAGAACGGCCGGCGTCCTGTTGCCGACCTCACACGTATGGCCGTCGACGAAGAACGCAGGGAGCCGGGGAGCAGTCGGATGTCGCCACTCGGACGTTTCGGCCGTGCAGATGACATGGGCGAAGCGGCAGCATTTTTGATGTCCACACGAGCGGGTTACATAACCGGTTCCTGCGTTGATGTTTCGGGAGGGGTGAGGTTGCACTGATGGCAGGAGGGTCACGGCTTATCATTGCTGGATGCGCGGGATCATTGACGGACGGCGTCATCGAAGCCCTGGAAGCGCGCAATTACACTTGCGAATTTGTCGACCTTGCTTGCGAAACGCCTTCAGTCATCGACGCTATTTTATCGTCTGGAAGGGTTGATGGTCTGGTCAATCTTTTGGCGCCGCCGAGCAACCTTGGGGTCTCACAAACAGATTTTCTTTCTCAGTGTTCCCGAGACTGGCGGCGCGTTCTCGATATCGACGTTTACGGAATCCTCGACGTCACACGTGCCGTACTGGCTCACATGTGCCTGCACAGGAGTGGGTCGATCGTGTCCGTGACGTCAAACGTCGGCTTGCGCGGTGTCCCAGGCCTGAACGCATACTCAGCAGCGCATGCAGGCATTCAAATGTTCACACAGTCCATGGCGCAGGACTGTGCCGAGCATGGTGTTCGCATAAACTGCATCATTGCGGGCGAACATGAATTTCCAGCTCGTGATGCTGCGGGAAATTACAGGGAACCTCCGCTGGGGCCTGGCAAGTATGGGCCGGACGTTGGCGCCGCCGCAGCATTTTTGTTATCCGGGGAGGCGTCGCATATCACGGGATCGTGCATCGATGTATCGGGCGGCTGGTCTCTTTCTTGATTGGAAGCGTGGTTTCGAGCGATGGAGACTTCGATGAACCGGACATTTAGAATTCGTGCCGCGGTCGCCGTTTTGACTGCGTTTCTTGCGGCGCCATCGGTTGGATTGTCTCAGACTGCCGACGAGTTCTTCAGCAAGAACCGCATCGTCATGTATATCGGATCGGCGCCCGGCGCGGGTTATGACCTCTACGGCCGAGCCGTGGCGCGTCATATGGGGCGATATTTGCCGGGAACCCCCACATTGGTCCCCTCGAATGTGCCCGGCGCAGGCAGCATTGTTCTGGCGAACTTCATGTACGCGAGGGCGCCCCGGGATGGAAGCGCATTGGCCGGAATTCAGAATGGTGACGTCATGGAGCCAATCATAGGCAACCATAACGCCCGGTTCAAACCATCCGAGTTTACGTGGCTTGGAAGCGTCAACAAGCAAACAAACGTCTGCATCTCGTGGGCAAACACCGGAGTCAAATCCGTCAAAGATGTCATGTTGAATGAGTTCCTGGTCGGCGTTGTGACTTCAACGAGCACTGAGACAGTCGCTAATCTCGTCAACGAGCTTGTTTGATCGAAACTCAAGCTTATAAAGGGCTACCAAAGCACCACCGCTGTCCTAAAGGCGATGGAGCAGGGCGAAGTTGGAGGCCTCTGTGGCATCGGTATCGATAGCGTGCAGAGTTCGATGGCGGATGCACTGAAAAATGGGCGCATCAACGTGTTCATGCAAATAGGTTCCGAGCGTCATCCCGAATTGCCTCAAGCATCATTCGTTTATGATCACCTCAAGGATCCGACCGACAAGGGGCTTCTCGATTTCCTCATGGCTCGAATGCTGTTCGGTCGTCCGTTTTTGGCGCCCCCTGGACTGCCTGCTGAGAGAGCCAGGCTGTTGCAGGAGGCCTTCTGGAAAACAATGAGCGATCCTGAGTTTCTTGCAGAGGCGTCGCGGCTCAATATGCCGGTCATGCCCATTGATGGAACCTCTGTGAGGACTTCAGTTGTGAAGCTTGAAAATGCGTCCGCAAAGCTGATCGAGAGAGCATCCGGGATTATCGGTGGCCCTGTCGGCAAATGATCGTTGCCTCCGGTTTGGGACGCGAGCCGGCCTGATGCATAGAGGATCCCGCGACCAATGAGCAGGATGATCCACCTTGGCGTATTCATGCTTGGGACAGGCAATCACACGGCTGGCTGGCGCTATCCAGGGGCTGACAGGAGTTTTCAGGACATAAACGTTGTCCGACGCATCGCGGAAACAGCTGAACGTGGTTTGTTTGATCTGCTGTTCGTCGGCGACGGTCTAGCCGCAAATTTGCGATCACATCCTTCGTATACGGTTCGACTTGAACCGCTGACAATGCTTGCCGCACTCTCCATGGTGACAAAGCACATCGGGCTCGGGGCCACGATGTCGACGACTTATAGTGACCCTTTCACTGTTGCACGTG
>CANMLK010000114.1 GCA_947498445.1 Beijerinckiaceae bacterium
GAAATCTCATCGAGCGCTTCTTCCTGAAGCTCAAACACTTCAGGCGCATCGCAACGCGCTACGAACAAACACCGAGAGCATTCATGTCCATGCTATCAATCGTCAGCGCGCATATTTGGACACGATGAATGTCAACGCGCTCTAGCTGCGTCGCAAAAAATTCGCGGCGATAGAACGGAATATGTTCGCGGCGAACAGCGGCAAGAATCAGGTCCGCCTCGAAGTGCTCGCACATCAACATGCTGAGCCTGACTGTTGCATACGCAAGATAGGGTTCACTGCGCGCGATTGCGAAATCCGCAGCCAGGCGCGTGATGTCGACAATGCGGAACCCAGCCTCCACGCGTGGCTTTACAAGATCCGGGTAGGCGTGAACGAGCGGAGAGTCCGGATACGATGGGCAGAGCAAATGCAGCCGCAATGCCGCTGCCAGTTTGCCGTCGAGAAATACCCCGACGTTGAAACCATTGGTCGTTTCGTCAAATCGGTCGCTGAGTATCTCCGAAGAATTCGGCAGGATGGTTTGCTCTTTAAGGTTCGCGTCATAGCGAAGCTTGAAAACGTTGGTAAGTTGCTCGTCAGTCCGAGCGAGACGGTAAGTTATGCGTCTTAGAAAGTCGGAGACCTTTGTGGAGAATCGATTCATCTCCAGCTGGAATTCGCTCATCGCCCTGCCCGACAAAAAGTTAAGAACACCTTTCAGCGTTCAATTAGAATTATTGAATTGGTTAAGCGAAATGCAACCGTCATGTTGCGATAATGCGCATTGGAGTCAATATTTCGGAGCGCGATGTGAACAGGCTTGGGCGTCTAAGGCAATGGCTCTCAGGCGATGCCGACGGGCCCCATACTCTACGTTACATGCTGACGTTGGCGTTTTTGTCCAGCGCCTGCGCGATCGGTTCGATCTTCATGATCGAAACGAATCGTTTGAGCGCCTTCGATCTCATTGTTGTCGTGCTGGTCATAGTACTTTGTCTACTACTTGCCGCTGCCGTCAGCCAGCACCGTCGCGCAAATGATCTTGCAGGCAAGCTGAGGGTTGCTGAAGAGCAGTTTGCGCGTGTCCTGAATTGCAACACTTCAGATTTCGACGGCAAGTCGAATCTGATTGAGATGACACTTAATCACATGAATCAGGGTGTCGCCGTCATTCGGCCAGACGGGCGTTTCTGGCTCTATAACAAGCGCGCTCTGGAATATGGGGGCATTGAGGATCCGCCTTTTCCGGCAACAACCAAGACCGTCCTGGAGGCCCAACTCCGTAATCAGGAGTTTGGCGTGAATGGCGAACTGCTGCCGCCTGATGTGAGAGCCTTTTTGCTGGAAGGCAAAGGGTGCCCGCCCAAATCGTATCGCCGCACGCGTCCCAACGGCACGGTTCTGGATATCCGCAGCGACCCGATGCCGGACGGGAGTCTTATCCAGACCTATACTGACATTACCGAACTTGCCCACGCGAAAGAGCTGGCCGAAGCGGCCGCTCGCGCAAAGGCGAGTTTTCTGGCCACCATGAGTCACGAAATCCGGACACCGCTGAGCGGCGTCATCGGCGCCGCCCGTTTGCTGTCGCGCACGGAGATCGGGGGAGACCAGCGCGACTTCCTCGATACGATCACTTTGTGCAGCGAATCGTTGCTCGTCGTCATCAACGACATTCTCGAATACTCACGGTTTGAGTCTGTCGGCGTGTCTGTTGAAGAAGAGCCCTGTGATCCGGCGCAAATCATACGCGCGGCATTTCTTGTGGCGAAGCCCGAGGCTGTCGCCAAGGGATTGAAGTTTGAAATCGAAGGCGTCGATTCGCTTCCGCCCGGTATCCTTACGGACGGCAAGTGGCTCAGACAGGCGCTGATCAATTATCTTGGCAATTCCGTCAAGTTCACGCAAAGCGGTGGCGTTACCATACGGACGGATATTTTGGACGGTAACGGGTACGGTGGACGAATGCTCCGCTTCACGGTGTCCGATACGGGCATCGGAATCCCCCCCGAGGCTGTAGAGCGGCTTTTCCGCGAGTTCTCTCAGGTGGACGGCTCCATCACGCGCCGCTTTGGCGGTTCAGGCTTGGGCCGTGCCATTACAAGGCGAATAGCGGAAGCGTTGGGCGGAAGCGTTGGCCTGCGCAGCACGCTGGGGCAGGGGAGCGACTTCTGGATCGAAATCCCGCTTAAGGAAGCCGATCTCAATACCTGCGACTTGCCCGAGCGGTCGCTCGAAGTCGCCACGCGCGCGCTGCGAATATTGGTTGCGGAGGATGTGCCGACAAACCAGCTGATCATCGGAGCGACCCTGCGAAGTCTTGGTCATCATCCCATTATGGTGTCCAACGGAAAGCAAGCGCTTGAGCAAATCGAGAAACAGAGCTTCGATTTGGTAATGCTCGACATGCAAATGCCGGAGATGGACGGCCTGGAGGCTACGCGGCGAATTCGCGCGCTGGGATACGATTCGAGTCGGCTACCCATCATGGCGATTACAGCGAACGGCTTCGACTCGGACAAGGAGGCGTGTCGTCTTGCCGGGATGGACGGATTTGTCGCGAAACCATTCGACCCACTGGACGTTGCACGAGAAATTAACCGTCTCAGCGCCAGTCTGACGAATTCGACAGATGCGCCGCATTTGAACGCTGGCGTCAACAAGCTTGAAACAACCTCGGCGGCACAATCTGAGGGGAGTTCTGGCGCTCAGGCAGCATGACCTGGGAATTATTGGATTTGAGGCGATACATGGACGGACACTTCACCTGTGCAATCACCGGCTGCCAGCAGCCTGTCATGCGCATGCCGGATGGAAGCGATGGCTTCTGCGAAGAGCACATGGCGATGGCGCCAGCCAATCACCGTCAGCGTTTTCTGACAGTGGTGCGCCGCTTGCAGTCGCTTCGTGAAATCTGGAACAATGAGGCGCGCTACGACGCAATCGTTGCCGACGGACGTTACCTCAAACTTGCGCACGCGACCTGTTGCGCAGAAGAGGCGCTGGACACGGCCGCCCAGCGATTGACGCTGGCGATCCTCGCATCGAAAGCCCATCCGGCTGTCGTCTCGCGCGAAGATACGCGCCAGAGAGCCTGATTTCCCGCGATCAAGCGCACCCCGTTTGCGGCCCCGATTGAGAGCGCCCGCGTCTGTGATAAGAAGACGCGGGACTTCCGGGAGGGTTGCATGACGATCAAAGTCGCGGTGCTCGACGATTATCTCGATATGGCGGGCGGCAGCGCGCACTGGTCTGCGCTCGGGCCGGATATCGAACTCACAATATTCAATCGCAATCTTGCGAGCGTGGACGAAGCCGCCGCCGCGTTGCGCGATTTTCATGTGCTCAGCCTGATGCGCGAGCGCATGCCGCTGCCCAAAAGCCTCATAGACCGGCTGCCCAACCTCAAGCTCGTCATCACGACTGGCGGACGCAACCGTTCAATCGATATCGAAGCCTGTATGGCGCGTGGAATCGCGGTCTGCGGTACGCGCAGTCAAGATCCCGCGCCCACAATCGAAATCGCCTGGGGCTTGATCCTCTCCGCCGCCCGCAATCTTTCGCGCGAAGATGCGCACATGCGCCGTGGCGGTTGGCAGGAGCGGCTCGGCTTCTCGCTCCATGGCAAGACGCTGGGCATTGTCGGGCTCGGCCATCTGGGCAAGCGCATGGTGGAAGTTGGCAAGGCCTTCGGCATGAATATCGTTGCCTGGAGCCAGAACCTCACCAGCGAGGGGGCGGCTGCAGCAGGCGTCACGCGCGTTGATAAGGACGAACTCATGTCCGGCGCGGATGTGATCACGATTCATCTTGTTCTCAGCGACCGCACGCGCGGCCTGATTGGCGCGCGTGAATTCGATCTCATGAAGCCGTCCGCCATTCTCGTCAACACCTCGCGCGGTCCGATCATTGACGAAACCGCGATGATCAGTGCGCTGAGGAAGAAGCAGATTTTGGCTGCCTGCCTTGACGTCTTCAACGTCGAACCGTTGCCGACTGATCATGAATTGCGCGGTTTGGACAACGCGATTCTCTCGCCCCACTTGGGCTATGCGACGCAAGGGAACTACCGCACCTATTTCGCCGACACGATCGAGGCGATACAGGCGTGGCGCGCCGGAACGGCTATTCCACGCCTTATAGAAAGCGCCTGAAGACGTTTTTTTTCACGCAGTCGCCGACTCAAAATTGCGGAAAACTCACTGAAATCAGTGAAAATGCGCTTCGATCTAAAAAATGCCTGTGAAATAGGGCTTTTTGCGTAAAGAGGCCTGTTTGGGGACGAGCAGTTTGGATAATATCCATTGGCTGATTCGATTCGAGAGGGGAGTTTCTCGCATGGCAAAGAAGGCTGCAGCAGCGCCTGCAAAGGCGACAAAAGTGGCAAAGGCGGCACCGGCGGCTAAGGCGGCGAAAGCTGCTAAACCCGCAGCAACGGTAACGTTGAAGCATATCGCCGCGACACTCGCGGAAGAGCATGAAATGTCGAAGAAGGCGGCGGAAGCCGTTCTCACCGGCATGATCGACCAGGTCGTGAAGAACCTCAAGAAGGGCAGCCGTATCCGCCTCGTCGGCCTCGGCATCCTGCAGGTTCGCAAGCGCGCCGCGCGCATGGGCCGCAACCCGGCGACGGGCGCAGCCATCAAGATCAAGGCGAGCAAGAAGGTCGCTTTCCGCGCGGCCAAGGAGCTCAAGGAATCGGTCTGATCCAATCAGCCGATCGCAATTGGAAACCCCGTGGCTCGCGCTGCGGGGTTTTCTTTTGGCTCAACGCCTGGGCGACGTCGCGATTGCGCTAGCCGCTCTCTCCTGCCAGAAAGGCGGCGAAAAGAGCCGTTCGAGGCGCTGAGAGCGGAGGCGCTTGGGCGAGGCGCCTAATATCGTGGGCGATGACCGGGAGGACTTGATGCGTCTGTTTCAATGCGGTTGCGAATTCTTTGGCGCCTCAAGTGCGCTCTTCGCGGCGCCCGGCGCCGGCGGCGCTTCGGCCCCGCCGCCAAAGAGCGGTGGGCCAGTTCCAGCTTCCTTGATGGAAGACCTTGCCGTCGCAAGCCGCATCCTGGCCGCGCAAGGCGTGGTCGATGGCTTTGGTCACGTGAGCCTGCGCCACCCCGACGCGCCGGATCGCTTTTTCATGTCGCGCGCGCTCGCGCCCGCCCTCGTCACGCCAGACGACATAATGGAGTTCACGCTCGAGAGCGTAGCTTGCGAGGACAAAGGTCGCAGCGGCTTTCTGGAGCGCTTCATTCACGGGCAGATCTTCAAGGCGCGCCCGGATGTGAACGCAGTCGCGCACAGCCATTCCCCCTCGGTAATTCCGTTCGGTCTCGTCGATGTGAAAATGCGCGCGATGTTCCACAACGCGGCATTTCTCAATGAAGGCGTGCCGGTGTTCGATATTTTCGAGGAGTTTGGCGCAACCGACATGCTGGTTGGCAATAATGAGAAAGGCGTGGCGCTGGCCAAGTGCCTTGGGTCTCATTCTGTCTGTCTCATGCGCGCCCATGGCAGCGTCGCTGTCGGTCCCAGCCTGCCGATGGCGGTTTTCCGCGCGGTCTATACTGAAGTGAACGCGCGCGTGCAGACGTCGACGATGTTGATGAGCAATGGCGGGCGGGTCGCTGGGCTGAATGGCGACGAGGCGACGCTCGCCGATGTGGTTAATCAAGGCGCCGGCATGCGCGCCTGGGATCTGTGGCGCAAACAGGTTGCCGCGTTCTGATCAGCGCGTAGCGCCGCGTGCAGTATAAATGGCGCAATGCGCCGCGCATCTTAAGGAGCAGAAAATGGCGCAGGCCGGACTTCAATTGGCGGACGAGGGCGCGAGCGTCGACGATCTGAAGCAGCAGCTCGCCGACTGCATCCGCATGCTCGAGCGAGCGGACATCATCGACTTCAACGGACATTGCTCGATCCGCATTGGCGAAGATCGCGTCCTGATCAATCAGGGCAATTGCCAGCGCAGCCGCATCACCGCGGCCGACATCGTCACCATCGACATGGAAGGCAAGCTCATTGAGGGCGTCGCCAACCCGCCGCTGGAGTTTCACCTCCACACCGGCATCTACCGCGCCCGCGCAGACGTGAAGTCGGTCGTTCATGCGCATCCCAAGTGGTCGACGTATCTGACCATGACAGGCCAGGCCTACAAGCCTGTGTTCGCGCAGGGCGTTCTGCCCGGCGAGTGCCCTGTGCTCGACACGCCGACGTCGATCAACACGCGCGAAATGGCGGACCGTCTCGCGGGCGTGATGGGCGACCGCCCGGCGGCGCTCATGAAGTCCCACGGCGCGGTGGCGGTTGGCGCCAGCATCGTGGAGGCCTTCGTGCTCGCGGTCTATCTGGAGGAGAATGCGCAGCGCCAGTACATGGCTCTGCAGATCGGCGCGCCTTACGTCTTCAACCCGGAAGATTGCCAGATGGCGCGTGAAAAGCTTTGGTCGGCCAGCCTCTTCCAGCGCACCTGGGACCACTACAAGGCCAAGCTGTAAGTTGGCAGGCGCGCAAAAAAGAAAAGCCCCGATCCGGGGGGCGTGGATCGGGGCTTCATGAGCGTTGCGACGGACGTCGCCGCGCTTACGGACTGATAACGCAGGTCCCTGCGGCGGGTTCCGGGCGCGGAAAACTTTTTTCAGGCCGCGATCGTGGCCTCGATTTTCGCCCGCAGTTCAGGCGTAACTTTTGGTTCAACGCCGAACCACGCTTTCCATGCCGGGCGACCCTGATGCAGCAGCATCCCCAGTCCGTTAAGCGTCGGGTTTCCCCGCAGGCGCGCCGCCTTGAGCAGAGGCGTCTCGAGCGGCGTGTAGATGATGTCCGTCACGAGCGCCCCTCTCGGCAGATGGTCGAGCGGCAGATCGAGCGGCGCCATGCCGACCATCCCCTGACTGGTGGCGTTGGCGACCATCACCACGTCGGCCAGGGCCTGCGCGCGCTCCTCCCAGGGAACCGCCACCACAGGGGCTCCAAACTCTCCCTCGATGCGCTGCGCGCGCGCCAGCGTGCGATTGACGAGCCGGATCTCTTTCGCGCCCCGCTGGGCCAGCGCCCAGACGACGGCCCGCGCCCCGCCGCCCGCGCCAATGACGGCGACAGGCCCCGCGTCCGCGCGAAACGTGGGAGCGAACTCCAGCACGTTCTCGATGAAGCCGTAACAATCGTTGTTCGAGCCGAAAAGCTTGCCCGTGGGTCCAACGATGACGCAGGAGATAGCTCCAATCCTGCGCGCCGTCTCGTCGACATCGTCGACAATGGCCATGGCCTCCTGCTTGTGCGGAATGGTCAGGTTGCAGCCCGAAAACTTGAGCGCATGAAGAGCGCGGAGAGCGTTTGGCAGCCCGCTCGGTTCAATGGTCAGCGGCACATAGGAGCCCGCGAGCCCGTATTGCTCGAACCAGTAATTGTGCAGCATTGGCGAACGCGAGTGCATCACCGGCGAGCCCATGACGCCAGCGAGCAGAAAACGGTCGGGATGGGACATGGCGCGCTTCAGACGTTCAGATTGCGAAATAGCGCCGCTTTGTGAAGCGTCAGGCGCCTGATGGCAAGTCGGGCGCACAATTGCCTCTGTTTGAGGCCAGGTTTGCAAGGCTCTTGGCCATCCATGCGGACTTCGGTAACACTCTGCAGACTTTGAGCGGGCGCTGTCTGCGCGCAATGCGTCCAGCTGAAGGCGTCAGGAGAAAGTCATGCTCACGAAGGAAGACAACGACCTCGTGACCCGCACCGGACCGAACGAGCCGGCGGGCGAACTCATGCGCCGCTTCTGGATGCCTGTTCTGCTGTCTGAGGAATTGCCCGAGCCCGATTGTGCGCCCGTGCGCGTCAAGCTCATGGGCGAGCGTCTTGTGGCGTTCCGCGACACGGCGGGGAAGGTCGGCTTCATCGACGAATTTTGCGCCCATCGCGGCGTTTCGCTGTGGTTCGGCCGCAGCGAGGAAAACGGGCTGCGCTGCCCCTATCACGGCTGGAAATTCGACGTGAACGGCCAATGCGTCGAGGCGCCGTCCGAGCCTGCAGAGAGCGGCTATTGCCAGAAGATCAGGCTGACCGCTTACCCATGCATCGAAAAGGCTGGCATCATCTGGACCTACATGGGTCCCAGGGACAAGCAGCCGCAATTTCCGGCGTTCGAGTGGCTGGACCTGCCGGACAGCCATCGTCTGGTCGCCAAACGCTGGCAGGAGTGCAACTGGCTTCAGGCGATGGAGGGCGGCATCGATTCCTCCCACGTCTCATGGCTGCATAGCGGCGAATTGCACACGGACCCGCTGCACAAGGGCACCAAGGGCGCGAAGTTTCAGGGCGACAAGACACCGAAATTCGAACTGGTTGAATCACCCGGCGGCATGGTCATCGGCGCGCGCCGCAATGCAGACGCCGGCCAGTATTACTGGCGCATCACGCAATGGATCATGCCCTGCTGGACCATGATTCCGCCCTATGGCGAAAACGCGCTGAACGGTCATGCGTGGGTGCCGATGGACGATGAAAATTGCATCGCGTGGTCGTTCACGTGGCATCCGACACGGCCTTTGAGCGACAGCGAATTGCACACGATGCGCCATGGCGGCGGCATTCATGTCGAAACGATCCCCGGCACATTCCGTCCCGTCATCAACAAAGACAACGATTACATGATGGATCGCGCCGCGCAGAAGACCGGGCGCACGTTCTCCGGCGTGCACGGCATCGCGATGCAGGATGCGTCCTTGCAGGAGAGCATGGGCCCGGTCGTGGACCGCGCGCGGGAAAACCTCGTCTCCACCGACAACGCAATCATCATGGCGCGCATGCTGCTAAAGCGCGCCGTTCGCAATTTGCAGAACGGAAAAGAGCCGCAAGGAACGGCGCCTGAACATCATCTCGTGCGCTCGGCTTCGTTCATTCTTCCCGCAGATCAGCCTTTTGTGAGAACGAAGGTGCAGGATCTGGTCGCCCGTCCAGGCGTGACCCACACAGGGATATGATCGTCAGCGGAGGTGATGACGCTGCTGCGTCACTCCTTCTTCGGCAGCCGCATCTCGGATGACGTGTTGACCATGGCGTGCAGGCTGCGCGCGAAAGCGACCGCCTTTCCGATGTCGATGGCGCTTGCGCCGTGGGCGTATTCCTTGACCGCGAATACGGCGGGGCGGGGCGCTTTCATCAGCCGCGCGACCAGCGCATTTGCGGTCGCATCCGCTTCGCCTGCCGCGACAACCTCGCTCACAGCCCCAATGCTCAGCGCATGACGGGCGTCGATCTCCTTGGCCGTCCACACAAGATACATCAGCGCCTTGAGCGGAATTCGATCCACAAGCGATGACATCACCATCGTCGGCATGATGTTGTTGCTAAACTCGGTGATCGCGAAGCGCGCATTCTCATCGGCGATCGTAATGTCGCAGACGCTCGCCAGCGCGCAGCCGAAGCCGAAGGCGCGACCCTTCACCACCGAGATGACAGGCGCCTTGGAATGACGCACGGCGCCGTAGACGCGAAACACGATGTCATGCATCTGGCGCAGTTGCAGCGCTTCTGGTTGTGTGGTCGGTCGCGGCCCCACATGCGCACGGCCAGTGCAAAAATCGTCGCCATTGGCGCGCAGCACGATGAGGCGCACCTTGTCATGTTCGCGCTCAATCGTGTCGCCCAGAAACACGATCTGGTCATCGGTCATGCCATTGCCGCGATCCGGGCAATCGAGCGTGATCTCAAGAAGGTCGTCGGTCTTGTTGACGATGACGCCGTCCGTCATATGATTTCCTCTCCGGGCATACGTTCGTTTATCAAGCCCATAAAGGCCCGTTATCGCGCCACGCTAGCGCCATCCGCCAGTTCCCGCAATCGCTTCGACGAGGGCTCACGCGCTGTGGCGCGCACAAAATGATCGTGTATAGAAAACGGGAACGACCGCCATCCGGCGGCGCAATCGTACAAGAGGGGAGCAGCCTATGAGCAACGCCGCCGACGGAAGAATTGAGGGCGTCGCATCGGCCCGCTTCGACGACAAGGATCAATTGGAGCGGCCCTCCAATGCCGAACTGGGCTGGACGTCGGACGCCATGGCCGAAATGCTGCGCCGGCTCGATGTGCGCTACATCGCGCTGACTCCCGGCGCGAGCTATCGCGGCTTGCACGATTCTCTGGTCAATTATCTGGGCAACCGTGACCCGAAGATGATGGTCTGCCTGCACGAAGAGCACGCGGTTGGCATTGCGCAAGGTTACGCCAAGGTGACGGAGCGCCCGATGGCTGTTGCGCTGCATTCCAACGTCGGCCTGTTGCACGCCACGATGGCGATTTTCAACGCATGGTGCGGGCGCGCGCCGATGCTTATTCTGGGCGCGACGGGCCCCGGCGATGCGGAAGAGCGTCGTCCCTGGATCGACTGGATTCACACCGCGAAAGATCAGGGCGCGCTGATCCGCAATTACACTAAGTGGGATGACGAACCGCGCTCTGCCGGAGCCTCCGTCGAGTCCATTACGCGCGCCTATCAGATTGCCGCTACGCAGCCTTATGGCCCCACCTACGTCTGCCTCGACGTCGGCCTGCAGGAGACGAAGCTCGACAAGGCCATCAACTTCCCCGACGTGGAGCGCTTCAAGCCCGGCGTGCCCCCTGCGCCCGCGCAGGATGCGGTGGAAGATGCGGCGCGCCTGCTCGTCAACGCGAAGAAGCCGCTCATCCTCATGGGCCGCATGTCGCGCAGCATGGACGATTGGAACGCCCGCATCGCGCTGGCCGAAGCCCTTGGCGCTGCGGTGATGACCGACACAAAGCCCGGCGCGGTCTTCCCGACCGAGCATCCGCTGCATCTCATCGAGCCGCGCTTCCGCCCGTCGCCGGCAGCAGCCGACATTACGAAGGAAGCGGACGTCATCCTCTCGCTCGACTGGATGGATCTGCGCGGATGGTTCGTCCAGACGCTGGGCCGCGATACGGACGTCAAATCGAAGGTCATTCATTGCACGGTCGATGATTACCTGCACAACGGCTGGAGCATGGACTATTTCGGCCTGCCGCCAGTGGACCTGAAAATTCTGTCCACCCCTGATCAGTTGCTGCGTCCCCTCACCGAGGCTGTTCGGCGTCTGCGTGGAACCAGCGACAAGGCGCAGCCCAAGTGGCCGGTTCGCAACGTCAAGCCTCTCGGCAAGCCGCGCGCCGAAGGTATGATGGGCTTGCGCGATCTTGCGCTTGTGGTGCGTGAGTTCTGCGACAGGACCGGCGAGGTGACAATTACTGGCTTCGCGCTCGGCTGGCCGTCCGACACCGTCAATTTCACCCACCCGCTTGACTATGTCGGCTTTGACGGCGGCGGCGGCGTGGGCTCGGGCCCGTCAAACGCGATCGGCACTGCGTTGGCGATCAAGGGCACGGGCCGCCTGCCGCTGTCCATTGTTGGCGACGGCGACTTCGCCATGGGCTGCAACGCTATCTGGACCGCGGTGCACATGGGCATTCCGTTACTGATGGTGATCGCCAACAACCGCGTTTATTACAACGACGTGGCGCATCAGGAGCGCATGGCGGTCGTGCGTGGCCGACCGGTGGAAAACAAGTTTGTCGGTCAGGAAATGGTGAATCCCGCCATCGATCTCATCGCCATCGCCAAGGCGCAGGGCGCCCAGGGCGAAGCGGGCGTTGAGACGTCAGGCGAACTCGCGGCCGCTCTTGTGCGCGGCGAGAAGGCTGTGCGGGCGGGCGCCGTGTACATCATCGAGGCGCGCATCGACGTTGGCGCGCCCGGCGAGCGCGGGCAGGGCCACACATCCGGCCGCAAGGACTGACGCCTTAATCTACACTGGGGCGCATAGGCGCCTCAGTGCACGATACGTAGCCTGATCGCGCCGATCAGTTCGGCGCGCTTGGCCTCCGCCTCGCGAAGCTGCGCGAGTTTCTCCTCGAGCGTGCTCTTGTTTGAACCAAAAAACACGATGCCGCCGATGATGAGCGTGAAAATTGTGACGAGCTGAAGCGCGTCCATGCGCATGACTCCAACAATCGATGCGACGATCCACACACATCCGATGATGAGAGCAACGCGCGACGCCAGGATCAGCTTGCGGCAGGCGTTGGCCTCCTCCGCCAGCGCCTCGATGCGAACTTCAAGCTTCTCGATTTCAGCAATATGCGCGTCGTCGTCCATGCCGCGTCAGAGCCTCGGGCTACAATTCCGAAATACTGCATCACGCTCCAGAAACTCGGCAAGCCGCATATCCTCGAAGCGGGTCAGCACACGCCCCGCGCGGGTGTAAGTGCTGACGAACGTGCGCGTGCGAAACCCGCTCGCCGTCGGCTCGGTCACCTCACCGCAAATGCGGCCATTCTCGCCCCGGCCACCCGGAATATGGACAACGACCTTGATCTGAGCTTTCGCCGGTTCAAAAAGTTGTGACCGGATGCTCTCGTCCAGCGACGACGCGACCATCGAGTGCACGGGATTGGCCGCCACGTCGCCCACGGCCTGCGCCATGGCAGGAGCCGCAGCCATGGCGAACCACGTAGCGCACGCCAGAACCCATTGAAACTGCTTCATACGCTTGTCCCGCAGGTGGCCATGGGGGCGCGCGCAAGGTCGTCTGTCTCTTTGATCGCGTTCATCATGCCTCTGCCGTTGCGGAGCCTAGACGTATGCGCTCCACTGCGCATCGTCAAAGTCGGGCGGGCCAGGAGCGACTTTTCTTTTTATGGCACGGAACGCGAGCGACAGACGCGCGTTTCCCCCACGTCCAACGGTTACCCTCCAAAGGACTTTGCGGCCCCGATCCATGCCCCCCGGATCGGGGCCGCTGCTTTTTCAATCTTGCAAAAGCCCTCACACAGTGTTTGATACAATATAACATTGCTTTGAGGATGGGTGGCATGCAAGATCGATCGGGCGCTGGTGGGCTTTTTAGAACAACTCGCTGCAACGATATATCATTGTTGGGAATGGCAGTGTTGTCGTCCGACGTTTTTGCCGCGCCAACGATGGCGCAGACCGCGCTCCCAGAGATCACGGTGACGGCGCCGAGCCCCATTTTGCCACAAAATCAGCTCAATGCAGCGTCCACGGGCGCAGGGCAAAGCTCCGCGAGTTCGGATCTGAGACCTATTGCTGCTGACGTGTTCGCGCCGGTTACAGT
>CANMLK010000115.1 GCA_947498445.1 Beijerinckiaceae bacterium
CTTCTCCTCGAAAAAAAGGATTGATAAGCATTTAGGTGAATTTGAGATTTTGTAAAGTGTGATTTCCGGCCGCTAATTTTCGCGGCTCATTTCAGTTCGTTTTTCAGACACCCATCACGCGTTCGCGCCATTCATGTTTGTAACTATAAATGAAACAATTTGGTCGGGCTTGAGCTTCAAATTTTAGGCCGCCTGCTGATTGTCTGGGCCGTGCTGTTGACGCGCGTTGGCTGCTGAGTGATACGTTTTACGAACCGGTATGACACCAATTATAGCGCTTAAATAAGTGCAGTCTGCTTTGTGGTGGCGTGCCTAGAGGGTACTATTTCGTGTCACGGGTTGATGCAATCATGCTTTGGGACTCAACGATCATAGCAGTGGCAACCAGCAAGGGCGGCGCAGGAAAGACGACGTCTGTTTGCTGCCTTGCACTCTATTTTGCGTCCCAGGGGCTCAAAGTGGGCTTGCTCGATTGCGACCCTAACGGCACTCTCACACGCTGGCACGCGAAGGGCGGTGCCCTGTCAAAATTGCCTATTATCAGTGAGGTAAACGAGAAGCGGATCATAAGCTCGATCGGATATCTGAGCACTGCGAATGACGTTGTCCTCGTCGACTGCCCGGGCTTCAACAGCCAGGTGATGGTCTATGCGCTTGGCGTGGCCAATCTCGTGCTCGTGCCGGTAATGACGGACGAGGCCAATCTCTTCGAAGCAATACGCACAAAAATGCTCGCCGACTGGGCGTCTACGGCCACCAAGCGGCCGATTAAGGTCCGCGCCTTTCTGAGCCGCATCAAGGGAAGCAATCTGGTCTCCCATTCACGCAGCGAACTGGAAAGGGCTGGCGTGCAGATGCTCAAGGCGTCTGTGGCCGACCGGATCGCTTTCCAAGAGGCGTCCTACTTCGGCTCCTCACCGCTGGTTGACAATCCTTCGAGCGGCGCAGCACTCGACGTGATTGGCCTTGCGTCCGAGGTTGCGGCAATTCTTGAACTCGACAAGCCTTCACGTCCACACGCCCCGGCAATCCCCATTCTCGCATCATAGGCCCGCGACGCTGATGAGTAAGAAAAAGTATCCAGGAGTCGATGAGCAGGCGCTCCAGCATATTGCGCGCAACTTCCCGTCCACTGCGCAGATCGATCATGCGCATTTTGAGTCTGCGGCGGATGCCCCGCCGGCGCCTATCCGCGTCGTTGATGAGCTCGAGATGCTCCGCGCGCAGGCCCCGCATGCACCCCAGCCTTTCGAAGCTGCGCCACAGGCGCCCTTCGCGTCACCACCGTCTCAACCTACTTTTGTTGAACCCGTTAACGCGCCGGCCAATGAGCCAGTCCCCGTCGCACCCCCACCGCCTTTACCAGACGCTGCGAAGCTTCCGGTAAAGGCGGTTCGCATGAGCAAATTGCCGATAATTGTTTCCCTTCTGGCGCTTGCAGTCGCGGCGGCTCCCCTGCTTGCACCGCGCCTTGGGCCTTACGCCGAGAAATACGATGCCCCGCAATGGCTGGGGTCCGGGATCGAGATGCTTGGCGGCAAGCAATCGCTGACAGCCCTGCGCGCCGAAGCTCTCTTCGCGCAGGAGCGTTCGGAAAGCGCCGCTGCAGAGGCAGCGCTTTCTGCGGCAATCGAAGATGGGAAGAGCCGCCTCCTGCGTCTCGAAACTTCCGGCTCGGACCTGGCGGCGACGGCGGTGCGTCTCGACCGCCTTGACGAAGCGGTAGCGCTCGCCGGCATCGCGCAACTGAAGGCTGAAGAAATTAGGCGTGAATTTTCGACGACTTTGAAAAACTCCGAGGAAGGCCTTCACGCGGCCGCCGCGCGTTCGGAAGCCCGAGCCCTCGCAATTGAAGTGGCAGCGCGCAACGCCGAGCAGGGACTTCTCGCGATTGGGCAAGACATCGGAGCGCTTCGACGAGGCCTGGTAAAGCAGGAGGAAGCCGCTGCCGTTCTGGGAGAGGCTATCGCAGCCCTAGCGACCAAGCGCACAACCGACCGCTTAGAACTCGCGGCCGTCGCCGACCTTACCGCCCAAAACGTCGCTGCGTTGAGCGCCGCACGAGACGAGGTGCAGGTCAAAGTTGATCTTCTCAACGAGCAATTGGCTAAATTCGCCGATGCCCTGGAAGCGGCCGTCGCCATGGAAATATCGCGCTCGAGTTCCGCCATCAGCGAGGCGACCGAGCGAGCTGCGCTCGCAGACGATCGTGCTCGCGGGCTCGAAGTCAGGCTGTCGGCTTACCAAGAAAACCAGCTCCGGGTCTCCCGGATGAGCAATGTTGTCGTCCGGCTGGGCGCGGCGCTCCTGACCTCCGAACCTTTCATGACGGAGGTTTCCGGAGCCATGTCTGCCTTCGCTGGCGTCGCCGATGTGGCGGCTCCCCTCGACACCCTGGCGGCTATTGCGCCCACGGGCGCTGTGACGCAATCGAAGCTCCGCGAGAATTTTGTAGCATGGGTTGGTCCGCAATTACGCGACCTCGGCGTGCGATACGATGCGTCGTTGTGGACGCGCGCGTACACGATTTTCTCTGGTCAGAACAGACCAACGACGCCGGAAGGTCAGCGCGTATGGGAAGTGGTCGCGGCGGCGGAAAAGCTTCTTGCGCAGGGAGACCTCGCCAATGCTGTGATCCAGGTCGCGCGCTTCGAGGGCCTTGCCGGCCAGATTACGGCTGATTGGCTGCTTCAAGCCCGCACACGCGGGACAGCCGACAAGGCGTTTGCGTTTTTCGGGACGATCGCTTCGGGCCTTCAGGCCCCTTAACCATACGGTCAGACCTTGTCGTACCAGCGACGGCTGAGGGGCAAGGGAATGAACAGAACTCCCCCGCGCTTTGGCCGGATCGCTTCGGAGATCATCATGCTCTTGATGCGTTTGCGCGCTTCAGGCACAGTAACACTTGCGCGGCTGAGTTCGCGATAGAGCTTGGCGCCCTTGTTGAAATGGCGCTTGGACAGTCTCCCGCCACGCGCGTGCTCCTTGACGTGGCGCCGCACGAGCCTCTCGATCTCGCTCGATAGCATCGTTTCCGAGCGCTCGACGGCCGCCGTGATGCAGCCGAGGCACTCCTCGAGCGACAGATCGAAATCAGACAATCCGTCCTTGACGAGGGCGCCCTGCTGCTGATGGCTGAGGAAAGCGACTCCAGCCATCTGCATTCGCGCATACTCAGTGAACCTGCGCTTAGTGCGGTCGTTTTCTGTTCTGTCCATATCCACTTGCGACATAGATGACCCTGACTTCAGCGTTTGATGGATATGCCCTTGCTCGGCTGAACGTGTGAGACCTCTTCAGAATCGCCCGGCCGCACCAGACCCGGCTTTTGCTCAGGTGCGCCGACGCCCAGATTTGTCGCGATCTCCTTCAGTTCAGGCACATCCGCGAGGCCGGAGAAGGCGCTGCGCAACTTTTCGATCGCCGCGTCATATTCCGGTCTGACCTTCTCCCAGAGTTTTTCAAAACTGGCCGTCGCTTCATCAATTGTGCCAGAGGTCAGTGACGCAACGGCAGTCTCGACGAGACGCGCATTGGCAGCAGGATTCACAGCGACACCGAGCGTCGTGCATATCGTCTCGAAGCGGGTTTTCCGCCACCATGAGTGCGACACGGGAACAGTGATCTGGCCGGACTGATAGTGCAGGCCCGATTTGGAAGCCTCGCGTACATGCGACGCGCCAAAGAACGAAATCGGCGAGAGTGACCCGTCCTTCAGGAAGGCGCGTGTGACGGGGTCGAGCGTATCATCGTAGACCATCACGAAGGCGATGTCCTCTTCGCCATTCTGGACGCGGTCGAGCGCCCTCGCGCCTCCGCGGTGTTCGACGCGTGACGAGGCGAGCAAGGGTTCGACCTTGCTCAGAATATTGATCGTCTCTGCAGTCCAGCCTTGCGGTACTCCGACATCGATACTGCGCGCGCTGGCCATGCCCAGCGACCAGCCGGGACGCCCAAGCACGAGAACGCAGGCGGGAACACGACCGTACACTTCGACGGTCGCACCTATCGCGGCTTGAAAACGTGCGGCAACGACATCGCGCTGCGCCAGCGTCATGAAAGCTGGAATAGAGCCGGAAACGAGATCCAGCGCTTTCGGGGAGGAAGCAACGACAGTCGGCGCGCTCTCTCCGGTGTGCAAGCGGCGAGACAGTCTCGCCGTCATACGTGAAAGAACGGTCTCGTTGACGGCCGGCGAATCCGGATCTG
Source organism: Beijerinckiaceae bacterium (assembly GCA_947498445.1). Classification (GTDB taxonomy): domain Bacteria; phylum Pseudomonadota; class Alphaproteobacteria; order Rhizobiales; family Beijerinckiaceae; genus Terripilifer. The sequence goes on from CANMLK010000115.1 coordinate 4,210, forward strand.
GCTGATCGAGAATCGAGGCGGCGCGCGCTGGAGCGACGACATCTGACAGGCATAAAGCTGCCCCGAAAAGGGCAGCAAGTTTATATCTACACTCAGACCGCATGGCTTTTGACCCCCAAGTCCAACGATCCGGCGGAAAAGTAGGCGCGACTCGCACACGCGTACCGCGCGTAATTTGTAACATCGTATAGGATCGACGACCGCACTGCACCCTTCGAAGGGCAATTATTTTTACTGCTTTCGGCGCGAGGCAGTGACATGTGGAAATGTTTCGTAAATGGTAACATTTGAAGCACTTTAGATTTTTTCTTTGCGCCTACGTCCGTAAGTGCATTCTCTGAAGATAACTTTAGTGTGATACATTGCTTCAGAATATCTTGCACGCGCAAAATATCTTGCGCTTCAGGGCGTAAAATCGGATGTTCTCAGATATAGGTTCGGTCGCACTAGGCACGTTTATTCAGACAATGGTTGTATGAGATGATCAAGCTCGCTGCGATCTCGGTGACTCTTTGTGCAATTGCTGTTCAAGCGACCCCCACCGCCGCTCGCGCCTCAGGGCCTCAATCAGCCGAAGTTTCGCAAAGAACGACAGCACAAGTGTTGTCGAGCCTTGCTCTGACGGACCGTCCGAGCCGGGCTCCGGATGGCTCCATCACCTTGCCAAAGAGCACGCAACGCCTTTTCGGCGTCGCAACGGAACCGGCGAAAATACGCCAGGTAGGCAAGAGCTACGAGATGATTGGACAGGTTTTAGCCAATCCGAATGCGAGTGGCCAGATTCAGTCCTTTCAAGCCGGCCGAATAGAAGCGCCGCCTTCGGGCATGCCATTTGTCGGCATGGAAGTTACCATGGGACAATTGATCGCAACGCTGCGCCCGACCTTGTCGCGTGTCGACCAGAATGCGCTTCTGGGCGATGCGGTCGGCGTTTCGGTCCAAATTCGCAATCTGGAGCGTCAACTCGCATTCTACACCGACTTTCCGGTCATTCCCTTTCGTGCGCGTCGCCTCGAAGCGGTCAGCGTCGAACTGGAAGGCGCACGGAAGCGCTACGAGCTTGCCACAAGCGCCATGAAACTTCCCGTCTCGTTGGTATCGCCGGTCGGTGGCGTCATCGGGGCTGTCAACATCACGCCGGGCCAGATTGTCGATGCGCGCGAAACGCTTGTCACCATCGTCGATCCCAGGCGGCTGATCGTCGAGGCGTCAGCTGTGGATCTTTCCGTTGCGTCCGCGATCATCTCGGCCACGGCGCGAAGCGTGTCCGGCAAATCATACAAACTCAAGCACATCGGCAACAGCCCGAATGTGCGTGGCCAGTTCTATTCCCTCTATTTCGAGATTGAGGACAGCGCGGGCCTCAGCGCGAGCACGCCCGTGAACGTCATCATCGAGAGTGGGCAGTTGAGCGAAGGCGTCGTGGTTCCGCGTCAGAGCGCGACCCGCACCTCGAATGGCGAATGGATCGTCTGGCAGAAAGTCGGCGCCGAGCGGTTCGTCTCGCGCCAGGTCGATATGAAGCCGCTCAACAGTGACGAGATTCTCATCAACGTAGGCCTGAGCCACGGCAACGTGATCGTAGTCTCCGGGGCCAACCTGCTCGGCAATATTCGCTGATAGGACGCATGATGCCCATTTACCGAAACTCGGATTTCTCTGACTTCGCCCATCACGCGATCGGGGCCGCACGGATGTTCATCCTGGTCCTGTCGTTGGCGATTCCGGGCAGCCTTGCCGCCCTTGCGCAAGGCGATGGTCATGATCATAGCGGTCATGACCATGGCGCGCCCGCAGTCACAGGGCCGAGCCTGCTGCCGCGCGCAACCGCCACCGGAGACGCATATGAGGTCGTTGCGGAAATCGCCAATGGTAATCTTATTATCTTCGTCGATGACCCAGAAACCAATGCTCCCGTCAAGGACGCTGCGGTCGAACTCATAGGCGAAAACGTCAGCGTTTTCGCGACGCAGGTTGGAGCGGGCCTTTACTTGATCGAATCTTTCGCGTCGAAGCCGGATACTTACAATCTGATGCTGTCTATCGACGGCCCAGCGGGCACAGACCTACTGTCAATGAAAATCATCGTGCCGCAGCCGGAGCGACCAACGGGCCGCGGCACGCCCTTGCTCTGGGTCGTCATCGGCCAGTCCACTGCGGCGTTGGCCGGGCTATCGGGGTTGCTGCTGTTGTTTGGCTTTATGCAAGCGCGGCGTGGTCGCTGGAGCCCGGTTCTCGCACTGCCCGGCGGCTTCACCCTGATCGGATCCGGCGGGCGTCATTTGATCGCCAGCAGTTGTGTGCAGCGCGTTGGCCCGCAGATGCTGATCACGGCGGTGCTGCGCACGTCAAGCCTCGAGAGTGCGGTCTTGAAGGCGCTAGTCGATCGCGGCGCTTCAGACCGCCACTTTGCGACCTATCTCGGCCTGACCATGCGCATGCTCTTCGACGCCGGATCGCGTATGCCGATCGAACGCTGGGCACAGTACACCAAGCTGCCGATTACGCCTCCGCAGCCGCACGAAGTCAGCGACGCGCTGGCGTGGCTGGAAGAGAAGGGCGGCGAAAATCGCCGTGCGATCGAAGCGGCCTTCATCGCCGCGGGGTCGGCTCCCGCTGGTATGGCTTTCTTCTATCTTCTGGAAACCGGCGGAAAAAGCCCGGGCGCGGCATGGCTGATCTACGGCGCGGCGGCCGATGGCAAGCCGATTGGCGTTGAATGCCTTGGGTCGAGCATTCCTGACGCGAGCGCAGTCATCGCCCATGTTCAGATACTGTCGGAGCGGAGCGGTTACGGAAGCACCTGCGTTATCCTCCAGCAGTTAAGTGACCCAAACGTTGCTATCGCCATCGCCGCCGCAGGTATTCGGTTCGTTGTGGCTTCACGTCATGAGTCCCATGAACATCCGGCTCACGCAGGCGCATCGGTTCTGCGGCGGGACGGAAACGCGGAACTGCGTGTCGAATATACGGAGGTCGTGACCGGTGGTCTGCGCACTATTGCGCGCCAGCCGGCCAGTGGTACTAATCTTCCGATTTCCCGAGCAAGTGCGGATTGGCTAAGGTTTGGCGCTGACTTCGGCACACTGCAGACCAATCTAGATAGTCCGTCCGATGAAGTAGTTCTAATCATTAACACTTTCGAGGAAATGCAGCGCGCCGAGCACATAAAATCTATACTGGCGGATCCAGCGACGGGCCATGTGGCGGAGGGGTATCTGCTCGCCCTGTTCACGTCATCCGTGGTGCGCTATGAGGCGCAAGCGTCCTGCAACCGTCCGATCGACTGGCCGATGCTGGCGCATGACCTCAACCAGATCGTTGAGGTGAAGCTCAAGCGCAGCGGGACGGAAAGCGCGATCGTAACCGAGGTCGACGGCGCAGCGGGGCTCATCCTCGCCGCCTTGGCAGAGGAAGTCGAGAATCCGCCAGCGCGGCGCGTCAAGCGCCTCACGCCGGAGCTGCCTGCGCTTTCAGCCTCTGCCGCGACCTGATCCCGGATGCTGGCGGTTTTTGAACTCCTCACGCCGGCGGCATTCGCAGTCGCGCGGCTCCTAACGGCGGCCGCCATTTATTTCGCAGTGCTCAAAGCTGGAATGGTGATCGCCAATGCTTTAGGGAACGAGGTTTTAGCGAAGCTTCCGTTGCTGGAGTTCTTCGTGAAATCAATCGGCATCGCGCTGTCGGTTCTCGTCTTCATAGAATGGTATGCGAAAGGTGCATTCGCTATCGACACCCTGTTCGGGCCGGAAAGCTATTGGCGTCGCGACCTTGCGGAGTTCCTGGCCCATGCGGCCAATCCTTTCCAGCATATCCCTTTGGAGGTACTTGCAGACCCCACCAATTTTTCCGCCATCCTATTTTATGCGGTCATCGTAGCATTCCTGCTGGCCATTTTCCTACTGCTGCCTGCGCGTGATGCGCCGCGGACGATATTCGTAAGCATCATCTACATCGGGTTGATCTTCTACACGATTGTCTATGCGGCGGCTTTCCTCCTTTGGAGCCTTTACACGCTCAATTTCTGGTTGTGTGTCGTGGCCATTCTGCTCTTGACCCACGTTCGGCGCTGATCAGCGCGGCGCGACCGCGTACATGCTGTCCGCGACAATGCTGAGCGAGCCGTGAATCAGCAGTACCATGATAGCGCCAAGAACGACCGATAGTGTGATTGTTTCCGTCATGCGGAGTCGGAGCGACTGGCTCTTCAGGCTGATGACAGTGGCGATGGCGCTCGACACCAGTCCGCACAGGAGGAACTTGAGTATTGCGAACCCGATCACGATCGGGAAGCGGGCGGCGGAACCCGCGGACGCAAAATAGGATTGACGCCAAAGCTCCAGCGGCTGATCGGAGAACATGAAGCCCCATGTCTGGATCGACGCATAGGAAGCGACGGCTGTCGCAAGGGCACCTGAAACCAAGAAGCTGAGCATCGAGGAGAGAATGATCGGTGCCGTAATGAGTAGATGCACGGGCGCGCCTAGATTGCGCATGGCGAGAATCTGCGACGACCGGACGCGCCATGCGATGTCAGCCGAGATGAGCGCATTGTTGCGCGAGACCACGAGAAGACTGGTGATCAGTGGCGTTACGATCGAGAGTTGGATCAAGCCCAGTCCGGCGAGGGCCTCATCGTGCAGAAGCGGGATCAGGAAACGCGCCAGAGATTGATAATTGAAGGCGAAAAACGTCCCCACGACTCCAGTTATCGCCGCGCCGACGGCGACAAAGCACATCAGTAAGGGCGAGAATACGAGACCGATGAGGCTCTCGCCCGCGGCCTTCGCGATCCAACGCATCTTCCAGCTCTTGCCTAGGGCGCGTTTCCATTCTTCGCGGTGATCCGTGGTCACTCCGGCGATTTGGGCCTGCAAAGCATCATGAATCGCTTCGCGCGTGCAGGGCACTGCACTGAGTCGCTTTTCGTCGGGATTGAGCACGAGCACATGGTCCGCGAGTTCCAGCAGGCCATCGGTGTGATGGGCGACAATCAGCGCCGAGCGGCCCGTGGTCCTGCAGGTTTCCTGGAGCGTCTTGCAGAATAGATGCGCGTTGACGGGATCGAGGCCTGCGTTCGGCTCATCAAGGACCATGAGGTCGCGCCCGTTGACGAGCGACCGGAGGATTGCAATCCGCTGGCGCATGCCGCCGCTCGCCGCGTCAGGCATCACGCGCGGCGAAATGCCGGCGACGAGATCGAACGCCGTAATAGGCAGGGGCGCCGGCTTGCAGCTGTAAGTTTGCGCGAGGCCGATGTTCTCACTGGCAGACAGCGTGTCTAGGAGGCTCCCCGTCTGGAAGACCAGCACGCCGATGCCCTCATTGTCCGTCTGGAGGTCCATGCTGCGGTCGGCGCAATCGACTGTGCCTGTGATCCGCCATTCATTGGGGCTGAGCAGCCCGCAAAGCGCGAGCGCAAGCGACGACTTACCGCTGGCCGAGGGGCCCACGAGCAAGGTAATTTCGCCTGGTCGGAAATCGATGTTTGCGCTCTCAAAGAGAAGCTCCCCTTGCGGCGTGCGAATCGAGAGGCCCCGTATTTTGATATGGTCGTTCAGGATTTGCTCCTTGGCGCCAACAGCGCCCATCGCGGCTGGTGCGCGCGGATGCGTTCGGCGTCTTTCCGATCGAGCGCGAGCGCCAGACGAATCGGCGTGCGCTTGACGATGGCCTGGAAGATGGCCGCAGACAGCTGGTTCGCCTCGCGCCGCCCGGTGAGGCCGATGAGGCGCGTCGTGACCTGCTCGGTCAACTGCGCCATACGTTGCTCCAGCGCGCGCACGCGCGCGCTGGTTTTCGGATCCGTCGACATCAGCGTCATTTGCTGGGGTAGACGTGGGTCACTCCCGACAGCGTGCAGAAATTCAGTGATAAGCAGGCCCACCGACTGACGGAAGCGGTCGCTTTTGGCGAGTTCTGAAAGCGAAGCGGCTACCCCGCGTCGCACGCGTGGGTCGGCGGCCGCGCGCGCCAGTTCCTTGTCGAAACCCTTGGTGACGAGGTCGCTCGAGAAAAATGGATATCCGCTGAAGACGTTATCCTCGAACAGCGCCACGAGCGCGTCCTTGATCGCGCTGCGCGAAACCTTCGAAAAGTCTTCCTGATTGCGAAGGCTCGCGACGACGGCTTGGCTCGCCTGCTCCCATGCCACTGCGCCAGTCGGGCTGGCGATCGCCTGCGCCAGCATAGCGACGAGAATGGTCTGGATGTTGAGGTCTTCATTGCGGCCGTTGGCGCTGACGGCTTGCACGAGCGACTGCAGATCTGTGAGGAAGCTTTTCAGCGAATCGAAGATCGCCGTGCGGTCTTCGTCGCCCGCCAGAAGCCAGATCGCCTCATATCCTATCGGCACGACGAGAAGTGTCTGTGGCCGGGCGATATTGTCAGCGAGCTGGACGTCATAAGTGTCCTGCCCGAGCGGCTTCAGCGTGCCGAGAAACCGCCACTGGCCGGGAGCGCTCTGCTGTACGATCCGGACGGTGTTTCGTGGCAAGCTTTCGCGGCTCTGCGGGTCATTCGGCCCCATGTAAATAAGCGAATACCGCTGGTTGGGCAGAGCGTTGATTGTAAACAACCATGCATAAGCAGCGAAAGCTACGACGCCGACCATTCCGGCGCCTCTCATTACAGCTGGACGGAGCGTAACAAGCCCGAATTTCATAAGGATTCCCAAGCCAGTAACAAAGAATGAAACAAAGGGCTTCATAAAGCCACCGTATGTCTTATAACCACTATGGTACCGTTTACTGTCAAGACTTTTTAGTCTAAACAGCGGTGACAAAGTGTACCACTGAACCGGCTTTGCGGGTGCGCTCTAACGTCAGCGCTGCGCGGGGCGCCGTCGCCAAACTCGGCCGGGCCCATGTGATCAAAGAAGACGAATGGACCGATGGAACGTTGCTGTGCAGAGGGAAGCAAACGCGCGACCTTGAAACCGCCGAGATCCTTGCGAAGCGGATTGATAATTTTGGTGAGCATTTTCTACTCCCGACGCCACGACCATGCGCCAGCATCGCGGGGCTTCACACAGAGGTCGAGCGTTTAACGCTGGCGCGGGCGCAGAGTGCCTTTTGCGGCCATGCAATCACTGGAATTCGAGACTTTCATCCTGCGCAACGATGGGAGCCCAGGATTCAAAAAACCTTGTCGGTGTGGGCGAAACTGCGTTGAAGGGACGCACCGCAACCTCCACCTTCGCCAATTCGGCCCTCGCGCGCTTCGGCATAATCTGTGCCGCTTTGTGGAGCGAGACGAAGTCTTTAGCGTGGTGGCGAGCACCGGCTGGGCCGCGGAAAACCATCACTCCCTCCGAGGTGACGACGACATCGCCGCGCCTAAGCGTGGAATCCTTCAGGAATTGTCCAAGGGGACCTGGCAGAACCTGCGGCGCCCGATAAGGAACCGGCTTGGCGCTTTCGATGCGCTGTCGCTGAGGCTTGCGAACAGCAGAGCGTCGCTCGTGTTGTGGATACGGAGCGATGGTGCGCCGAGATTCATAAGGGACTGTCAGCGCCGGGCCAAAAAACGCATCCCTGCGACCGAAAAGCGCTTCAAAGAGACCTTGAGCGTCAGCGCTTTGCACTCCGGCGAGCATGGACGTCGCAGCAAGTCCCAGTTTGACGAGGGCTAGGCCGGTGCTGCGGGCGCTTCGCAAAGCGAAAAGGTTGAGCATTGACGCCTCCATCTACTGGCGCATTCAACGCTCAAACTCCAATTCAGTTGCCTCACTTGCACATTGACGCCAACAAAAGGCCACGATCTTGAACAGGCCCGGACGGGAACGCGTCTCTTCAGAGGACGGTGAGCGTGACGCTCGATAACCCGGCGAGACCCAGGGAGTGCGCAGAAGCGCGGGACAGATCAATGATCCTCCCCCGATGCGCTGCAGTCATGACGTTTTGTTTGAATCTCTCTCCACTTGCGGTGCGACGGCCATGGAAGCCGGGCCCATACCACGACGCCTTGCCTGTTTGAGATTTGCCGGAGGAGACGGCGCCAGATTGCTTGCCTTTCGACGACGCCTCAGTCTGGGAACCAACTGAAACAAATGCCAATGTCGATGCAAGCGCGATGAACGTGAACTTCAATGATTGCTTTCCTCTGTGATTTAGGGAAGCGCACTCCCAACAAAAATGAGGGGCAAGAATATGGCGAGAGGGTATCAACCCAGCACAACCGCTGCCTGATTTGCACGCTAGAATGATGAGGTTATGAAAATTGCGCGACCGAACGCCGCAGTTTCAATGAACGGGCCGGGCTAACGAGACTGAACAAGACAAGAACATCGCAAACGCAAAAGGCCGCCGCGTCAGCGGCGGCCTTAATTCAATGGATGAAGATTAAAGTTGATAAATGTAGGCGCTGGAAATGCTGTGCTTGCGCGCAAGATCTGCGACCGGAACACCCTTTTTACGCTCAGCAATCAACATCTTACGGAAAGCGGCAAGGTCTTTACCGCTTCGACGAACGCGTTTCGCCTTCGTGGAGGCCTTGCCGTTGCCGCTAGGCGCAGTCTTTGCGTCCGCAAGAATGGACTGCGCTGCAGAAATGATGGCCTCAAGCTTGCGAATTTGCTGGTTAGTTAGATTCATGCCGATCTCCTTCTAGGCGGCCAATTATATTAAGCCGTCGCGGATTTCAACCACCCTTTACAAAATATCGGTCGAAAAAGGGGGATGTCCCGCTCAATGTTGAAAATTGCGGTTCGGGCCTTGCCTCGTTTGATGATTACGCGGCCTTTGATGTCTCATCAAGTCCGAAGTGGTTGGCGTGATGACGTTGCAGTGCGTCGCGCAGGGTGGGCAGTTGGTCACGGG
>CANMLK010000116.1 GCA_947498445.1 Beijerinckiaceae bacterium
AGACGGCCTAACAGGACCGGTACACTTTTGCGCCGCCATCAAAAGGCGGTCAAAGCCGGTTCAGTGGTACACTTTGTCACCGCTGTTTAGACCCAGACCGTGCTGCCAAGCGCAGAGACCGCCGCGATGTTGTTCTGGGCGCTGCTCGCCTCAGGGCAGATCACAATGCGTAAAGTCGATGGCTGGAAGACCCTCGCCGACAAGCCATCCGATCAACCCATTGACCTCGCCGCATGATCGGATAACTTCATGAAGCTGGAGATCGCGTCAGCCAATTCCAACCACCTTCGCGACGGCACCGGACTGCGCTCCAAATTCCTAAACGTTCTGCAGCAATGCACATTGATCAGCGAGGAAACCCAATGGGACGCCAAAGAGCACGAGTGTGCTTTGCTCTTGCATCGATGATCGGCTGTGTGGGGCCAGCAATTGCGCAAGAACCGTTTTTTGCGGGGCGAACACTGACATTTTCTACGTTCACGCCACCTGGAGGGTCCTACGACACCTATCTCCGCCTTTTAACAAGACATATCAGCAAGTATGTCCCCGGAAATCCAAATACGATTGTATTCAATCAGCCCGGAGCGGGCGGGCTCACCGCGGTCAACTATGCTGGGAAAGTCGCACCCAAAGATGGAACCTTTATGACCTTGGTGGGCGTCGGCCTGTTTATGCAGGAGGCAGTCGGACTGCCCGGCATGCAGGTGTCCCTCAAAGACTTCAACTGGATCGGAAATTTCTCTGTCGTCAATAACGTCTTTGCAACGTGGACGACCGCGAAAGTGAAGAGCCTTGAGGACGCCAAACGAGGTCCAGTGCTATTCGGCTCGGTCGGTGCGGGCTCCATTGACGCTCAATTGCCACTGACAGTAAACGCCCTCTTAGGAACCCAGTTTAAGGTTGTGCCCGGCTATCCCGGCAGTCCTGCCGTGATCCTCGCCATGATGCGGGGTGAGGTGGATGGCAAGGTAAATGGGTGGCCGAGCTTCAAAGTCGAAGTGCCTCCTCAGCAGCGTTCCGAACTCATACCGATTCTCCAACTTGGGTTGGAAAAGGACGCGGACCTACCGGACGTTCCTCTCCTGCGTGATCTGGTTAAAGGCGACCCAAAAAAGGGGGCGATAGTCGAGTTCATAACTCTTTCACTTGCGCCAAGCCGACCCCTAGCGGCCCCCCCGGACGTTCCGCGAGATCGAGTTCAAACGCTGCGCAACGCTTTCGATCAAACAATGAAGGACCCCGGGTTTCTTGCTGACGCAGCGAAAACTGGTTTCGATATTCATCCGATGGACGGGGAGGCGGTCCAGAAGATTGTCGAACAAATAATGTCGACACCAAAGGACATCATTGCTCAGACGAAGACGCTGATGGCCGGACCCACAAAATAACCGCGATTGCGACGGTCTAGAGATAAAACTTCAATGAGGCAGTGAGAAGACACCGATGACATGGGATGCTGAATACGATGTAGTCGTTATGGGTTCCGGCGTTGCCGGTCTCTCTGCCGCACTTTCTGCTCATGAGAAAGGCTTGAAAGCCATTGTGTGCGAGAAGGCAGATATGCTCGGAGGCAGCACAACCTATTCGTATGGGTTAATTTGGATTCCCCGAAACCACCTCGAGATGGCGGAAGGCTATTCTGACAATCTTGAAGATGTCCTCCGCTACATGCGATTTCTCGGCGGCGGACAGCACTATGAAGATCGGATAAAGGTCTTTGCCGAGCGCTGCCCGGAAGCGGTTTCTTTCTATGCAAACAAAGGTGGAATTCGATTCAAGATTGTAAAAGGCATCAAGGATTTCTACTTCGGTCGGGCGGAAGGAACGCGGGAGGAAGGCCGAACAATCGAGCATTGCCTGATATCGGGCTCAGAACTCGGCAAATGGCGGAAGTTGCTCCTGCTGCCTGACGCCACGCCGTTTCGGGTGACGGCGGAAGAAATGATCGGTTGGGGCGGTATTCATACATTTGCCGATTGGGATCCGAAGCTCGTGAGGGATCGAGAAGCTAATGATGAGCTAGGGCTTGGTGTCAGTTTGGCTGCCGGCTTTATCAAGGCGCTTGCTGATCGCGGCGTTCCCATGCGCGTGAACAGCGCTGGAGAACGCCTTATTATGGATGGTGGCAGGGTTGTCGGGCTCGAGCTGATTACAGGTGAGAGGATCCGCGCTAAGAAAGGCGTTATGCTAGCGGCTGGAGGGTATGAATCCAACGCAGAGCTCACTCACTTTTTCGAGGGTCTTCCAGAGTGTCAGTCAAAGTATGTCGACACGCTGACCGGAGACGCGATGATTATGGCGTCCGAACAAGGCGCCGCCGTGCGCAAAATTCACAACAGCTTTAGACTTCATCTTGGGTTCCGTATTCCTGGTGGGGGACGGAATGACGGGCCAGCATTCAGGTCCGCGGGAATCATCGAGCTCTGCAGCCCGCATACTCTCGTTGTAAATCGATCGGGACGGCGGTTTGCCAACGAAGCTTATTTCCAGTCAATGGCGCCAAAGCTTCGTGAATTCGATGCCCAAAAGCGCTCATACGTTAATCTTCCATGCTTTCTGATCTTTGATCAGAATTACGTGGAGAGGTTCTCGTTCGCTGGTTTTCCGCCGGGCAGTGCCATACCGGAGTGGGTCGAGCGAGCGGATACCGTCGAGGAACTCGCACAGAAGCTTGATATCGATCCAGAGGGGCTTTCGAAGACGAAAGATCTCTTCAATCGGTTCGTTGACATAGGAAATGACGAGGACTTCGGGCGGGGAAATGAATTGTGGAAGCTCGCCGAGGATAAACATGCCGCCGGGAAGAACCCGAGACTTGGCGCGCTTATCAAACCGCCGTTCTACGGAATCGAACTTCACCCGAGCCCGGCTGGGTCGGCCGGTTTGGATACGAATGTTAATGGGCAGGTAATGCATCTCCGTCGTCACCCGATGCCCGGTCTCTACGCCAGCGGGAATTCAACGGTCCACACGGAAACTGGTCTCGGATACCAGCCGGGAATGACAATCGCTGCCGCGCTCACGTTCAGTTATCTCGCGGTCCAGCACATGGCGACTATTGAAGCGTAACCTTATCGAGCTCCCGCGCTATTTCTTCATCGTGCATGTCTTGCGGCGTTGGAGGACTTTGGCGTTAGCGGTCGGTCGCGCTCCAACGACGTGTGCTTTACGATGGCGGCTGCTGCAAATGTGCGCTACAACGAAATCCAAAGGCCGGGTGTTGCACTTCAAATTTTAGACTGCCAGTTCAAATAAATAAAAACTTGGGAGGAACGAACATTGCCGCGTCTAGAGCCCCTGCCCCGGTCCCAAATGCCCGAATTTGAAGATCAGTTCCTGGCGGCGGAAAAGCGAGGTCGTCCGGTGCCAAACTTTGTGCAAACGATGGCGCGTCGGCCTGACATCGTGCGTGCCCACCAAGCCCTACGTCGTGTGGTGATGGGGCCGGGGCTCGTTCCATCAGATTTCAAAGCTCTCGTAGCACAAGCCTCAAGCATGAGTTCCGGATGTAATTACTGTACCGCACATACCGCGAATTTTGCTCTTGAGGACAGTGTTTCCGAAGAGAAAATCGCTGCCGTATACAATTACGAAACGAGTCCATACTTTAACGAAGCTGAGCGAATCGCTCTGCGAATTGCGACAAAAGCCTCCGTCACGCCTAATTCCGTGACAGACAGTGACTTCGCGGAATTTCGGGCTCACTGGAGCGACGACCAGGTTGTCGAGATACTTTCGGTTATTGGCGTGTTCGGCTATTTCAACCGGATTAATGACACACTTGCCACTGAACTGGAGGCAGTTCCCGCGTGTACCGCACAACGCACATTATCGGCGGGGGGGTGGACGGCCGGAAAACATGCTCAGACAAACGTAGAGACGAGCGATCTCCCCTCTGATGTTCGGGTTGAATAATGCGACTGTCTTTTCTGAATCAGCTTGAGTCCGGCATCCGCCAGGTGTTCGGTTCTTAAAACTGCTTGGCTCAGCAAGGACAGCGCTCGAATTAATGTTGACATGTGAAACGTTTTTGAAGGTTAAATCTTAGAGCTCGTCAACTTCGGAGGCTGTGATGAACGAAATCGGTCGAGCTCTGAGCCGATGCGGATCGTTGACTTCTAGCCTCGTCGCGCTTCATCTCGTTCTTACGCCTCCCTCGGCGAATGCCGCGCCGAGCACAGAAGAAATGGCACTATATTACAAGGGCAAGACGATAAATCTGCTGATTGGCACGACCCCCGGCAGCAGCGCAGACTTGCAAGGCAGGATCATCGCGCGACACTTGGGCCCATACATCTCTGGCAGTCCTCGTATCGTTCCACAAAACATGCCGGGCAGCGGCTCTGTGGTGATGATGAACTACCTGTACAATGTAGCTAACCGCGACGGCACGGCGATGGGCATCACCGTCGGCGGAATATACATGCGGCATATTTTCGGATCGAAAGGCATCAGGCACAAACTGTCCGAAATGACTCCGATCTATAACCCGGAGGGAAGTGGAACGGTCATTTTTGCTTCTGCAAAGACGGGCATAAAAAAGCCGACTGATGTCGTGAAGGTCGATAGGATCCTTCACTTCGGCTTCCAGAATCAAGAAGGGAATTCTGCCGTACTTGGCCAAGCAGGCCTGCGCATGCTCGGTATCAACTACAAAGCCATCAGCGGCTATAAGGGTTCTCACGATGTATCTCTGGCGACGGAGCGGGGTGAACTCGATCTTGGATGGAATACGCCTGGCACCTACAAGACAATGATTCAGCCAAAGGTCGACGCGGGAATCGTCGTTCCAATTTTCCAGAGTGGAATTTGGAACCCGCGTGACAACACGATCACGCCTGACCCCGATCTCCCGAACGTTCCGACATTCGAAGCTCTCTTTCGGGAGATCAAGGGAATCGGACCATCCGGACCATTATGGGAGGCTTGGTTCGCTCCTTTGATTTCATCTGCGCGATTTACCATTTTTCTTCCGCCTAAAGTCCCCTTGATTTCGATCGACGCACTGAACGCCGGATTGGAGATGGCATGCGGTGATCAAAGGATGATCGAAGACCTGAGACAGGCTGAGCTAAGCGAAAAGTGTTATCTTGGAGAAGAATCAAAGGCAATCACCGAACGGTCTGCGCACGCGCCGTCAGAGGCAGTCAAGGCGCTTATGGAATTACTAAAGAATTAGATGTTCCTCACTCGTGCAGATGAGCGTAAGCGGTGTGGATAACCTGGGAGCTCGGAGATGCAGAAAAATGCATGTCGTCAACGGATCCGTTTATGGGCTGGATATCTATCTATCGCGGGCTTTCTCCTAGCACCGAACAGCGTTTCAGCTGATGCTTCCGTAGAGGCGTTTTATGCCGGGCCGGGGCAGCAGATGCGCTTCATTGTCCGAACCTCTCCTGGCGGAGAATATGATCTCGCTACGAGAATTCTGGCGCGTCATATGGGAAAGTATATCCCAGGAAATCCATCTTTGGCTGCAGTCAATATGCCAGGTGGAGGCGGAATTTCCGCGGCGAACTATGTAGGCCTTGTCGCGCCGCGCGACGGCACTGTGCTATCAATTATCGGCCAAGGACTTTTTGCTGATCAAGCTCTCGGCTTATCTCCAGGCCTTAAGGTTGACCTAAGAGACCTCAGTTGGATCGCAAATTTCGCTCCGTCGAATCCTATACTCGTTGTGTGGCACACGTCAGCTACAAAAAGCCTCAAAGACGCTATGCATCGGGAAACTGTCTTGGGAGCGACAGGCGCAGGATCCGTATCGGTACATTTTCCAACGTTATACAACAATGTACTCGGAACCAAATTCAAACTGATAACGGGATATCCGGGTGGCCAGGAGATCAATCTGGCTATGGAGCGAGGAGAGATCGAAGGACGTGCATCAAACACTTACGCCGGGTACATGGCGTCAAATCCCACCTTCATCCCCCAAAAAATCGTAATCCCTTTGATTCAGATTGGCTTGAGGAAGGAAGTTGGTTTGCTGGATACGCCGTTGCTCCTCGATCAGCCGGTAAAGCCGGAAGATAAGCCGATAGTCGACTTTATGTCTAAAAGCGCTGGATTGGGCCGACCCCTTGCCACGACACCAGGCGTGCCGCCAGAACGTCTTGCCGCATTGCGAACAGCCCTTACCGCTACCTTCAAAGATCCTACATTTATTGTAGAAGCCGAGCGGCAAGGGTTAAGCATTGAGGTGCAGCCTTGGCAGATCATCGACGGTATCATCAGAGATATGGTTGAGGTGCCTCAGGCGACAAAGGATAAGGTGAAGCTATTCACAACCCCAGGCCCAAACGAAAGAAAATAGAACTCGCGGCCTTGCGTTCTCGTCTTCGAAGCTTCAGTCGCCGTATCTCAATCGGCAACGGCCGGTCGTATTTTGATTTCCAGTTGAAATACATCGCCTGGCTGATCCCCGCCTTGCGGCAGATGTCGGCGACGGGAACGCCATCGACGCTCTGTTTAAGAATGAACGCCTTCTGGCGTTCCAAGACTTCGGGGCTTTCATGGTCTTCCGCTCCTCCCGGCTGAGGAATTGTAGCGCGGAAAACTCTACTTAAAAGCGGTCCAGTTTTTAGGGGAGCAGTTCAAGAAGCCGGTCAGCGCGACGCGCCCCTTGCAAAGCAATCGCTTTAACTAGCATAATTGAAAAATCATCAGTCACGGCAAGGAAAGGCGAGATAATATGGTCAAAACGGTCCGCCGTATAGTAGCTGGAAATGACGACACTGGGAAGGCCGTCGTCTTGAGCGACGGCCCATCGCCGGACGTTGTCTTAGATCCAGCACGTCCCGGCTTTGCGTCAACGCGCCTCTGGGTCACTGATTCCGCGCCTGCTCGAGTGAAGGGGGTGCGAGAAACCCTGAACAGCCCTCACCAGCTTGAGCCTCCGGCTAACGGTACGGCATGCCGCGTGGTCGAATATCCGCCGGAACGAAATTATATCGGCCGTGTTACCGAGTCGGAGGTCGTAGCGTGGTTCGAAACGATGCAGAGTTCGAGCGCGCGGGTCAAAGGCGGGCATCCCTATATGATGCGCACTTCTTCCCAAGACCTTTGCTATTTGTTAGAGGGCGAGATCACGCTAATCCTGGAAACTCAGGAAGTGCTTATAGGGGCTGGCACGTGCGTGATAGTCAACGGTGTCGCCCATGCATGGAAAAATCACACCGATGCACCAGCCATCCTTTTTATGAATCAGCTATATGCGGTGGATGAGTTGGCTCTCCCGCCACCTATGGCAGCCAAGGCTTCTGAGGACATCGCCCCCCCGCCGGAGATTGCCGGCATCCTACGTCGTGTGGTTGCGGGTTACGACTGGCATGGGCGGTCCTGCGTTATATCTGATGGGCCGACGCCTAACCGCTTCCCTCGACCCTCTGGCTCCTGGTTTCATGAACTCTGGACCCTCGATGAGGCGCCCGCCCGGCTTAAGGGAAACGTCGACTTTGGTTGCAAGGGGCGGGTCGTCGCGCATTCGCCACCATTCTCAGGGGCAAATTGGCGGATTTCGTATTCCGCACCCACAAAATCGAAAGCGCCCGTCGCTGCTATCACTGACGCAACGACGTCCGTCGCAATGGATATAGGCGGGGGCACGGAACGGCTTCAAGGGAGCAAAGTCGAAGGAATGCACCGGACTCCCTCAGTAGACTATGCGATCTGTCTTGAAGGAGATCGTGTTTTAATCCTTGAAGACAGCGAGGTAGTGCTCAATAAGGGCGACGTGGTCATTCAATGTGGAAATTGGCACTCCTGGGGTGTCAAATCAGAAACTCCCGCCATCATGAGCTACCTTATGATTGGCGGAGAGTTCGGCTAGGGTTACTTCGCCCAAAGGCTGTCAAGGGTGGGCGGCGCACGCGTCGTCACGGCCTCGACGACGGTGGTGCGTCCGGCTTTCACGTGGGCGATTGCCTCACAGAGCTTCAATTTAAGCTCGTCAGGCCGCTCGATGCGGATAGCTTCAGCTCCCATGGCCCGCGCAAAAGCGCAGATATCTATCCCGCTGTGAAACCGAATATAATCAAGTCTTCTGTCGTTCGGGCTCGACATATCGACCTTCTTCCGATTGTTTTTTATCAAGATCAGAGCTGGCGCGTTGTTGCGGACCGAGGTCTCGATGTCCATGGCAGTCTCGTGAAACGCCTCCTCCCCGATCACTGCAATTACCAGCTTGTCAGGGTGGGCCTTGCTAGCGCCGAAAGCGGCTCCCAGCGACCAACCCATCGAACTTTGAGCCCCGAAACCAAGGAAGCTGCGCGGCCGGATTGCTGGATAATGGTAACAAACCGTACCTCGAACGGTACCAGCGTCGTGCAACATGATGGTCTTTGAAGGATCAATCAATGAACAGAGTTCGCGTGTGACCCTAAAGGGATTCATAGGCATCTCTTGAGATTGCGTGATCGGCGCACACAGTGTCTCCCACTCCTTCTTGAGCGCTTGAATACGATCAAGGCGGGCCTTGACTGGTCTCAATATTTCCGGTCCGATCACTTGTTTGGCGCAGTCGATCATCTGACGAAGAACTAACCGTGCATCTCCCTGTAGGGCAATATCCGCCCTTTGCCCGCGGTTAATCTCGGCTGGATCAATGTCGATTTGAATAAGCTTTACGCTCGAGCGTGGTTTTCGGCGTGTGGCTTCGAATTTAAAGCCGCATCCCACCGCAATTATTAGATCCGCCTCTTCTGCGATCTTGGCCGCTGGATACGTGTGATAGCGTCCTCGGATGTAACCGCCTAACCCGAGAGATAATTCGTGGTCTTCGGGAAAGGCGCTCTTTCCATTAAGAGTCGTTGCGGCGGGTAGAGTGAAAACTTCTGCCAACTCGACAGCCTCGCCTGAAGCTTCAGAAAAGAGGACCCCGGCGCCAATATAAAAATACGGGTTTCGAGCGTTCGCGATCATGTGTACGGCTTCGCTCACCCGGTCGGGGTCGGCCGCACTGCGGAGTTGTGCTCTGGAGCCTAAGGGCTCGTACACGAAATCTCCCACCTCCATCGCTTGAACATCATGAGGAAGTCCAAGGACGACGGGACCCGGCCGTCCTGATCGGAGCGCCATGAATGTGCGGCGTAGGATCTCTGATAGCTGCTCAGGATGTGTGACAAGGGCGGCCCATTTGCTTACAGGCTTGAATACCTCCAGGAATGGAATTTCCTTCGTGTCGCGGAAGCTTGTAAGGTTCACATTCGTATGGCCTGCCAGGAAAAGAACGGGTGTCGAGTCACCCCAGGAATTGACAAGTCCGCCCATCGTATTAACAGCGGCAGGCCCTGAATCCGAAAAAACAACCGCTGGCTTGCCGCTAGCCCGCGCGAAGCCGTCAGCCATGTCGAACGCCGCGCGTTCCTGCCGCGCATACATTACATCTATATTCTCCTGATCAGCGATCGCCTTTAGCATATGTCCGACATGGGTGCCTGCGAGGCCCGCCGCGAACCTAATTCCTTCGGCGACAAGCGCCCGGGCAATTGCTTCAGCAACATTCATAGGGTTTCTCTCCGTCCAATTGGCTTAAAGTTTTTCATTGGGTCCTGGCTCGATAAACGCCTTCACCCTCTCTTTTACATGGTCTGGCGCGCCAATAATCTCTCGCACCAGGGTCTCCAGATCCGCCCCGGACATTGGGCGGACTTCAAGCCTTTGCTTCTCTACGTCCGCGAGAAACTCGGGATCCTTCACCATCGCATCGAACGCGCTTCGAAGCGCACTCACCCGCTCCATAGGAACGGCAGGGCTTGTGGCAAGCGGACGACCCATTGTAGCGCCTTTCGACATAAACTCGACGAGTTCCTTATGCTCAGGAGCCACAGGTAGCTCGCGCAGGAGGGGCGTGTCGCCAAGCCCTGATTCTTTTTCCATGCCAATCTGGATCAACGGAATCAGTAGCTTCTTAGGCAAATAGTCCGGCGTAGACGACATATAGCTGGCGTAGGTGTTCGACCCCCGGCCTTCGACCTCGCCGCGTTCCATCGCCAAGTTGATTTCCTGTCCGCCCGGGTAGCCGGCAACGAGCTTAAACTTCGTGCCGAGGACATTATTGTAGAAAGTAGGAAATTGTACAGAGACGGAACCCGCCCCAGTCGTGCCGAGTGTCGTTGGTCTGCGGCGCGCGTCGCTTAGCGTCTTCGTGTCCGAAGTATGCCAGACGCAAAGTACCGGGTTTGAGAAAACGACATTTGATATCCAGTTGAAGTTCCGAAGGTCCGTTTTGAACTGCGGTGAAAGACCGAGAGCCTGATCAACGACGAGCCCCTGGCCAACGATGGACAGGACCGTCCCGTCGCGCGGCGCCACCTCGCCGAGATAATTTGCTGCAACGATTCCGCCCCCCCCCGGCATGTTGAGGACAACGATGCTAGGAGTGCCCGGTATGTGCCTGCCCAAGTGGCGGGCAATTACACGAGAAAGACTATCGTAGTCGCCGCCAGCGGTTGTGCGTACAACGATCTTCATCTGCTTGCCAGGCCCAGAATAGAAGTTCGCAACACTATCCTGAGCCAGCACTATACCCGCGCTAAAGGTGAGGGCAACGAGGCCTACGGGAAAAGTAAGAGCGGCCATTGGGTGCTTCCTCTGCAAGTCATCGATTGAGTTTCGGATGCCACAAATTTATTGACAAGGTTTCTCGCTTCACAACTTGGCATAGGCAATAAGACACGCCAGTATGCTGCAAGTTGGTATGGACTTGACGATGGCGCTCGTCAGAAGCAGACAATGTGGAAATGTAACCGTCGCAATTGTGAGCAATCGCGCGCTAGTTGGGTGCGGTAATCTGGTCAACGTCGCCAAGCTGTTCACTCGTTAATCTCCAACTCGCTGCGCCCACGTTGGCTGACACCTGTTCTGGTGACGTCGCTCCCGCAATGATGGACCCAACATGAGGCTGA
This sequence comes from Beijerinckiaceae bacterium, assembly GCA_947498445.1. Classification (GTDB taxonomy): domain Bacteria; phylum Pseudomonadota; class Alphaproteobacteria; order Rhizobiales; family Beijerinckiaceae; genus Terripilifer. The sequence goes on from CANMLK010000116.1 coordinate 10,905, forward strand.
CTGGCCAACCAGCTCATCGCAAGCTCAAGAAGCGTTCGACCACGCTCCTCGGCGTAGGTTCGTAAGCGTTCAACGGTTCGGGTGACATGCTCCGTCATGAAGCGTTTCTCAAACCGCTCCGGATTTGCAAACCTGCTGCCCGCTGGCGGTTCGTGAGTTGGTCGGTACTTACCCGTCAGAAGCCCACTTGCTAAGGGATAGTACGGCAAAATCGAAGCCCCATGTACATTTGCAGCCGGCAGCAACTCCAACTCGATTTTCCGATTGATGAGCGAATACTCGTTCTGACACGAAACGTACTGCGACAGATGGCAGTGACGCGCTGTCCATTGAGAATGGACGAACTGCCATGCGGGAAGATTCGCGCAGCCGACATAGAGAACCTTGCCCGAACGCACAAGATCATCAAGCGCGCGAAGAGTTTCTTCAATCGGTGTGAACGGGTCAGGACTATGCAACTGGTATAGATCTATCCAGTCCGTGTTCAGCCGGCGCAAGCTAGCCTCGACTGCGTGTACGATGTACCGCCGCGATGCACCTGAGAGCCGACGCTCGGGGTCCATAGCGTTCCCGAACTTTGTTGCAATCACAACCTCCTTGCGGCGAACACCAAGCGCCGCCCCGAGGAATGTCTCTGACAAGCCCGCTTCTCCACCGCCGCGCTTGCCATAAGCGTCCGCAGTATCGAAGAAGGTTACTCCCAAGTCCAACGCGCGGTGAACTACGGACTTCGATGCGGCTTTATCCAGCCGACCCCCGAAATTATTACCCCCGAGGCCGACTAGGGATCCTTTGAGGCCAGAGTTACCGATCCGACGGATTTCCATGCGGTCCTCGTGGAGCGGAAGATATGGGTCCACTGCAGCCAATGAGCCTGTTAGTTTTTCAGAAGTTCTTCGAGCACTTTGATTGCTTCCGGGGGCGCGTATGCAGAGCGCTCCGATATTGCTCTCGCCTCATCCTTTAAGTAGCATTTCGAACTCAGTTCGGCTCGCTCAAGCTCCTCGACGAACTTTTCGTCTTTGCAGGTTGCTTCGAAGGCGACGTTAAGTGCATCAATTGCGATTTGAGGTGCCTTTGGCGGGAGGAACATCGTAAAGCGCGCGTATGAGATCAGCGGAGCGAACCAGGCGTCCCATAACGGCCCGGATGGGTCGGTACCATTTATTTCTCTATACAGCGCGTCAAATGTCGGCACGTCGGGGAGATCGGGATCGGGATAGATGCGATTGTCTGCCGGGTTCCATATGCCTGTCTGGAAGATCGGGACGACCACCCCGGCGGCGACCTTCGGCTTGATCAGCGTCTTGTATGCGCCTGGCGTATTCCAGCCGAGGTCCAACTCACCGCGCTCGGTTGCGAGCGACACATCGTGAGAGCCTTTATAGCCGGGGATCCCCTTGTACTGAATCCCCAGCATTCGGAATCCCGCCTGCCCGAGCATCGCCGAGTTCCCTTCCGCATTTTGGAAGCCGAAGTACAAAATCCTGTTTACCTTTACTATGTCGGCAGGCCTCGTGATGCCGGTCTTGGATGAAGCGAAGATCACCGCTCCGCCCCCTTCAGGATTGTAGATCGGGATCATCTCCGAGAGGTTGTGGCGAACGCCCTGTCCGCCCATGATGTGTCGCATATAAATACCGCCCACCGTGATTCCCATTGCCGTCCCGTCGCGATTGGCGACGGAGTAGAGATAGTTCATCATGACGACGGAACCGCTGCCCGGCATATTCTGGGGCACGACGCGCGGGCGCCCGGGGATGTTGGGCGCCAGATGTCGCGCGATGATGCGCGCCTGCAAATCAGCACCGCTCCCGGGCGTTGTCCCGATCAGCAGACTGATCGTTTTGCTCTTGTAATGTGCTGCCATGGCATCAGGGTCGGAGGTAGCCATAGCGGGAGCCGACGGCAGCAGCGCAAGCGAACACACCACGATGCGGAGGAGTCGTGAAACATTCCAGTCAGACTTGGCGGACCTGAATTCTT
>CANMLK010000117.1 GCA_947498445.1 Beijerinckiaceae bacterium
GAGTGTGTTCCGGGCGAGATAGATCTCGTGCGCCCATGGGAAATTCATGCGGAGGCCAGCGCTGGCGAGCGTGTTGTCGCGCTGATCGCCCGTAGTGAGAGGAGTGGCGGTTTCCTCCAGGGCCGTTACGTCCCGGAAACGAATAAATATTGGCAAGGCTATGGCCCGATCCAGGTTCCAACCCCGTTCTATTCTTAGCGGGAATGGTCGGGCAACGTTTCGGGGCGCCGGCCGCGCCGTTCAGCCACAAGGAAGCATCTGCCGAGCGCCTCTCATGTGAGCGCCTCTCATGCCTGTGCGATTTGTTTCTGAGCACAGCGGCTGGCGGTCAGGTAGGCGCGATCATCAAGCTCCGGATTTTTAGCAGGATCATTGGCTATTTTGGTCGGGGGAGGCATCTCACCGATATGCGGTTCGCATTTTTGCAAGGGACGCGATCGTCCCGCTCGGCGGGCTTTGTATTGATCAGTTTGCCATACCTTCGATCAGCACATGGGATCGTGGCGCACATAACCGCCGTTGAGCGTCGCTACGGAGCCGCGAAGGGTCATGCAATTGACACAGGCCTATGGCGTTTCGCCTTAGTTGGCAGGCTCCTGCCAGGTTTCATCAGACGCGTCGTCACGATCCAGAGGGCGTGTTCTGCAGGCCAAGTGTTCCGTTCTGAGCATTCGCGAGCATCCATCAAGAACTGGGATCTCAGACTATGCATGTCGTAATAATGATTGGATCGATGGGCACCGCAGGTGCATGGCGGCGATCTGGCAACTGGCTCAATCAGTTCTCTTTCGAGAATTACGCTCAACTGGGGCGTTGGGCCGAGAGCGGTAAAGTTGATGCTCTTTTCGTCGCTGACACCGTGGAGCTGGCCCCAAGCCAGGTGAGTAGTGGAGGAGCAGTCGGCAAGCTTGAGCCACTCACTTTGTTGAGCGCTATTTCGGCGGTGACCCAAAACGTAGGGCTGATCGGCACAGCGTCGACGACGTTTACCGAGCCCTATAACGTGGCGCGTCAGTTCGCGTCGCTCGACCACCTGAGCAAGGGCAGGTCAGGGTGGAACATCGTCACCTCCGTTGGTGGCGGACGCAATTTCGGCCCCGAACGTCTTGCCGATCATGAACAGCGATACGCCCGAGCTGAGGAGCATGTTCAGATCGTAAAGGGTCTGTGGGACAGTTGGCGTGATGACGCCATTGTCGCTGACAGGAACGCCGGCGTGTATGCCAAGGCTGACGCAATCCGTCCTATCAGATTCCGAGGGCAACATTTCCAGGTCGAAGGACCGTTGAACCTTCCGAGGCCGCCGCAAGGGCGGCCGGTTCTGGTTCAGGCCGGCGCGTCGGAAGCCGGCCGGCAGTTTGCGGCGGCGCACGCCGAAGTCATCTTTATATCAAACCAAAATCTCGAATTCTTGCAGCAATTTTACGCCGATATGAAACGCCGTGTAGGGCAGCGAGGTCGTGATCCGAACCATGTCAAGATTCTCATGGGGGTCAGTCCAATCATTGCGCCCACGGAGGGTGAGTCGATCGCGCTCCGGGACGAACTGGCCGACCTCGTCAATTACAGCGCCGCAATCCCAAGTCTTGAAGTCACGCTCGGAGTTAGTCTATCCGGCCTAGGCCTTGATTCTCACATTCCGCCGGAACTGCTCCAGAGCGATTCCGTGGGCGGGATGGGGCAAGGGCAATACGATAACTATCGAAAATTGGCGCTGGAAGAAAAGCTGACGATTCGCGAGCTTCTCCGGGTTCGTGCGACGAGCCGGGCTGGACACTGGACGCCGGTCGGATCGCCGGAGCAATTGGCTGACCAGCTTGAAGCTCGCATTAAAGCGCGGGCTTGTGATGGTTTCGTCTTCAATCCACCTTATATGCCCCAGGGGTTTGAACTCTTGATCAATGGTGTATTGCCAATACTTCGGCGACGGGGCCTGTTCAGATCCGAATACGATGGGCCAACTCTACGCGATCACTTCGGCCTCACCAGACCCCCTGCGCTCGGGGCATGAGTTCATTCGTGCTGGAGGATGTTCACGCGGCTACCTCTATTCGCAGGCTCGCAATACCCTCAAGCCCGCGTCATGCTGCGATGAAGACTACAGCGGCTATTGTCGAGCGAACGAGGAAAGTTCTGTCGCGAAAATTGCTGGACAACGGACCCGGCGAGGCATGTTGGGGGAGAACCGGTATGGGCCTGACAATACGATGGAGAAGTCGAAATGAAACGTATTCTTCTTGCGGCGGTGTTCGGCAGCGCCATCATCGCCACAGCGCAGGCGCAGAATGCCTCACCCTACTACAAAGGTAAGGCCATCACTGTCATCTGCGGGTTTGCTGCGGGTGGCGGCTACGACGCCTATGCGCGTCTGATCGCCCGTCATATGGGGAGACACGTTCCCGGCGTCCCGCAGATGATCGTCCAGAATATGACCGGGGCTGGCAGTGTGAGAGCTGCTAATTATGTCTATGTGAACGCTCCCAAGGACGGCACAGTCGTTGCAGCCGTCAATCAGAACATGCCGATGTATCAATTGCTCGGAGGCTCGGCCGCACAATTCGACGCATCGAAGTTCAATTGGCTTGGATCCATCGTCAGCTCGAATGGCTTTCTGACAACGTGGCACACAAGTCCCACCAAGACGCTCAAGGACGCTCTCCAGCGCGAGACGATCATGGGCGGATCAGGAATGAATTCAGATTCACACATCTTTCCTACGCTGCTGAACAATCTGATTGGGACAAAATTCAAGGTCATCAACGGCTATTCAGGGGGCAGTGCTGATATCAATCTGGCGCTGGAGAGAGGCGAGGTCGAGGGCCGCGGCGGCAATTCCTGGGCGAGCCTGGTTAGCAACAACCCGGATTGGATCAAGGAAAAGAAGCTGAACTACATCATTCAATTTGGGCTTGATCCAGAGCCCGCAGTTCCGGGTGTGCCACTTTTGCAGGATGTCGTGTCCTCGGCGGAAGACAAAGAAATAGCATTCCTCATAGGTCTTCCGATCGCGATTGGTTATGCATATTGGCTGGCGGCTGAGGTTCCAAAAGAACGCATGGCTGAGTTGCGATCCGCGTGGGCGCTGATGGTCGACGACCCGGCATTCATCGAGGAGGCTCGCAAAGCAGGTCTCCTGATCAAGTCACAATCGGCTTCCGAACTCGAGGAAGTGGTTCTGAAGGCGGCGCGCCTGTCCCCCAAAACTCTTGATAGAACCGCGGCGCTTTTGGAATGGAAAAGGTGATCGATGGCTGAGATGAGTTTGGGGTTGTTTCTGCGGCCCACCGGGCACCATGTTGCTGCATGGCGTCACCCGGAAGCGAATGCCGATGGAAGCTTCCAACATTTCGCACAGATAGCGAAGATCGCGGAAGCCGCTTGCTTCGATCTCCTGTTCTGCGCTGATATAGCTACACTATGGGAAGGCTCAAACGAGAGCCTCTGCCGGCTCGGCACCATCGCTAGAATCGACCCCTACACTCTGCTCTCGGGCCTCGGCGCAGTGACCACCCATATTGGCCTCGTCTGCACCGCGAGCACCACATATGATGAGCCTTTCCATGTAGCCCGCCGATTTGCTTCACTGGATTATGCGACGGGGGGACGCGCCGGCTGGAACTTGGTGACCTCTGCGCATGAGGCGGAGGCGCGGAACTTCAGTCGTGAAATGCATCTGCCAAAGCTGGAGCGGTATCGCCGCGCCAGGGAATTCGCTTCCGTCGTTCGCGGGCTGTGGGACAGCTGGGAGCCCGACGCATTCCTACGAGACAAGGAGAGTGCGCTTTTCTTCGATCCATCAAAGCTCCATGTGCTCAATCACAAGGGCGAGTACTTCAGCGTTCAGGGCCCGCTGAACGTTCCTCCGTCACCTCAGCATCACCCGATCATGGTTCAGGCTGGCGCATCTGAGGAAGGGCGCGAACTCGCTGCCGAGACGTCGGATGTGATCTTCACAGCGAGCACCAGCATCGATGGCGCGAGGGCGTTCTACACAGACGTCAAGAAGCGGCTTGAAAACTATCGTCGTCTGCCGGATGATCTAAAGATTATGCCTGGACTGAATCCTGTGGTGGGGCGGACGATGGAGGAGGCGCAGGAGAAGCATCAGCTCCTGCAGGATCTCATACCAGCGGCGGTTGGCCTGAAGATGCTTTCTCACTACATGGGTGTTGACCTTACCGCCTTCTCTGAGGATGACCACCTTCCCGAGATTCCAGAGACACAGGTTGGCAAAATTACCCGTGCGGACCTTCTCGGGGATCTGGCCCGGCGTGAGAACCTGACAATCAGGCAACTCTATCAACGCGTCGCAGGCGCGCGCGGCCACTTCCAGATCGTGGGTACGCCAAAAACGATTGTAGACATGATGCAGGAGTGGTTTGAAGGCGGAGCAGCAGACGGCTTCAACATCATGCCCTCGGTCTTTCCAGGTGGTCTTCAGGACTTCGTCGAGATGATCCTACCCGAATTGCAACGTCGTGGGCTGCGAAAGTGGGCGTATCGAGGCCTTACTTTGCGAGATAACCTTGGTTTGAGACCACCGACACGCAGGTTTGCAAAATGACTTGCGCTCGCCAGGCGTCTGGACGCGAGCAGAGCCTTCCGATTTCCATGTTGCGCAGCCTCGATATTCAGAAAGTACACCGATGACTCTCATTCTGACCGAAGACGATATCGAGAAAATTATCGAAATGCCTGATTGTCTCCGTGTCATAGAAGAGACGTTTCGCGACTTCGGACTCGGACAGGCGGTCAGTCGGCCAAGATCGCACACATATACACATCTGGCGCCTGGGACATTCTACAATTTCAAATCAATGGACGGCTGCGTCCCCAGGTATGGGGTACATGCTCTGCGCCTCAGTTCAGAGGTTCTTCAGTCGCAGGATCACCTTGGAAAAATGCGTGAAGAGAAGCTGCCGCTTGCGCCGGGAGGGCGTTATGTGGGCCTCATTATTTTATTCGATATAAACACGACTGAGCCTTTGGCTATTATGCAGGAAGCCGGCCTGCAGAGAATGCGAGTAGGAGCGACAAGCGGGGTCGCAGCCAAATACCTGAGCCGCCAGGATGCAGAGATCGTCGGCTTGTTTGGAAGCGGTTGGCAGGCGCTTCCTCAAGTCGAAGCGCTGGCCAGGATACGTCCGCTCAAGCTTTTGAAGGTGTTCAGTCTCAATCCGGTCAACAAGAAGATTTTTGCAAGAAAGCTCAGTGAACGATTTCAGTTTGAGGTGCAGATCGCCGAGGAACCACGAGACGTCGTAGCCGGCTCCGATATTGTCGCGTGTGCTACGAACTCATCGGAGCCTGTATTCGATGGTGATTGGCTAGTACCCGGTCAGCACGTCAACTCGCTGCAAGCGGGCGAACTGGACGTGCGAACTCTCGAGCGCGCCGATATCATCGGAATACGTGCGTTCGAGAAGTCGCTCCACTTTCAACAGAAAGCGTCGCCAGAATCGCCATTCAATTCGGAAAAGACAAAGCGATACAACCCGTCTTTTGATGGAAAATTGCGCGCACTTGGCGATATCGTCGCAGGCGTCGCGCCAGGCAGAGTCTGTGATGAGGAAATCACGTTGTTTGGTGGTAGCGGCACCGGCCCGAGTTCGGGGCTGGGTATTCAGTTTGCTGCCGTTGGCAAAGTCGCTTACGACCTTGCCAAGGCGCGTGGTCTGGGCATCGAGCTTCCTGTCAACCTTTTCACACAAACTCATCACCCATGATGTCGGTCACTTCTGCGCTGATATAATGAGCGCGCGCGCGCGAGTGATGACGTGTGGCGGACTGTCGAAGATTGACTGGACGAGGGTCTCGATCTCTTCGCCCGTTGTTAGATCCAGTTCGATGTTGAATTTCGCCGCCGCCGCCCTGAATTTACTGTCGTTCACTGTTTGCACGAACGCAGCCCGCAGCACGGCCAGACGGTCAGATGGAGTTTCCGGCGGCGCAGCAAGCGGAAAGGCGACAGCCTGCTTCGCCAGCATGAGATGAAGCGCAGCCTTGTCGTGCTGGTTGGTCACCATCTCGATGATAAGTGGCGTTTGCTGGAGATTTGGATGCTTCTTGAGGCTGATCTGACCAAGTATGCGGACTTTGCCCTCCGCAAGCCAGGTCGGCTTCGATGCATTGAGGTTTGTTAGTGTTCCACCCGCGTGTCCCTGTGCCTCACCCCGCTCGATCGCAAGCATTGTTTCTGCCGCACCCGGGTAGCCGGCCACGACGCGAAACTTCGTGCCAAGCACTGCATTCATGATCTTTGGGAGGGTCACGCTGTTGGCTCCAGCGCCGGTGCCAGGAACGACCATTTCGCGCGCCTGAACGTCAGCCATGCTCGTGAAGTCCGTCGTATGCCAAGCGTAGACAATGTTAGTCTCGGACATGGAACTGCCGATCCACTTGAACCTTTGGGCGTCAAACTGGATGCCTTCCGGATCGAAGAGCTGCTGAGTGATCAGACCGTTCGCAAATGAACCAATGTAGGTGCCGTCCTGAGGCGCTATTTTGTAGAGATAATTTGCAGCCTTGAGGCTCCCCGCGCCCGGCATATTTTGTACGATGACCTTGGGTTCACCATGAATAGATTTCCCGATGTGCTGAGAAAAAATACGGGCCTGGATGTCATAGACGCCGCCAGGCGAGTATCCTACGAGGATGGTTAGAGCCTTGTCCTTGTAGAAATCACTCGCCCGAGGCGTGCTCAGACTGGTTGAGAAGATGGCTAAGGCGAAAGCTGACGTTGCAAACAATCGGAAACGGAGCATCACGGCCCTCCCATAAACTTATTGTTCTCATCTTGCTGGCTTCTACTCCCTAATTCAAGCGTCACATTTACACGCATGAAGAAGGGGGAATTGTAAACTTGCAATGGCCCCATGTAGCGCCCGCGGCGTCGGGCAACAATGATCAGTATGTCCGGATTCTTCCGTTGTGATGATCATGGGTTGGAACAGGGCTAAGCATAAAACGCTTCATGCTTTGGAAGCGCTGGAGGCAAATCTCGGAAATAATGCGGCGTCTGCTACGTTCGTTCGTGGCGCAAACTAGGCGATTCGGTCCCGCAATCTGATCCGATCACTGCCCTACATAAAGTTTGCAGCTTGGTCTTCAATCGCCTCCCCTCAGGCTCCAGCAAATGCCTGTTCCCGGGCTCGTAATTGCGCGCGCTCAATGCCGTCCGACTCGTCCCAGCGGCTTGCCACAAATCGACCGCCAGTGACTTCGTCGGCATTTCTCGAAACAAGATAGAGAAGCGGGCGGATCATCACGTCCGGCGCGAGCAACTTCACTTTGCCTTCTTGCGCCGCAACACGCGTAGCTGCAGATACGAAAGCTGTATCCACTGCGCCTCCGGGGAGTAGCGTATTTACGGTGACGTTTGTCCCCTCAAGGTCCCTCGACCAAATCTGGGTCTCCGCCTCGATCGCCGCTTTCGTCACGCCATAGGGTGATGTCGCGGCGCGCTGCATCGTGGACAGGCTCGTAGAGATATTGATGATCCTTCCCCAGCCATTTTCGATCATTGCTTGCGCTGCGAAACGGGCCATCAAAAACGTCCCGTTGACGTTCACGTCAACGCTTCGTCTCCAAAGCGCTTCGTCCGACTCCCAGAACCTCAGGGATCGGGACGCAGGTGAGTTTTCGAGCACAGTTGGACCAATCGCTGCATTGTTGACAAGAATATCGAGCCGCCCGGTCAGGCCTCTGGCGAATTCGGTCGTCTTCTGAGCGTGCGAAGGATCGCTGATGTCCGCCACGAACGACCGCGCGCGGGAGCGGGTCTCCAAGGGAAGCCGGGCAAGCACGCCCTCCAGTTTCGCGGAATCGAGATCGACGAGAACGACATGTGCGCCACACTCGGCTAGCGCGGACGCCATCGCGCTCCCCAAGCCGCCTGCGGCGCCGGTGACGAGTGCGGTGCGTTGACTGAGATCGGGTGTGGTCATTGTTTTCATTTCAATTGGGAACGATTTTTGCTGATCGGATGGCTCCGCACCAACGCGCTCTCCAGTTGTGGGTCATCGCTTTTCGGTTTGGATCGCTTCGCGCGCCTGCGCCAGAATTTCCGGGGGCGTTGAAAACAACCGTTCGAGAGTCTGCTGGATGAAGGCGCCGCTGACAGGGCTTAGGTCCATGTTCGCCTTCTTTGCATCAGCGATGAAAGCGTCGTTCTTCACCATCACGTCGAAGGCCGCACGCAAGGCTGCGACGCGATCGGGTGGGGTCTCGGGCGGGGCCGCGAACGGCCGTCCAATGGTGTTTGGCGCCAGGAACAGTTCCAGTATTTGCCTGTCTTGCGGCGATCGAGCCAGATCAAGTGCGAAGGGAACCTCAGGTAGCTCAGGGTTTCGCTCCAGCCCCGCCTGCATCAGCAAAGACACGCGCCCATCCTTCAGATAATGTGAGAAGGTAGTCTGCCAGTTCGACCAGGAAGAATTGCCTATGCCCTGGACTTCGCCGCGCTCGACCGCCAACAGAACAGCGCCTGTCGACTTGTATCCGCTCACGATCCTGAATTTTGTTCCAAGCGTCTTGTTGTAAACGCGGGGAAGCGTTTCAGAATCGGTTGCAGGCCCCGATCCTCCGATGATGATTTCTTGATCGACAACGTCTGAGATTTTCTTGTGAGGCGCCGTGTGCCAGACGGCGACAACACCGGACTCTGCCGTGGTGCTGCCGATCCACTGGATTTTCTGTGGGTCAAACCTGACGCCGGCGGGCGCGGTCAATGGCAGGATAATGATCCCTCTCTGCATCCCGCCGATCAAACTGCCGTCCCTCGGGGCGACGTTGTAAAGGTAATTGCCAGCTGTGACGCCGCCTCCGCCCGGCATATTCTGCACGATCATAGTCGGACGACCGGCAATGTGATCGCCCATGTGACGCGCGAGCAACCGGGCATACGCGTCATAGCCGGAGCCGGCGTCCGACCCCACGATTACTGAGATCCGCCGATCCTTGTAGAAGTCACCCGGGGTCTGAGGCAGAGCAATTGATGACTGGCTTAGAACAATGGCTCCGCCAAGAAGACTTGCTTTTAGCGCTGCAATACCTATCGCCATCTGCCCCTCCCAAAATGATTTTATTTGGTGCTGATCATGTCCCGGAGGCGCGCGACACAGAGCCCGCCACGCGAATTGACCATTTCCAATTGATGAACAATCCCCCGCCGGCTCTGCAGCAAATTTTTCTTTACAAATTGCGGTCTCGAAGCCTAGCATTATTGAAAAATAACGAATGATCGGGGAGGAGGCATGTATCGCTTCGAAGCCATGGACGCATTTGTCAGGGTCGTGCGGAATGGAAGTTTCGCCAGCGCTGCCGTTGAGCTCAGCGTTTCTCCTGGAGTCATCACAAAGCGTGTCATGCAACTTGAGCATATGCTGGGCGCGAAGCTTCTGAACCGCACCACCAGACGGATGAGCGTCACGGAAATTGGCCAAAGATATTACAAGTTCTGTGACCGGGTCCTGCGTGAGATGCGCCAGGAGGAAGCTGAAATCATCAGGCTTCAGCGTCAGCCGTATGGCCAGTTGAAAGTCATTGCGCCCATGTCGTTTGGCATCATGCAGATGGGCCGCATTGTCGCGAGTTTTATGGAAAAATATCCTCAGGTGCAGGTCAGTCTCACCATCGGTGACGGACTGAAGGGCGCGCTGGACCCCCTTGAATACGGAACGGACGTCGCGATACGGTTCGCCTTGCCTCGAGACTCCAGCCTTTACGTCAGGGTGCTTGGCAGGATGCGGTGGGTCGTGTGCGCCGCGCCGTCATACCTGCGATCGCACGGGGCGCCCCGGACCCCCTCTGAGCTGGCGCATCATCCCTGCCTCGTCACGCACACGCACTTTGGCGACGGCGTGTGGCACTTTCGAGGACCGGATGGCACGACATCCATCAAGGTGACGGGTCCGGTCTCACCCAGCAATGCGATCACGATGCGGTACATGGTGCTAGAGGGCGCCGGCGTCGCCATGTTGCCGACATTCTGCGTCGGCGAGGACCTGAAGAACGGCTCGCTCGTCCGCATCCTTGGCGATTGGTCGATAGAAGACCTGCAAATTCGCGCGCTTTATCCGCACGCTACCGATCAGCCAGCGAAGGTGAAACTCTTTGTCGATTATCTGGCGGACACCCTGAAGCACCCCGATTGGGACGAGCATACCCCCAAACGGGCGCTCGTCTCCTAGAAGGCGTCCGATTAGATCGATCAGCGCTACGATGGAGTAAGTAGCAAAGGACGCTAACGTTATTTGGAACGAGATGATCGTTCGTCGGCGTCAGCTAGTTGTTCGGTCTTACCATCTTCGCCGCACGCTCAATCAAGGATTGAGGAAGTCCAAAGATACGCCGAACATGTTGTTCGACGTCTGCGGCGCTCACATAGTCGATCTCCAGCCGCATCTTGTCCGCCTCGGCGCGAAAGGCCTTTGCTTTAATGGTCGAATCGAAGGCCGCAACCAGCGCCGTCAGCCTGTCGGCGGGAACGCCGGGCGCCATGGCGAAGGGCCGCCCAAGCAATTGATGCGCGAAAATCAGTTCGAGCGTGAGACGGTCTTCATCATTTGATACGTAGTCGTAGATATTGGGCACATGCGCTATTTCAGGATGACGGCGATCCGACACTTGCATGGCGATTACGACGTCGCTGCTCGTCGCCCAGGCGGGACGCTCCAGCTTCAGACTGTCCCAACTCCAGCCAGCGATACCCTGAAGTTCTCCCTTTTCCATGGCGAGCGTGATTTCCTTTGTCCCCGTGTAGCCGGTGACCACTGAAAAGTTTGTGCCGAGGAAGGCGTTGTAGACGATCGGATTGAGGTAGGATTGGGAGCCCGCCCCAGAAGCGCCGACGATGATCTTGCGGCCGCGTGCGTCCATGATTGTCTTCACACCGGACTGTTGCGTGAAGACTGCAATGCTCACCTGGCGGTTCATGGAGCCAAGCCAATTAATCTGCAGTGTGTCGAACTTGAGGCCTGGCGCGCCGCGCAGCGGCTCAAATGCGACTTCTGGCCCGAATGTAACGATGGAAGTCCCATCTTTGGGAGCGACGTTGTAGACATGATTGAGCGCCACAAGCGACCCGCCACCTGGCATGTTGCGGATGATCATACTTGGCTTGCCCGCAATTTGGCCCGGCATATGACGTGACAGCAGGCGGGCGTATTGATCGTATCCGCCCCCCACACCGTAGCCGACGTAGAGTGTGATGGTCTTATCCTGAAACAGGTCGGCTTTGGCGGCGGTGGCCTGTCCCACAAAGACGAGTGCAAGGGCGAGCACGCTTACAACTTTAGTCATTCACTAGCTCCGGATTTCGTTTCTCAAGGTCATGGTGAGTCACAGTCGCCATAGGCCTAGTCCCTGTTCATCAGCGTCATGCTTCGCTTGATAATCTGCGGGGGGTAGGCAAAGAATGCGGCGAACGCTGCGTCAACCTCTTCGCCTGATTGGGCGCTGATTGGCGCGTTGGCCTTCGCAGCGGCGGCCAGGAAGTCGCTATCCTGCATTACGTTCAGGAACGCCTTTCGCATCGTCGCTGCCGTTGCAGGATCAACATTGGGAGGGGCCGCGATGGGGCGTCCAATCTGATCCTGATCGAAAATCAGTCCCGCCACCTGCCGGTCCTCCTCCGAGTTGAGGAGACTGAAAATGGAAGGTGGACTGCCAAGTTCAGGAATTTCTGACCTACCAAGGTGCAAAACGACCTTCATGTCGCCTCGCTGAATATTGCTCCAATACGACGTTTTCAGAGTGGAGAGATAGAGCCCGCCATACCCGTCAATTTCGCCGCGCTCCATGGCGAGGTTGGCTTCTTTGGTGCCGGGGAAGCCATGTATGATTCTGGTTTTCAGGCCCAACAATCCGGTTGCGACTGAAATATGAATGCTTGATATGGCGCCCGGCCCAGTCGCTCCAAAAATTGTCTCACGCGCCCGCATATCCTGCCACGTCTTGACTTGCGAAGTGCGCCAGATCGCGATGTTCGAGGCGTCCTTCATCATGTTGCCAATCCACGTGAAGGAGCGCGGATCAAACAGCACGCCCTTGCCTCCAAACAATGGTTCAAGGGCGATGGACGTCGCAAACACACCGAGGTCCGTGCCATCTCGCGCGCTGGCGTTGAACAGGTGATTGGCGAGCCGCAGGCTGCCCGCGCCCGGCATGTTGCGCGCCACGACAGAGGGCTTTCCCGGCAAGTGGGCGCCGAGGTGCTGGGCGAGAAGCCGTCCATAAGCGTCGTAACCGCCGCCTGGGCCAAAACCGATAATTACATTTATTGTCTTGCCCGAGAATGTCGGCGCATCCGAGGCGGCCAGTGGCGTCGCCCCGAGGAGGAAAGCCAATGATAGGACATTGAACCGCTTGGCTCCTGCATTCATGGGTCCAGCTCCTTGGGTGTTTGCTTTTATAAGGCCACAGGTAGGGGCGAGCCCCGCATCGTTTCCCAATGCGCCAACATGGCAGCGGGAACATACGGCTCGTGCAAGAAAGCCCTCACGCGTGACCCCTTGGCGCCTCGCCTAGACCTGGATGTTGTTATCCAGCTTCTCAGCTTGCTTGGCCTTGAACTTTGCGCGCGTCTCCAGCATGTGCTCGATGCAGTCTGGATCGAAATCCACTTTTGGAGTCGGCTCAGGCAACCAGTGGCCGTGGGTATCGCGCCCGCGGGCGAGCATGGCGGTTGCCCCTTCAAACAGTGTCTCACGAACGTGCGGCGCGCAATAGTGGATCACGA
>CANMLK010000118.1 GCA_947498445.1 Beijerinckiaceae bacterium
ACGAAATCTCATCGAGCGCTTCTTCCTGAAGCTCAAACACTTCAGGCGCATCGCAACGCGCTACGAACAAACACCGAGAGCATTCATGTCCATGCTATCAATCGTCAGCGCGCATATTTGGACACGATGAATGTCAACGCGCTCTAGCGGCTTGACTGGATGTGGTCGCGCACGACGGGGTAAATCTGCTTGTCCCAGCGTTTGCCGTTGAACACGCCGTAATGCCCCACGCCGGGCTGCAGGTGGTGTGACTTCATATAGGGGCGCAGGCCTGTGCAAAGGTCGTGCGCGGCCATCGTCTGCCCCATGGCGCAAATGTCGTCGCGCTCGCCCTCAATTGTCAACAGGAACGTCTTGCGTATGGCTGCAGGCTCCACGACGTCGCCCTTGTAGGTGAGCGTCCCGGTCGGCAGTGCATACTTCTGGAAAATGGTCTCAATCGTTTCCAGATAATAGCTGGCATCAAGATCCATCACGGCAAAGTATTCTTCGTAGAATAGCCGGATTTGTTCGGCCTTCGCCGCTTCACCTTCCACGCGGCAGCGGTACATTTCTGCGAAGGACTTCGCGTGTCGCTCCGAGTTCATGCTCATGAACGCGGCGAGTTGCACGAAGCCCGGATACACGCGGCGTCCAGCGCCTGCGAGGCCGCTGGGTACGGTGCTGATAAGATTTTTCTCGAACCATTCGATTGGCTTCGACATCGCCAACTCGTTTACGGCTGTCGGCGATATGCGCGTGTCAATCGGGCCCGCCATAAGGGTCAGGCTGGCGGGCTGCAGCGGATCGTTTGCTTTCGCCATGATGGCTGTGGCGGCGAGGGCGCCGACGACAGGCTGGCAAACGGCGACAACATGGGTGCGGGCCCCGACCTGCCGGATGAAATCCATGATGTGTTCGGTGTAGCGATCTAGCGTCATCACGCCTTCGCTTAAGGGAATGTCCCGCGCGTTTCGCCAGTCCGTTACGTAGACATCGAAGTCTTGTAGCAGCGTGGTGATTGTCGCCCGCAGCAGAGTTGCAAAGTGGCCCGACATGGGCGCGACAAGCAGAACATGGATGCGCTCGTCGGTGTCGACGCGGGAGAATTTCACAAGGTTGCCGAATGGGGAGCCGCTCAGGACGGTTTCGCGAATGTCGACAAGGTCGCCTTTGGGGCTGCGTATGTGCTTGATGTTGAAGTCCGGCCGGGTGTGGCTGAACCCCGAGATTTCGCCAAGTTCAAACATAGCCCCGAAGCGGCGCCAGGTGGCCATGGGGGCGTCTGCACCCCAGATCCGAAAATATCGTTCGAGCCCGGACGCCATTTTGCGAAACTGGGAACCGAACCTGTCGTAGGCGAAATAGGCATCGTAAAGCATGGCCGATGGGCCTTTCCGGTCCGGATGCTTCACAGTCTAGCAATCGTTATGCCATCGTTCGCGGCGGAATTGGTATGCCGATTGCTTGACCATGTTGAAACGAGGCTCCGGTCATGCCCAACATCACATTGACGATCAGCAGCAAGACCTATTCGTCGTGGTCCCTGCGCGGCTGGCTGATGACAAAGATGTCGGGGCTTCCGTTCGAAGAGATTGTGACAGCGCCCGGCGATGTGTCCGCCCGCGCCGAAATTCTGCTTCTGTCTCCGTCGATCCTCGTTCCTTGCCTCACTTATGACGAGTTTCGCATCTGGGACACGTTGGCGATTGGCGAGTTTCTCAACGAAATTGCCCCTTCCGCAGGCCTTTTGCCTGCAGACCTTCTGCCGCGTGCTCATTGTCGAGCCATTTGTGGTGAAATGCATTCAGGGTTTGGTTCGCTTCGCGCCGCCCTGCCGATGAATTTGAAGGCGAACATTCCCGGCTTCAAAGTCTGGTCGAAGGCGCAGGCCGACATTGATCGCATCACGGAGATTTGGCGCGAGTGCCTTGGCCTCTACGGGGGCCCCTATCTGTTTGGTCAGCCCAGCCTTGCAGACGCAATGTATGCGCCAGTTGCGACACGGTTGAACACCTACAACGTGGCAGTTGATCCCGTCAGTCAGGCCTATTGTGACCTCATCCTGTCCTGGGCGCCGATGCAGGAATGGCGCGAGGGCGCGATGTTGGAAAACGAAGAGATCGAAGAGCTCGAGGTCGAGTTCTAAGACGACCGAGGGCTCACCATGCTGGAAAGATCAGCCACCGAGTTTTCGCACGTAAAGCCTGCCGACACTGAATGGAAAGGCGGCGGGCTAAGAGACTTCTTCCTGTACCGCGACCTTGGCGTTGCAGCGGCCACGCACGGAAAGGTGGTGGCTCATCTGGTCAAGGCGAACGAGCCGCCGGAGGTGGGCACCGGGTGGCATTATCATGTGGCCAACTTTCAGATCGTCATCATGATGAAGGGCTGGGCCCGCTTCATGTACGAGGACAAGGAATACCTCTTAGAGGTTGGCGACTGCGTTCACCAGAAGCCCGGCATCGTTCACTATCTTTTCGATTATTCCCCAGACATGGAATATCTTGAGATAGTTTCGCCTGCGGATTTCGGGACGGTTCCAGCCGAAGGGCCATGCCCGATTCCAAACCCGACGGCCTGGCCAAAATAGCGGGCGTAATTCGATAGTTATATCGACGACTGCTTTGCTGGCGCCTGCCTCCATGGTATCGAGGCGGGCGTTGCTAACTGCAAAAAGGCTGACCGCGTGTCCATACTTGTCGCACTGCATCACGTCACGCATTACAAATACGACAGATTGATCAAAATCGGGCCACAGGTCATCCGCTTGCGACCCGCGCCGCATTGCCGGACGCGCATCCCAAGCTATTCACTCAAGATCACGCCCGCCGAACATTTCATTAACTGGCAGCAGGACCCGCACGGGAACTGGCTGGCGCGTCTTGTGTTTCCGGAAAAATCCGCCGAGTTCAAAATTGAAGTCGATGTGACGGCTGATCTTGCGGTCATCAACCCCTTCGATTTCTTCATCGAACCTTATGCGGAGAGCTATCCCTTCAACTACGCGGATGAGATGAAGGTTGAGCTGGCGGCCTTCATTGAGCCTGACGCGGAAGGGCTTTTGCTCGACGCGTTTGTCGCCAGCATTTCTCTCGACACACGCAAGACGATCGATTTTCTCGTTGAGCTGAACGCGCAATTGCAGCGCGACATTCGCTACGTCGTGCGCATGGAAACGGGCGTTCAGGCGCCGGACGAAACGCTATTGCTGCGCTCTGGCTCGTGCCGGGATTCTGCATGGCTGCTTGTGCAGGTGCTTCGACGCCTGAGGCTCGCTGCGCGCTTTGTCTCTGGATATCTGATCCAGTTGAAAGCGGACGTTGATCCCCTTGAAGGGCCGAAGGGAACCGACAAGGACTTCACAGATCTCCACGCGTGGACCGAGGTCTATATCCCCGGCGCCGGCTGGATAGGCTTTGATCCGACATCGGGCCTCATGTGCGGCGAAGGTCACTTGCCGTTGTGCGCTACGCCTCACTTTCGCGGCGCGGCGCCGGTGAGCGGCGCTGTTGATCCGGCCAATGTCGAATTTGGTTTTGAGATGCACGTGACGCGGCTTCGCGAAGCGCCGCGCGTCACCAAGCCGTTTTCTGATGAAGCGTGGGAGAAACTAAACGCCCTTGGTATGCGCGTCGATGCGGATCTCGATGCAAGCGATGTGCGGCTGACGATGGGCGGCGAGCCGACGTTTATCTCGATTGACGATTTCGAGGCGCCCGAGTGGAATACGGCGGCTGTCGGTCCGTCAAAAAAACCCCTGGCGGACAAGCTTATTCGCCGATTGTTGCAGCGCTTCGCGCCGGGCGGATTCCTGCACTATGGGCAGGGCAAGTGGTATCCGGGTGAGAGCTTGCCGCGCTGGGCGCTGGCGCTTTACTGGCGCAAGGACGGCAAGCCGATCTGGCAGGATTCCGGGCTTGTCGCGCGTATCGGCGAGACGGCGACGCCAAGCGTAAGCGAGGCTGAAAAGTTGACGTGCGGTGTGGCGGAAAAGCTTGGGCTTGAGGCCGATTGTGTTATTCCGGCCTACGAAGACACCGCGCACTGGTTGCTCAAGGAAGCCAATCTGCCGGTTGAGGTCGATCCGTCAAATCCGCGTATAGACGACCCCGAGGAGCGCGCGCGCATGGTGCGCACGTTTGAGCGGGGGCTCTCCAGCCCAACAGGTTTCGTGCTCCCCATTCAGCGCTGGAACGCACTGCCGGGGCGTAGCTGGCTGAGTGAGCGCTGGCCGCTGCGCCGGGGCAAACTCTTTCTGGCGCCGGGAGACTCGCCCGTTGGGCTTCGGCTGCCGATGAATTCGCTGCCGTGGATTCCGCAGTCGGCCTATCCCTTCATTCATCCGCAAGATCCGCTTGAAGAGCGCGGCGAACTTTTCGACGCGGCGCATTTTCAGGCCATTGTGCAGGGTGAAACCGCACGACCATCGGACAAAGTGATGGGCCAGTCGCTCGAAGAAGAGAGCGTGCGCACGGCCATGACTGTGGAGCCGCGTGATGGCGCCCTGTGCGTCTTCATGCCGCCCGTTCCAAAGCTCGAGGATTATCTGGAATTGCTGGCCGCTGTGGAGGCGACAGCGCGCGAACTTGGCTTGCCGATTCATGTCGAAGGCTATCCGCCGCCGCAAGATCCGCGCATCAACGTCATCAAGGTCACGCCCGATCCCGGCGTGATCGAGGTCAACATTCATCCTGCAGCTTCTTGGCCCGAAGCGGTCGCTAATACGACCGCAATTTACGAAGAGGCGCGGGAGTGCCGTCTGGGAACTGACAAGTTTATGAATGACGGGCGGCATACCGGCACCGGTGGCGGCAATCATGTCGTTCTGGGTGGCGCGGACCCGCAGAACTCACCGTTCCTGCGTCGGCCCGACATGCTGAAAAGCCTTGTGCTGTACTGGCAGCGTCATCCGTCGCTGTCGTATCTGTTCTCGGGCTTGTTCATCGGGCCCACAAGCCAGGCGCCGCGCGTTGATGAGGCGCGTCATGAAGCCCTTTATGAGATGGAAATTGCGCTCGCCAACACCCCGGGCCCGAACGACAGCGGTTATCCGCTCTGGCTCGTCGACCGGCTGTATCGCAACCTGCTGGTTGATGTGAGCGGCAATACGCATCGCGCAGAAATCTGCATCGACAAACTTTACTCGCCCGATGGTCCGACTGGGCGTCTCGGACTTGTGGAGTTCCGCTCTTTCGAAATGCCGCCCGATGCGCGCATGAGTCTTGCCCAGCAATTGCTGTTGCGCGCAATTGTTGCGTGGATGTGGCGCGAGCCCCAGGAAGGCAACCCTGTTCGTTGGGGCACGACGCTGCACGACCGCTTCATGCTGCCGCATTTTGTGTGGGAAGATTTTCTCGATGTCCTCGCGGACTTGCGTCGCGCCGGGTATCCGTTTGAACCGGAGTGGTTCGAGGCGCATCGCGAATTCCGCTTCCCGCTGTGCGGCCGCGTCGAGCATGGCGGCGTGGAGCTTGAAATTCGTCAGGCCTTGGAGCCGTGGCATGTGATGTGCGAAGAAGGCGCCGTCGGGGGCACTGCGCGCTATGTGGATTCCTCGGTCGAACGTCTGCAGGTTCGCGCGCGCGGCTTCGTGCAGGGGCGCCATATCGTGACATGCAATGGACGTCGCATGCCGATGACGAGCGCTGGGACGCAGAGCGAATTCGTATCGGGCGTCCGGTTCAAGGCCTGGCAACCGTCCTCTGGCATGCACCCCACCATTCCCATACACGCGCCGTTGACATTCGACGTTCTCGACACGTGGAGTTCGCGCTCACTGGGCGGGTGCGTGTATCATGTGACGCATCCCGGTGGGCGTAGTCACGATACATTTCCGGTCAATTCCTATGAAGCCGAAGCGCGTCGCCGCGCGCGTTTCCAGGAGTACGGCCACACGCCGGGCCGTATTGAAACGCCCCGCGTGGAGGTTGCAGGCGAGTATCCATTGACGCTGGATCTTCGACGTCCGATTGGCGTGTGACGCAAAGGAAATGGCGCACCGTTGAAATAGCGCCGGCTGCCTCCGCTTACCGCCTGCCGTCCATGTCTGCGTTGGCTAGTTGCAATCGCAAGCGCCAGCGGGCACCTTCACTGCAATGACATTCAACATTGGGAGGCGGCATGAGCAGCGGGCAGGACGCAAGACGTTTTGTGGGGACGTGGCGGCTGGTTGAGACAACCCGTGACGGCATGATACGGCCGGAGCGGGGCGCCAATCCGACGGGCGTCATCATGTACCACGAGAGCGGCTGGATGGCCGCGCAGATCCAGCCCGATCGTCCGCCTCTCAAAATGGCGGGGGAAGCGCCGACGCCTGAGGAGGCGCTTGCGGCGCTCGACGGGTACACGGCTTATTTTGGCACGTATGAAGTTGACGAAGCGCGCAAGGTCGTCATCCACCGACGCACGGCGAGTGTAACGCCCGGCTGGCGGGCGCGGCCAGAATTCGAACGGGTTTACGAATTCGTCGGAGATCGCCGAGTCATTTTAAGGCCCGTTGGAAACCGAAACGAACTGGTTTGGGAGCGATTGGGGTAGCCTCTAAGACGTTATCGCATCGGGCCGGTGAACGCGCGCATCACGAACGGGAGCGCAGCAAGAAGCATGGCTGCCGCTCCTGTTGCGGGCAATCCATACCACTCGATGAGCGGCCCGGTCACCACGGCTGCTAAAACCGTGGTCAAACCCGCAAACGTGTCGTTCAGACCGATCGCCCGGCCACGCTCTGTCGTCGTGACCTGATCAGCGATGAACGCAGTGGCGGCGACGTTGGCGGCCGCCCAGCCTACGCCGACAAGAAACGTGCCGAGGGTGACGGTGATCATGTTCGGCGTAAAGGCGACCAGCGCTGCGCCGATAAGAGAGATGAAGACGCCGGGGAACATGATTTTCGAACGGCCAATGCGGTCCGCCAGTTTGCCCAACGGAATCGTGAAGGCGAACATGCCAACCGAATGAAACATGTGTGAAACAGCGATAGCCGTCAACGAGTGGCCATGGTGGACCAGCACCAGAGACGTCAGCACCATGACGATGGACATGTTGCCGTTGGCCGCGCAGTTCGAAACGATGGCCAGCCGCGTCGCGGGGTTGCGAAGCAGCGTCATTGCGGTGAAGTCTTCCGGCTTAATCGTTGTGCGCTTCTCGGGCGCCTTGTAATCGGGCCAGTACGCGCCGAGGTTCATGCCGATTTCTTTAGGGTCCGGCTTGACGAAGGTGACGATGATCATTCCAGTCACGATCAGAATGGGCAAGAAGAACCAGGGCAGGCCAAGGGGGTCGAGCCCGGTGTGACGCGCGACGGGCTCAGCCACAAACACCAGCGTTGGGCTGAGCAGAAGGCCGCCAAGCGAACCAAGCGCAATATAGCCAAGCGCCTGGCCGCGCATGGAGGGGGGAAACATGTCCGTCGCCCCCACGCGCATTTGCTGGGCGCCGTTCATGCCCATGCCGAACGCCAGCAGGCCGATCACAAAAATCCAGATGCTTTGAAAGACCATCGCGCTGCCCAGCGTGAGAGTGCCGACGAGCGCGAGACAGAGACCGAAGAAAATGCCGGGCTTGCGGCCAAAGGCATCCGTGATCTTGCCCATGGGATAGGCGACGATGAACCGGCTGATCCCAATGAGCGCGACGGACAAGCCTGCAAGGCCCGCCGATCCCGTGAGCGCGACAACCATCAGCGGGCCAAAGCCGTAGCTGAATTGCATGCCGGCCCCGGTGAAGGACTGGGAGATTGAGAACAGGGTGACGTTGCGCTTGATCAGCGCCGGGATTTTTTGGGACATTTTTTCGTTTGAAACTCAAGGTATGAAAATGGCGCCGGACTTGCTGAATGTGCGAGGACGGTTGTCCAGTTTCCTTGCAATGGCGACAGTCTTGCTCGAAGATTGGTTGACCCACAATGTCGACGTGTCGGGAGCAATACTGGATGACAGGCAGAGCGCAGTTTTATTCCGCGGTTGCGGTTTCGTCGGCACTCATATTCATGTCGGCGCCGCACGTCGTGTCGGCTGATGCGGTCGCCGAATTCTATCAGGGCAAACGCATCACGATGGGCGTCGGCTCTGATCCCGGCGGTGGTTATGACGCTTACGCGCGCCTCGTGACGCGGCATATGGGTCGACTCATTCCCGGCAATCCGGGCTTTGTGGTCCAGAACATGCCGGGCGGAGGTGGGCTTCGCGTCACCAATCACCTCTACAACGTCGCGTCCAAAGACGGCACTGCCATGGCCACGGTTCAGCGCGCCTTGCTGACGTCGCCGCTGCTGGAGGGCCGCAAGCTTCAGCTTCAGTTTGATCCGATGAAATTCAACTGGGTTGGAAGCCTTAACTCCGAGACTGGATTGATTGTCGTGTGGCACACGGCGCCGCACAAGACGATGGAGGACCTGTTCAAGACGGAATTGCTGGTCGGCAGCTCCAGCCCTTCGACAGATTTTCTCCCCTTGTTTCTCAACAATGTGCTGAATACGAAATTCAAGATCATCCCCGGCTACAAGAGCTCGACTGACGCCTACATCGCGCTTGAGCGGGGCGAACTGGCGGGGCGCGTCAGCACAGGTTGGGCCGGCGACAAGGACGTGCTTGAGCCCTGGATGAAGGACAACAAGGTCCGCTTCCTCGCGCAGCTCGCGATGACGAAAAGTCCCGAGTTTCCGGACCTGCCGTTGATTCTGGATTTTGCGCGCACGCAGCAGGACAAGCAGGTGATGGAGCTTATTCTGTCTGCGCAACACTGGGGCCGGCCTTTCGTGCTGCCGCCAGATGTTCCGCAGGACCGTGTCGCGGCTGTGCGCAAGGCTTTCATCGACATGACGAAGGATGAACAGTTTCTGGGCGAGTCCAAAAAATTGCGCATGGATCTTGATGTCGTGACGGGCGCCGAGATCGACGAATTGCTCAAGCGCGTTTATGCGACGCCGCCCGAGATCGTCGAGATTGCGCGCAAGGCGATTTCGGAGAGTCCGCGCTGACACGTCAGCGCGTTCCGAAATAGCCAATCTTGAGCCCCCATAGCCAGAGGTGCGCGAACTTTTCGTTGTGCGCCTCCATGAAGCCAAAGTGGCCGTAGCGGGGGATCAGCACGACGTGGTTGTTGCGGGCTTTCGCCTCGCGATAGCGCCGCGCCATGTAGATTTCGCGCTTTTGCGGAATCTCCTTGCCTGCAACCCAGTGTCCCTTGTCGTTGTCGCCCACAAGCGCGAGCACCGATATGGACTGCAGCCATGCGGCGTCAGGCTCCTGCAGATGGTCAACGTATTCGCTGAGCGGCAGACCGGTGCGCGCCGGATATTGCTCCAGCATCGTCACGATGCCGCGATGCTGGTTGTCGCAAAGGCTAGTCTTGATCTGAGATCGGAATTGGGTCGCCGCCCACGCAAACAATTCTTCCGGCCCGCCCCACGTGGTGAGGTCTGGCGGGTCTTCGTAGCCCGCTTCGCGATAGGTGTGCGGCGAGCGGCGCGAGACATGGTCGACAGCGAGTTCGGTGTATTTCTCGGCGCCGGTCTCTTCACGCCACGCCTTGCGCCAGCCGTCTGGTCCGCCCGTGCCGTAATTGGTCAGGCCAATTACCTTGTTGCCGGGCGCAAATTGCTGAAGCGCAGCCGCCATTGGACCGCCTGTCGAGTGACCCCAGACGAGAAGATCGCGTCCCGCCAATTCATGAGCGACCAGTTGGCCCGCGCCCTGCAGAATCGTGTTGAACGTGCATTTGAGATTTCGATCGAGCGTTTCTTCGAGCGGCAGGTCCTGGTCCAGCAGGTAGATAGGCTGGCGTTCGGGGATCGGCTTCAGCCAGCGCCCGCCCGGTGGATAATGACCGGGGTAGGTGATCGACAACACCGTAAAGCCCTGTGCCGCAAGCACGCGCGCCTGACCGGGGCGCCCATCTGGCGTCAGATCGAACACGCTCTCGGAATCGGCGCCACCGTGAAAGAACACGAAGGCGAGGCCAGAATCGACCTCCTTTGCGGGCGTATAGAGCGAACCGTGGATGTCCCACTCGTAGCCGTTGCGCGCGTACCGCGTCGTGACTTCTCGATGCGAGAAAGTGGTCTGCGCATAAGCGGGATTGACCGACAGCCACTCGTCCCAATCGAGCCGGACGAGCACGTCGGCGCCCGCCAGACCGTTCAACATTTTCTTCACGCCAGCGGAAGGCTCGGTCACGTTGATCTCCTGATTGAGAACAGATCAGCTTATGGATGCACGGTTTCAGTGAACCAGTCGGTGGGCAGCGAATGGCCCATGCCCTGCTCGACAGCGCGTTTGTAGATCACGGAACCGGCTGCTGCGAACTGATAACCCATGCCGAGGTTGTTGAGGAAGCATGTGACTTCCTCATCGTTATCGCGCCCCTTGACGTGGCCTGCAATCAATTCGGGAAGCGTGGGGAATTTGGTGAAGTCGAGCTGGTTGGCGGAGTTCCAGCCTGCGCCCTTGGTGTTTTCGCGGAAGTTTGCGCCCTTGGCCACCACGAGTATTGGCGAGGTGTCGTGGGTGTGGACGCCAACCTTGTGCGCTGCGCGCACGGCCGCCGGTTCGATCTCCGGTTTCTTGATGGAGGAGATATGCATGCCCGGCTCAATCCAGCGTGCGAAGAAAATGGGGTCGAGCGAGTTCGATCCGCACATCACCACATCGGCGCCTTTCACGGCGTCTTCGGGCTGTTCGACCGACTTCACCTCGATGCCCAGCAGTTCGGTCATGCGGGTGGAGAAGGCTTCGCGGTTTTCGCGGTTGGGCGAAAAGCAGCGGATCGCCTTGATCTTGCGCACGGCGCAGATGGCGGTCAATTGCGTTTCAGCCTGCCAGCCTGAGCCGAGGATAGCGACTGTCTCGACATTTTCGCGGGCCATGTATTTAACGCCAAGGCCATTGGTGGCCCCCACGCGCATGCGTTGCAGAACGCCATCGGGAAAGATCGCCAGAGGTTCGCCGTTGTGCGTCGAAAACAGGAGCACAAGGCCAACGTAACGATCATTCGGCGCCGCAGGCACTTTCACGCGCCGACGCGTATTGCCGATCATCGGGTTGGTGACAATGTCCGAATTGATACGAATGGCGCCGACGCCCAGCTTCGGCACCACGCCGTCCATCGACTTGAGGCCATAGATTGCTTCGTCGCTATAGCTTGTGGGCGTGATGCAATCTGAACGTTGGCGCGTGATGCCGCGGCCTTCGGCCATTTCGACATAGGCGTCCTCAAGCGCCTCGATGCACTCGGGCATGATCAGCAACTTTTCGACGTCGTCATTGGAGAGGATGAGAGTCATGGTCGCTTCTCCCAGCGCAGGCTGTCGCCGACGCGCATATTGGTTGTTGGGGCTTCAGGCTCCCACCTTTGTAAAGAGCCCGGTTCCTCGCGACAAGTCTTCCTGCAACGGTTGATTGACGGTGTGCGCTGCGGCGTCCAGAATTCTGCCTTGAGAGTGCAGCCTTGAGCCAGGAGCCAGACATGAAGCCGCGCAGATACGGCCCGTTCGCGTATTCACCGATTATCGACCGCCCCAAACGTCGGTGGCCGAATGGCGCGCGTGTGGCGCTGTGGGTCATTCCCAACATCGAGTTCTTCGCGCTTGATGAGCAGGTGCCTGCGGCGGCTGGCGGCGGCGGCAAAGCGCCGGATGTGCCGGCGTGGGCGGCGCGCGACTATGGCAACCGCGTCGGCGTATTCCGGTTGATGGATGTGATGAGCCGCTATGGCGTGCGCGGCACTGTGGCGCTGAACAGCGATTTGTGCGCAGAGCATCCGCGCATCATCGAGCGCTGCGGCGACCTCGGCTGGGAGTTGATGGGCCACAACGAGAGCAACACGCGCCGGCTCAATTCCGTGTCGCCCGAGGAAGAAGGCGGCGTCGTTCGCCGCACCGTAGACGTCATTTCCAAAGCGAGCGGGCAGAAGGTGAAGGGGTGGCTCTCGTCAGGCCTCAGCCAGACGTGGAACTCGCTGGATCATCTGATCGACTCGGGCGTGGAATACGTGGCCGACTGGGTGAACGATGACCAGCCCTACACGATGACGCTGGAGGATGGGCGGACGATCATGTCGATCCCCTACACGCTGCAGCTGAACGACAAGCCTGCTTTCGAGCAGCGCAACATGAGCGCTGACGAGTTCACCACCATGGTCTGCCGGCAGTTCGATGTGTTGTGGGAAGAGGGCGGTGAGCGCGCGACTGCGATGGCGATCGCGCTGCATCCCTACATCATCGGCGTGCCGCATCGCATTGGCGCGCTGGACGAGGCGCTAGCCTATATCTGTCGCCATGAAGGCGTCTGGCTTGCAACCGGCGCCGAGATCGCTGACGCCGGTCGGCAGATGGGCATGTGATGATCTGAATTAGTCGCGCAGCTCAGGTAGATCGCGCATCAACGCGCCGTAGCCATCGCGCGGCGCGTTGACCTGCAGGCGCTTCATGATCTCCCACGCCTTGGAGGCCACAGCGTGCACGACAGGGACGCCAAGATCGCGCTCAAGAGTCTCGATGATGTCGAGCGTGCGCCAGCCGGAGCCCTGGATGTAAATGACATCCGCGCCCGGGTTGGCGAGGAACAGTTTCTTCACATGCGCGTAAAGCGCGTGTGACGATATCTGCCCAACGGCTTTGAAAGGCGCCTCCAGCGGCGCCATTGC
>CANMLK010000119.1 GCA_947498445.1 Beijerinckiaceae bacterium
CTAGCGGTCCAGGACGTCGCCCTCTCACGGCGAAAACAGGGGTTCGATTCCCCTAGGGAGCACCAGCAGACTCCAAACGTCTGTTCCGCCTGAAGTTTCGGTCGTATCAGAGCTTTCGAGGCCACGTCGTACAAACAGGTGGTACAAACTGCATGGCCCTGATGAGCTGTCTCCAGACGCGGGAAAACCGTGAAGCATGGCTCGACCCCGTGGCTATCGGTTTTGGCTGTAAGGGCATGCAGACCGATCACGCCTTTGCTTGCGGGGGCGCCTCGAAGACCAGGCGATCAAGCATCGGGACGCCTATGATCGCGGGCGCTCGCAAATTGTTGATGCGGGGATTCCATTAGTGGAAAGTCTGAATACTTTTAGATTTAATCTCAACTACTGCGCAGAAAAACTAGATATCCCGCTGATCAACAGCGAGGCTCCGTGAAGAAAATCATTGCAGCGTGGGTGCTTCGCTTAAACATTTGCAACGACCAGAGCAACCTCTCAAGCCGCTTTCAAACCTAAGCAGCTTCCACATTAAGCTGTTGGTTGGCTGCAAAATTTCTCAGCCATTCCATGCTGGCCTTCTTTGGCATTGGCATGGCGAACACATATCCCTGCCCGAAGGCGATACCCATTTCATTCATAGCATCTGCAACTTCGATGGCCTCGATCCCTTCAGCTATGATTGGAACACCAAGTTCACGTCCGAGGCTGGCTGTAACCCGCGCGAGCGCCTGACGTGTCGATCTGTCACTATTGTCTTCGCTTGTCCGGGCAAAGCATTCGGTAAATGAGCGGTCCAACTTGATTAAGTCGACGGGTAGGCGGCTGATGTAGCTTAAAGAAGAATAGCCGGTGCCGAAATCATCAATGGCAATCCGCACACCCAGCGCGTGAACTGCATTAAGAATCTGGCTGACAAAATCGAACTGTTTAACGGCGGCAGTTTCGGTGATTTCAAGGATCAGATGATCGACCAGTTCTGGATGATAGCAGAGTACGTTCTCCAGATTTGACACGAAATTTCCGGTAAGCTGACGAACAGAGAGATTGACCGTGAGATAGAAATCAGGATCGCCGCTGCTTTTGGCAAGGCCGGCGTAATGACGAGCCGCTTCGCGAAGAATCCAATTGCCCAATCTCCCGATCTGACCGGTTTCTTCAGCGACCTGAATGATGGATTGGATCGCCTCTTCATTGGATCCGGGAACGCGAAGACGCAGCAACGCCTCCATACCAACCGGCCTTTTAGTTCGAAGATCAATGATTGGCTGAAAGACGAGATAGAACCAGCCCTCGGTCATCGCCTGCTCGATACGGCGGATGCGCTCAGCCTTAATACTGTTGGCGACGCCATGGGATTCACTGAAAACTTCGTGACGATTCTTACCTGAACGCTTGGCTACATACATTGCTTGATCAGCCATGCGCAGGAGATCAGATCCGCTTACTTCAATGTTTGCGCTGACGAAGGTGATGCCAATGCTGGCGCTGACATACCCCAATGAATTGTCTAGCTGTATTCCCTCAACAAGAGCAGCGATGATTGCGTCAGCAATCTGATTGGCTTGTTCCTCGCTTTCCAGTTTCATTACGACGACGGCAAACTCGTCTCCACCGAGCCTTGCCACCATATCCTCACTGCGAACCCAGGCAGAAATTCGCCGAGCCGCCTCGATCAAAAGCATGTCGCCGCCGGCATGCCCATAGGTGTCATTCACCCATTTGAAATTATCAAGGTCAATCATCATGACCGCGGACAGGCCGCGCATGGAACGTGGCATTGATACTAATTCGCGCAGACTTTCAGCGAGTCTCGCTCTGTTGGGCAAGCCCGTAAGAGAATCGGTCCAGGCCAGCTTCTTAAGTCTGTCTTCGGCTGTTTTGAGATCAGTTATATCCGACAGAATACAGACAAATCGAGGCTGGCCACGTTCATCAAGGCCTTCACAGACCGCTGAGAACAGGACACTGCGTTCCGAGCCATCCTTGCACAGGAGCATCAGCCCAGCCTCACGCAATAATCCGTTACGGCGAAGTGATGGGAGGTATGTTCCCAGCAAGAGCGCGCGGGAATCGGCAGAGAGAAACAAGGACATGTGACGCCCTGCGACATCAGCCCGGTCATAACCTGCAACTTCGAGCCAGTAGTCGCTGGCGCTGGTCAGTTTGCCTTCTTCGCTCATAGTGAACAGCAGCGCTGGCGTGGTGTTGTACAACCGGTCGATGCGATCACGGGCCAAGACGACCCGATTGCTTTCGGTCTCCAGTTTTTCTTGCATTGTGTTAAAGGCGTTAACAATCGCGCCAATCTCATCGGGAGCGGTCTTGATGACAGGACTGGCTCGGCCAGTTTGCGTGGTTGCGCGAATGCCAGCCAACAAACGCTTCATAGGGCTGCCAATGACGCGCCGAAAAGCAAGACCGGATGCAAGCCCGACGACAAGCAGAGCACTTAATGAAAGCAGTAGCGCAAAGTCCCGAAGGTCCTTGCGAACAGCATCAACTTCGGCCGAGGAGACGCCGATTCTGAGGCTCTTCCCCTCATGCAGGTCCAGAGGGACTTCCAGGTATGAGCTGGGTGAAGCGCCCTTGCACCCGATACGCCTTGGAGCGGATATCGTGGGAATGGCCTGTCCCTCATGCAGGAGCTCTGCACAGAGAATGCCCCGGTCGGTCAGCAGGACTCCCAGAAATCTGTTGGCCGCATCGACGTCGCTGGCAAGATCGCTGCTTGAGACCAAACTGGCGATACGCGCTGAGAATGCGCCGATACGAGCTCCAAACTCCTCTTCAGCTTTCTGCACTCGAAAATGAGCGAGAACTTGCAGACCTATGGCGATAATCGCCACGCAGACGGGAAGCTGAATTCCGAGAAATTTCAGAAAAATGAACCGGCGCATTGACGACTTTCAAATCACGGAAATCAGTCGATCATTGCGGCTTTGCCAGCTTCCATCAGCTTCATCAGCGGCTGACGATTGTTGATTTCAGTTTGAAAAATGGCGAAGCTCTTGCCACGTCTAGTGACATAAAAGTCGACATTGGAAGCTTCGCCCAGCTCGTTCTTGAAGTCCGTGCAGAGCACGAAATTTTCGCCCATCTTCACGACCATGGGGTGTGATTTGGCCGGAGAAAAGCGTTCGATGTTGCCGCTTGCCAGATCAATTTTAATATACATGCCATCGATAACCTGACGGTCGATGAATTGAGTCATAGTGACGTGTAGCGCCGTGCGGTCTGCTTCGGGAATCTTGTCAGCCAGAACAGGTGTGCTCAGCATATATGTCATGGTCAGAAACATGGACAATTTATAAGCGCGCATTCTCGCCTCCTCCAGTTGATTGCTAGAGTGTGAATTAGCAAAACTGCCTATGTAGGAGATTAATCTGCGGCAGAATGTGCAGAAAACTGCAGTCTATGGTTAAACAGAAAGTGTATTTTTGGGGAAAATCATATTTAGGCAATTGTTTCTGGGAAAGTGTAGCAACAATCTGCGGCGCAGATGATTGTGCAAGTCCTTCGGGGCGCGCCTATTTCGGTGGCGCCGCCCCATAACTCTTTGATGCATCGACGATTCAAGCCAAACCTTAAGAAGACACTTTTGCAGGCTCAACCGCCAAATGCTGCGCGAGGAACGCGAAAATTCGCGTCCACGCGTCGGTGGCCGAGGCTTCGACGTAGCGCTTTTGATCGGTATCCATGAAGGCGTGGCCGGTGTCGTCATAGATGTGGAAGTCTGTCTTTAGTCCGAGCCGTTTCAACTCTGCTTCCACTTTGCGAACGTCTTCTGGCGGCGGGTTTTCATCATGCACGCCAAAGAAGCCGGCAACCGGGCATTTTATGCCGGAGAGACGCTCGAAAACAGTCGGCCCCTCGCCTTGCGCGCGCATGACGCCGCCGCCGTAACAATCAATGGCGCAGGCAAAGCCCGGTATCGTGGCGGCGCCCAGCAGCGATTGGCGACCGCCCATACAATGGCCCATGATGGCGATGCGGTCCGACAGCGTACGTGAATGCGCGCGTAGATAATCGGTCGCCGCGATCATATCGGCGATAATGCGTGTGTCGATGAGTCCTGCCTTGCGTTTCTTCAAATCCGGCTCGCCGGGTGTGTGATGATAATGGTCTGGCGCAACGACAACGTAACCTTCCGCAGCGAGACGTTCCGCATTGCGCCGGGTGAACGGTCCCAGTCCGTGCTGATAATGGGAGAGCAAAATGCCGGGCCTGCGCGCATTGCCCGCTGGCAACGCCACCAACATCTCCATCTGGCTGCCGCCGACTTCAAGCCACACTGAGTTCAGCATCGCAAATTCCCCTTGTGTCAAAGACGGCCGCCAACGACGGTCTGAAACTGTTTCACCACGTCCGGCGGCGTCTTCATCATCTGTGACACGACTTGCTGCACTTCCTCGCCGCTCACTGGATCGACTGGCGCGCCCAGCCGCTGCGCCTCTGACAGAAACTCGGAATCGGCCACGGATTCGTCGAAGGCCAGCCGCAACGCGCGAACGCGATCGGCAGGCACATCGGGAGTCGTGACGACAAGGCGCGCCATCATCTGGCTGGTGAGAACGAGATTGATGATCTGCTTCTGCGTTTCGTTCGTCACGAGGTCCGTTATCAGCGGAACATCGGGCAGCTCTTTCAGCTTGCGATGCGAGAACTGAACGAGGATGTCGATCTGCTTGTCGCGCACCCAGGCGGGGCGCGCCGCCATGACGGCGGACCATGAAATGTTGCAGCGGCCGTCAACTTCACCGCGCTCCATCGCCATGTTGACCTCGTTTCCCCCGGGATAGCCCTTGATCGCGCGCAGGTTTGCGCCAAAAAGGTTGTTGAGAATGTTCACGTGGCTCTCGTTCGTGACCCCGATTTTCAGGTCGCGCTTCATGAACTCTGCTAGCGATTTTACTTTTACGTTGTGCCACGTCAGGCAAATGCTCACATCGACGTTGACGTTGCCGAGCCAGTTGAAGCGGTCCGGATCAAAGCGCGCGGAGGGGTTCTTCCACAAGGCTTCAAAGGCGGCGTAGCGGCTGAATGTGGCCAGCGCCGTTCCGTCGCGCGGCGCGAGATTGTAAAACTGGTTTGCCGCTACAAGTCCGTTCGCGCCGGGCACATTGGTCGCAACCACCTGCGGCGCTCCGGGCAGTTTGCGGCTCATGTGTCGCGCAATCAGGCGCCCGTAGAGATCTGTGCCGTCGCCCGCCGACGATCCGACAAACATCGTCAGGCGTTTGCCTTTGTAGAAATCCGCGACTTCGTTGGCCTTTCCACTGCTCACCGGGATGAGTGAGAACAGAGCGCCCGCGATGATGACAGTGGGTGTAAGGCTCGCGCAGACGCGCGCCACGGAAATTCCGCGCATATATCCTCCCAAAGGGCTTCTTTTCCTAGCGGCGAATTAGACAGGGCGCAGCTTGTCTTTGCAAGAGCTGTCAGGGCTCAGGCCGCCCGCAGGGTTGCGTCCCGGCGTTTTGCGTTATAGCCACTTGCCTCAAAGCAATATCCGCCGCGCTCCCATGGGCGCGGCGATTTTATTAGGCCTCCCCATGATCCGTCTCGAAAACATCAGCAAGCAGAACGGCCACCAGATCCTGTTTATTGAAGCGTCCGCTACGCTTCAGAGGGGCGAAAAGATTGGCCTTGTGGGCCCCAATGGGGCGGGCAAGACGACCCTTTTCCGCATGATCACGGGTCAGGAGCAGCCCGACGAAGGGCTTGTGGGCGTCGATCGCGGCGTGACCATCGGCTATTTCAGCCAGGACGTGGGCGAAATGTCGGGCCGCAGCGCGGTTGCCGAGGTGATGGATGGCGCGGGGCCGGTCAGCGAGGTCGCCGCCGAGCTGAAGGCGCTGGAGACCGCAATGGCCGACCCGGACCGCGCCGACGAGATGGATGAGATCATCGTCCGCTATGGCGAAGTGCAGGCGCGCTTTGAAGAGCTGGACGGCTACGCGCTGGACGGGCGCGCGCGCGAAGTGCTGAGCGGGCTCAGTTTCACCCCGGAGATGATGGACGGGGACGTCGGCGCACTATCTGGCGGTTGGAAAATGCGCGTCGCGCTGGCGCGCATTCTGCTGATGAACCCCGACGCCATGCTGCTCGACGAGCCAAGCAACCATCTGGACCTCGAAAGCCTGATCTGGCTGGAGCATTTTCTCAAGGGCTATGAGGGCGGCTTGCTGATGACCTCGCATGATCGTGAGTTCATGAACCGCATCGTGGGCAAGATTGTCGAGATCGACGGGGGCTCGCTGACCACCTATTCGGGCGATTACGAATTCTACGAGCAGCAGCGCGCGCTTTTGGAAAAGCAGCAGCAGGCGCAGTTTGAGCGTCAGCAGGCGATGCTGTCGAAAGAGATCAAGTTCATCGAGCGTTTCAAGGCTCGCGCGTCCCACGCCGCTCAGGTGCAGAGCCGCGTGAAGAAACTTGAAAAGATCGAGAGGGTGGAGCCGCCGCGCAGGCGCCAGAGCGTGGCTTTTGATTTCCCCGTGCCGCAGCGTTCGGGCGAGGACGTCGCAACGCTGAAGAACGTACACAAGCGCTATGGCTCGCGCGTCATTTATGAGGGGCTCGATTTTTACATCCGCCGCCGCGAACGCTGGTGCGTGATGGGCGTGAATGGCGCGGGCAAGTCAACGCTTCTCAAGCTGATTGCTGGCGGCGCGGCGCCGGATGAAGGCTCCGTCGCTGTCGGAGGCAGTGTGAAAATGGGTTATTTCGCGCAGCACGCGATGGACCTGCTGGATGGCGAAGAGACGATCTTTCAATCGCTGGAAGCTTCATTTCCCCAAGCCGGGCAGGGGTCCTTGCGCACGCTTGCTGGTTGTTTCGGCTTCTCGGGCGATGATGTCGAGAAGCGCTGCCGCGTTCTTTCGGGCGGCGAGAAGGCTCGGCTTGTGATGGCGAAAATGTTGTACGATCCGCCAAACTTTCTTGTGCTGGACGAGCCGACCAACCACCTTGATATGGCGACCAAGGAAATGCTGATCAACGCGCTGGCGCAATACGAAGGCTCGATGCTTTTCGTGTCCCATGATCGTCGCTTCCTCGCGGCGCTCTCCAACAGGCTGCTGGAGTTGACGCCCGACGGCGTTCAGCAATACGGCGGCGGCTACACCGAATATGTCGAGCGCACCGGCCATGAAGCGCCGGGCTTGCATGAGTAAGCTTGAATCGTAAGGGCCTGAATCAGTGAAGGTCGAATTAGCAAGCGCCTTAGGTGGGTTTTGACGAGCTATGCGCGGTTCGCCAAGACGCGCTAGTATGCTCCTTCGAATCTTAATGTGAGTCTTGACTAATGCATCTTGTCTTTGCGCGTCTGCTCGCTCTCGTTTTTGCCTGCTGCATGATGTCTTTTGGCGCGTCCGGGCAGGACAAGCCGGGAGAAAATCGCGTCACCTTCGTTCTCGTCAGCGACGTGTACAAGATGAACGCAGTAAACGGGCGCGGCGGCTATGCGCGCATTGCGGGCGCGATCAATCAAGAGCGAGCGCGGGGCGGCAAGGTTGTGGTCGCGCACGCGGGCGACGCGCTGTCGCCGTGCCTGATGTGCGCATTCGATTCCGGCGAACACGTTGTCGACATCATGAACCGCATGGGCTTCGATGTGTTCGTGCCTGGCAATCACGAGTACGATTTCGGCAAGGAGACTTATCTCAAGCGCATGGGCGAAGCTAAATTTCCGATCTTCGCGGCGAACTTGCGCGGGGCGGATGGGCGTTCGCTGCCCGGTCATCGCGACGAAATAATTATCGATCAGGGCGGCGTCAAAATTGCGATCATCGGCCTCACCGCGCAGGACTCCCACGAGAAGAGCAATCCCGGCGACTTGCGCATCGCGCCGGTGCAGGAAACGCTGGAGCAGCGGGCTAAAGAGCTTCGCGCGCAGGGCGCGGACCTGATTGTCGCGGTGGTTCATGCGGATCGCAATATCGACAACAGGCTGCACGATCTTGGAATCGCCGATGTGATCCTGAGCGGTGACGATCACGATTTTCGATTTGTTTATAATCGCCGGTCCGTGCTCATAGAGGGTGGCGAGGACGGAACTTTCATTATCGCGCTCGATGTCGTGCTGGGGGAAAAGCCAAAGGCGGGGGAGCGGCTCAACTGGAGCCCGCGCGTGCGCGTGATCGACACGGCTGATGTGACGCCCGACCCGGCGATTGCCGAGCGCGTCGCCTATTATGAAGGCCTGCTCACCCAGGAGCTTGATGTCGAACTTGCAACGCTGGGCGAGCCGCTCGATAGCCGAAGCGCCGTTGTGCGCGGCGGCGAGTCGGCGTGGGGCAATCTGATCACCGACGCTATTCGTTTTGCGGCGCATGCTGATGTTGGAATCATGAATGGCGGCGGCATCCGCGGCGGCGCGCGCTATGAGGCGGGCGCACGACTGACGCGGCGCCATGTTCTGTCTGAACTGCCGTTCGGCAATGCGACGCTCATGTTTCGCCTGACCGGCGCGCAATTGCGCAAGACGCTCGAGCACGCCTATGCGGAACTGCCGCGCCCCGCCGGTTTGTTCCTGCAGATTTCCGGCGCGCAGGTTGTTGTCGACACGTCGCGCAAAAGCGGCGAGCGAGTTGTGTCGATCATGATCGGCGGCAAGCCGCTCGACGAGAAGGCCCATTACAGCGTAGCGGCCTCTGACTTCTTCCTGCGCGGCGGCGATGGCTATACAGAGTTCAACAACGAGACGCTGCGCACGCGGGTCGAGGATGCGCAGCTCATCGCCAATGACGTGATGGTTCACGCGCGGCGGCTGGGCCACATTCGCGCGAAGCCCGAAGGGCGCATCGCCGTAAAGTAGTTGCGTCACGACTTCAGTCGTCGCTTCACTGTTAGATTACGCTGATGCGCGCCTGATCTTCATATCGGGAGGCCTCAAGCGCCTTCATCAAGCACGCGACGCAGTTTGCGGACGAGTTTGGCGCGATTGCGTTCGTCGGCTTCGGCGCGGATGGCGTCGTTGATGTCGAGAATAAGTTTCGACAAGTCGTTGTGCCAATCGACTCGCCCGAGGCTTTCGGGCGACAGGCGCGGCGGGGGGCCGCCTTCCGCTATCCGGGCAGCGCCGCCTTCAAGCGTCCAGGCCTCGTCAAGCGCAGGCGCAACGATCTTTTCGGGCGCAAAGTTTTTGCTGATGCGCGCCTGCAGGCCCGCCATGGCGCGTTCTTCTCCATGAACGAGGAAGACGTTTCCCGCCACGGGCGCTCGTTGCTCGAGCCATCTTTCCAGCGCCGGGCCATCGGCGTGGCCTGAATAAATATCGAGGCGGCGGATGCTTGCGCGCACGTCGATCTCTTCGCCCATGATGCGCACGCGCTTGGCGCCCTCTAAAAGAATGCGTCCCAGCGTGCCTTGCGCCTGAAATCCAACCATCAGCACTGTGGCGTCGCGCCGCCAAAGCCATTGTTTGAGGTGATGCCGAATGCGGCCTGCTTCGCACATGCCGCTTGCGGCGATGACGACATGGAATCCGCGCAGACGGCTGATCGCCTTGCTCTGCTCGACGCCGGGAGTGAAGCGAACCGACTGGAACGTCATCGCTTGCGTAAGTGCGCGGCCATTGTCGAGTTCGTGTGCGTGCGCGGCGAACACATCGCTCGCCTTATCGGCCATCGGTGAATCGATGAAGATGGGGAAGGCCGGCAAATCGCCCGCTGTGATGAGCGAGACGAGGTCGGTCAATAATTCCTGTGTTCGTTCGACAGCGAAGGAGGGGATGAGCAGCGCGCCGCCTTTGCCTGCAGCCGTCGTCACCTCTTCAAGCAAAAGGGCGCGGCGCGCGGCGTCGGTGATGGCGGGACGCTCCGTGTCGCCGTAGGTTGACTCGCACACCACATGGTCGACGCCGGCTGGTCCTTCGGGATCATGCTGGAGGAGTTTACCGTCGGGGCCAAGGTCGCCGGAAAACAGCAGGCGCGTAACAATGTCGCCGTCTTGCTCGCCGTCTTGCGCTTCCATCTCGACGGAGGCCGAGCCCAGCAAATGGCCGGCGTTCCAGAAACGGATGCGGACGCCTTCAGCGATTTGCGTCCATGCGTTGTAGGCGCTGGGGCGAAACTGCGTGAGGCACATCTGCGCATCATCCACGGTGTAAATAGGCTCGACGTCCTTGTTGACGCCGCGCCGCGCATTTCGGGCGTTCAGCTGCGCGACTTCGTTTTCCTGAATGCGCGCCGAGTCCTGCAGCATGATCGAACACAGGTCGGCCGTTGCGCGCGTTGCGTAGATGGGTCCATCGAAGCCAAGTTTCGTGAGCTTGGGCAGCAGGCCGCTGTGGTCGATGTGCGCGTGCGTGAGAATAACACTGTCGATGCGATGGGGATCAAACGGGAAGGCGCGGTAATTAAGCTCCTTTTCCGTTTTGGAGCCCTGCACCATGCCGCAGTCTACGAGAACGCGCGTGCGTTTCGTTTCGACCAGAAAGCAGGAGCCGGTGACCGAGCGGCACGCGCCGTGGAATGAAAGCTTCATTAGAGTATCCGCGGGGCTGCGCGCCTCAGCGCTTGGGCGGGGCGCTCGATGGCATCGGCGGGATGACCTGAACGGCGTTCAGATCCCAGTTGCGCTGGCGCAGGGGGTCAATTTTTGTCCCCTCCGACGCGTCGATAGCGATAATTTTCCCGCGAGGGGGCGGCGGAGACAGGCCGGCCGTGTCGGCTTCGCCTGATCTGGCCACAGGGCTTTCGAGGCCGGCGTCCGCTGGCCCGTCGAGCGCCGACGCGCCGCCAAAATCCGCCAATCCCGTACCAGCGACAGGCTCAGCGAAGGTCGCGCCGATGGACAGGAGTGGCGTTGACGCCAGCGATGTCGACGTCAAGGGAACTGGACCGGCAGCATGGAGGATGGAAACGCGCGGCGTGGGCGCAGGTGGCGCCATGCTCATCTGCAGCGCGCCAAAAACCGCGGGGTCTACGGGAGCCGCGGCGGGCGCAACGACCGGCGCTGCCGCAGTCATGGCAGGCAAGCGCGGGGCAGTGGCAGGGGCAGTGGCAGGGGCAGAGGCAGTGGCAGGGGCAGAGGCAGGGGCAGAGGCAGAGGCAGAGGCAGAGGCAGAGGCAGAGGCAGAGGTAGGGGCAGGGACGGGAAGCAAAAACGCGCCAGCCCATATCGCGACAGCGGCGGCAACGCCGCCTGCGACGAGGAAACTTTTGATGGAAGCTTTGCTGGTCATCCTGCTTTCCGTGCCCGGGGCGCGTTCTGCGTGAGCCGGCTAGCGATCATAAAGCGCAGGATCATGCTGGCAAGCCTTGGCGGCGCCGTTGGCGATCCAAGGGCCGTGACCGGCGCTGAGCTCGGGCCATGGGCGCCATAATTGATTTACACCGGCGCACCGTCGCACAAGGTTGGCGCCTGATAACAAATGCGCGCCCTTGAGGGGCGCACGCGTTGATCTGGATTTGCCTCAGCCTCAGCCTTAGCCTTAGCCTTGGTCCCAGCTTTAGCCTTGGCGTCAGCCGCAGACGCGGACACGTTGATAGCCGACAACGCGACCCCAGTGATCCGCCACCGGCTGGCGCTCCATCCAGCAGCGCGGCGCTGGCGCGGCATAGATTCGCGGGGCTGCATAAACGCGTGGGGCGTAGATGCGCGGCTCCACATAAACGGGCGCGGGGTCCGGATAATAATACGGGTCCGCGTAAGCTGGCCGGGATGAGCCCCCAATGATGGCGCCGCTTGCGGCCCCGATGACCGCGCCAGCGGCAGCGCCGCTGCGTCGCCCCGTCGCCGCAGCGCCGATGACAGCGCCCGTTGCGCCACCAAGGAATGCGCCGCCCACGGCGCGGTCTTCTGGTGTGTAGCAGCCCGCGAGCGGCAGGGCGGCGGCCGCGGCAAAGCCAAGGGCGTAAATTGTTTTCACAGCTGTTCCTCCAGGAGCGCCAGCGTTTGCGCAGGCCCCCGATACGCGCCGTAATCCTAGCGAGCCATATCTGGCGAAAAAGCGGCCAAGACCGTGTTGAGCTTACAATTCTGCATCATCGTTAAAAGTTTCATTCGCTATGCGGCATGAACATCGGCATTTGATCGCAATCTCCTTTGGAAAGGATCGCGCTCGCCTGTTCGCAGTGACCTTG
Source organism: Beijerinckiaceae bacterium (assembly GCA_947498445.1). Taxonomy (GTDB): domain Bacteria; phylum Pseudomonadota; class Alphaproteobacteria; order Rhizobiales; family Beijerinckiaceae; genus Terripilifer. The sequence goes on from CANMLK010000119.1 coordinate 12,090, forward strand.
TGCTGAGCTGTTTATGTTTCATGGGCAGGTATTGTATCTGGCCTCAGCCAAGCTAAAACTACGTTGGCAGTGATCTGCTCCACAGCCGCATCGTGCAAAAAGCAGCGATTGCAAAGAACGAGACAGGCCATGAAGGTTAGCTTTCTTGCTGCTGCAATTTCGGGCGTCGCTCTCTTTGGGGGATGTCCCGCTCAATGTTGAAAATTGCGGTTCGGGCCTTGCCTCGTTTGATGATTACGCGGCCTTTGATGTCTCATCAAGTCCGAAGTGGTTGGCGTGATGACGTTGCAGTGCGTCGCGCAAGGTGGGCAGTTGGTCACGGGCTTTCAACCGCCTGAACCCCTTGGCAGCCTCCATCATGCCTGCGGCGGTCCACCGCAGGGCCATGCTGGCATCTCGCCAGCGTTTGACGTTGTGGCTGACGCGCCGGACGGTCCCGTTCATATTCTCGA
>CANMLK010000120.1 GCA_947498445.1 Beijerinckiaceae bacterium
GATCGTCGTCGTTGACGTCATGATGGTGCGGGCCAAAACCGCATTGATGGACATATCAATCAGCTCAGGCATGGGAAGGCGCTTGTATTTGCGCAACATTTCCCGGATGCGATCAAGCACGATGACGGTCTCGTTCAACGACACGCCGATAATTGTCAGAATGGCCGCAATGGACGTGATGTTGAATTCCAGCCTCGTCAACGCAAAGAAGCCCATCGTCAGCAGCAAGTCGTGCATCGTTGCTATAACGGCTGCAACTGCGAGTTGCCATTCGTAGCGGAACCACAGATACGTCAACACTGCGATGATCGAGAGAACAACGCCGAGCGTGCCCGACTGCACCAATTCGCCCGAGACGCGCGGTCCAACCACTTCGACGCGGCGGAATTCGTAGGCGTCGCCAACGGCAGCGCGCACCTTCGCCACGGCTGCTTGCTGGGCGGCGTCGCCGCCGGGCTGCAGGCGGATGCGGAACGTCACGTCCTGCCCGCCGCCGAAGGCCTGCACTTCTACTTCGCCAAACTCGAGCTTGTTGCCAAGGGCGCGCAGGGACGACATATCCGCCTGCCCCTGTTTCGCACGCAGCTCCATCAACGTTCCGCCGGCAAAGTCGATGCCGTAGTTGAGGCCAAAGATGAGGAACGCGACTACTGAAATGATCGAAAGCAGCGCAGACAGCGGGTATGTCACGCTGCGCAGGCTCATGAAGCCGATCTTGAGGTTGTCAGGCGCTAGCCGAAAACGGAGCATGATTTCTCTCAGATCGGAATGGAGGTGGGGCGCTTCCAGCGGTACCACAGAGCGATCATCATGCGCGTCATGGTGACGGCGGTGACGATTGTCGTGACGATGCCGAGGCCGAGCGTGACGGCGAAGCCGCGCACCGGACCAGTGCCCATGAAGTAAAGGATGACGGCGACCACGAACGTGGTGGATTGCGCATCGATGATCGTCGCAAAAGCGCGGTTGAAGCCGGACTCCAACGCAGAAATGACCGAGCGGCCGAGTCTGGATTCTTCACGTATTCGTTCGTAAATCAGCACGTTTGCGTCGACCGCCATGCCGATTGTCAGCACGATGCCGGCGATGCCGGGCAATGTCAGCGTCGCGTTGAGCAACACGAGACCCGCCACAACCATGATGATGTGAATGACCAGCGCGATGTTCGCGAACACGCCGAAGATGCCGTAGGTCGTCAACATGTACGCGATGACGAGCACGCTCGCCACGTAAGTGGATCGCTTGCCTGCGTCGATGGAGTCCTGGCCAAGGCCGGGACCGACCGTGCGCTCTTCCACGATGGTGAGTTTGGCGGGCAGCGCGCCGGCGCGCAGAAGCACCGAAAGATCGTTCGCCTGCTGAACGGTGAAGCGACCCGAAATCTGTCCCGAACCGCCCGTGATCGGCCCCAAGATACGAGGCGCTGAGATCACCTTTCCGTCGAGGATGATCGCGAAGGGCTTGCCTACATTGGCGCTGGTGACTTCGCCAAAGCGCTGGCCGCCGCGCAGGTTGAAGCGGAAGTTCACAACCGGCTCGCCGGTGCGCTGATCGAACCCGGGCTGTGCATCGGTGAGGTCTTCACCCTGCACCATCACGCGCTTTTCAACAGGGTACGTCGCTGTCACCTGCTGGGCCGCGTCCAGCTCGTTGAGCATGTCGACATCGCCAGGGTTGTATCCGGGGTCCGCAACAAGGCGGAACTCGAGCTTTGCCGTCGTGCCGAGAAGTTCCTTCAGGCGGTTGGTGTCCTGGAGACCGGGAACCTGAACCAGCACGCGATCAGCGCCCTGACGCTGAATGTTAGGCTCGGTCGTGCCGAGCGCATCAACGCGGCGGCGGATAACTTCAATTGTTTGATCGACCGCGCGGCGCACGCGCTCCAGCGTGCCGGTTTCGGTCAATACGAGCTGAACAAGACCGTCCGAGCCTTCACGAATCTCAAAAGTCGCAGGTGTCGAAATGCCCAGAGCATTCGTGCCGCCCGGCTGCGCTTGCTGACGCAGGCGCACGATGGCCTTCTGGCGTTCGGCAGCGTCAGCTATGCGCACCTGGACCTGACGGCCCGTCCCGCCGATGCCGCCCGTGATGCGAACCCGCTCCTCGCGAAGGATGCGCCGCACGTCGTCGCGCAGGTTTTCCACCTGCGTGCGAATGACGTCCGACTGATCGACTTCAAGCAGGATGTGAGCGCCGCCCTGCAGGTCCAATCCAAGCGTAATGGCCTGGAATGGAACCCATTTGGGCAGCGACTTGGCGATATTCTCGCGCATTCCCTTTTCGAGGAAGCTCGGCACGATCACGAGAATGGCCAGCAGGCTCATGGCCAAGATCGCGGCGATCTTCCATTTCGAAAACCGGAACATGGGACTCCGTCCAATTCGCTACGCGCCAGGCGGCGCGCACAGGGGTCTCTGGGTTATTCTTTGACGGGCTCGCCCTTGGCGCGCACTTCCGAAACCATGCCGCGCAGGAGGCGCACGCGGGTATCGGGGGCAATCTCGACTTCGACTTCGTTGTCATCGATCACTTTCGTGACCTTGCCGATGAAGCCACCGGACGTGATGACCGTGTCGCCGCGACGAATCGCCTTGATCATTTCCTGATGGGCCTTCGCCCGCTTCTGCTGGGGACGCAAGATGAGGAAATACATGATGACAAGGATGATGCCAAAAGGCGCGAGCTGCATCAGGAAATCCTGCTGGCCGCCGCTGGCCGTCTGTGCCCAGGCTGGTGAAATGAACATGGTAGCGCCGACTCCGCATGATTCCGCGCGGGCGGGCGGGCCCCACCCCCGGAAGTGCGCGGACTATACTGACCGGCGCCTCGAAAGCAATGGCGCAACGCCTCTTGGATACAGACTTCAGAGGCTGTAAAGCGGCGAGGTCGCTCTGCGGCGCTTATATCAGGAAACCGTTATGTCCGAGCCCACTGAGGGACGCGATCAAATGCCCGCTCTGCTTGAGCGCATCGCCAGCGCCTTGGAGCGTCTGGCCCCGCCTGCGCGGACCGCCCCGGACCTTGACGCGGCAGACGCTTTCGTCTGGCGATCCGAGACGCAGGCGCTGGCGCCAGTGCCGCGCGTCAATCGCGTCGAAATGGGCCTGCTCAAGGGAATCGACCTTGTGCGCGACCTTCTGTTTGAAAACACCCAACGGTTCGCCAATGGCCTGCCCGCCAACAACGCGCTTCTGTGGGGCGCGCGCGGCATGGGCAAATCCTCGCTGGTGAAGGCCGCCCACGCCAGCATCAACAACACGCGCGCTGTCCGGCAGCGGCTGAAACTTGTCGAGATTCACCGCGAAGACATCAACAGCCTTCCCGCGCTGATGGCGATGCTGCGCGACGCGCCATTCCAATTTCTCGTCTATTGCGACGATCTGTCCTTCGACGCCGAGGACACCTCCTACAAATCCCTCAAGGCGGCGCTTGAGGGCGGGATCGAGGGCAGACCGGCGAATGTCCTCTTCTACGCCACATCGAATCGACGGCACCTGCTGCCGCGCGAAATGATGGAGAATGAGCGATCCACCGCCATCAATCCGGGAGAAGCGGTGGAGGAGAAAGTTTCACTCTCCGATCGTTTTGGACTCTGGCTTGGCTTTCATCGCTGCAGTCAGGATGAATACCTGTCGATGGTGAACGCCTATTGCGCGTATTTCGATCTACATGAGGATGCGGACAAGCTGCGCGCCGACGCGATGGAATGGGCCACGACGCGCGGCTCCCGCTCGGGGCGCACGGCATGGCAATTCATTCAGGATCTGGCTGGTCGGCTCGGCAAAAAGCTTGATCCGGAAAAGTAGCCGTCAGGCGCTCTTCAGCTGCGCGGGCGCGCCAACAAAGCGCTCCAGCGGGCACTCAAAACTGTAGCGGAAGCCTTCAGGCGCATATTCGGCCACAGGATCTGAGCCAATCGTTGAGCCGACGAGTCGGCGCAGAAGCGTCTGGCCAAATCCATCACGCTCAGGCTGGACAACTGGCGGGCCGCCCGTCTCCACCCATGAAAACGAAAAGATGGGTCCTGCGCTTTCCTGCCGGATACGCCACACGATGCGCACGATGCCAGCGTTGTCGGACAATGCGCCATACTTCACAGCGTTGGTCGCGAGCTCATGCACAGCCATCGCCATGTTCTGGGCCATCTGCGAGTTGAGCCGCACATAAGGGCCCGACACAGTGACGCGCGCGCCAAACGGCGCGAGTTCACCCTCAAGCAGGCCGCGCAGCGCGGCGCCAGACCATTGACCATCCACAAGCGCTGAGTGAGCGCGCGCCAACGCTGAGAGCCTGTCCGAGAAGATCGTCCGTGCATCCTGCAACGTTCTGCCGCCTGACATTGTCCGCGACGCGATGGACTGGATAACGGCGAGCAGGTTTTTCACCCGATGCGACATTTCGCGCGCCACCATGTCGTGACGCATCGAAGCCTCCTCCCGTTGTTGCTGGCGCTGCACAACAAGCCAAGCGAGAGAGCCAGCCATAAGACTGAGCACCAGTCCGCCAATCAGAATTTCGCGTCGCGCCCGCCGATCAACCGATTCGACGAATGCCGGCAAAGGCGACATGCGAACAGTCCACGACCGCCCGAACAAATCATGCTTGCGTTGAAGCGCGAAGTTTTTGACGCCTGCGCTGCGATTTCCCGTCTCAAAGATAAGCCCCTCTGGCGTCGGAACGTCGCCATCGAAGACATAAATGGTCACCAAATGTGTGATCGCAGGCTGAAACTCGCGAAGGATCGCGTTAAAAAAATCCACCGCGCGCACGGGGCTGTACACAAAGCCTGCGAGATTCTCGATAGCCCCTTTCGCCCCGTCCGTTTCTGTCTCGCCCACGCTGCGATAGACGGGCACATACAAAAGAAAGCCCGATTGTACGGAGGCGCCGGTTTCCTGAACCAGACGCACGCGCCCTGTTGCGGCTGTCGCGCCAGTTTCCGCCGCCCGCATCATCACGGCCCGTCGCTCCGGCTCGGAGAACATGTCGTAGCCGAAAGCCAGCTGGTTGCGCGAGTCCAACGGCTCCAGATAGACGATGGGCGTAGAGAAATCGCGCTCCCCTGCAGGCGTAATATCGTATTGCGAATATCCCTGTTGGCGTATCCGCTGAATATGCGACGCACGATTCTGGGCAGTCACAGCCTCGGCGAAGCCAAAGCCTTGCACTCCCGGGAGTAGTTCGGCGACGCGAAGATTGTCATAAATCGAGCGCCACGTTGCGGCATCCAATTCCACGCCGTTCTTTTTGTTGAGAATGGAAACGAGGGCGGCGCCGGCTCGCAAGGATTGCTCATGAACACTCTGATGCCGCTCGACATGGGACATCACTTGCGCCGCAACGTTTTCGAACCGCTCGGCAATAAGCCGGTCCTCGCGCACCTCTACAGTGCGCCAGGCGAATATCGTCGCGGCCAAACCAAGAACCAGTACAAGCGCTGCAATTGCAGCGGGGCCTGACAAGGCGCTGAGCAGCCTCGACATCGCGCCGCCCGGTTCGCCTCGAAGCTTTTCAGCCCAGCGCCGGAACAGTCCCGGCCGTGCCGATTCGCCTGACGGCGGATGCGCTTCGCTCATGCGGGGAAAGTACACAGACGCGCGCGGAAAACCCATCCCAAAAAACTGCAAGCGACGGAAAAGCTTATAAAAAAATGAGAGGCGGCAGGCCTTTCATGGGACCTGCCGCCTTGCAATCGCCACGGTTGTCGTGTCTCGCGGTAACCGTGGCTATTCCATTTTTTTATCAGAGACCCGCCAGGTATTGGGTCGGATCGACTGGCGTTGAACCCTTGCGCAATTCAAAGTGCAATTGCGGCGCGGACACATTGCCGCTCTGGCCGGACTTGGCGATCGTCTGGCCGCGCTTGACGCTTTCGCCGCGCTTCACATTCAGCTCGCCATTGTGAGCGTAAGCTGACACGAAACCATTCGTGTGCCGAATGAGCACAAGGTTGCCGTAGCCCTTCAACTCGCTTCCTGCATAAGCGACAACGCCGCCCTCAGCGGCCTTGACTGCGGTGCCCTCAGGGACAGCAATCGCAATGCCGTCGTTGGTGCCGCTCTTGAAGCCTTGTATGATGCGGCCACGCGCAGGCCAGCGGAATTCTGGCTTATCAACTGCGGGCGCGGCTGCGGCGGCGGGAGCTGCAGCGACCTGCTTGCGCTCTGGCTCGGCTGCGGGCGCGGGCTTCTGGGCGGCAACTTCCTTCGCCTTTGTCTCCTTGGCCTTGGTCTCCTTGGCCTTGGCCTCTTTAACCTTGGCTAGTTCGACTTTTGCGGCTTCCTTCTTCTTGGCCGTTTCCTTGGCCGTCTCGGCGGCGCGCTGCTTGGATATATCGACCGCCTCTGCGACTTTTTGCTCGGGCTTGCGGGCGGGCTCCACGACGCGGGAAACCTGGGTCTTAGCCGCCGTTGCAGTTGACTTGGCGGGGTCGGTCACGACCCTGGCGGTTGTTGCGCTCGCCAGCGTCTTGGCGCCGCTTGCGGCTGTCTTGGTTGATCCGACCGCTGTCTTGGCTGCGCCCGCGACGGACTTGGGCGCACTCAACGCGCCCTTCGCCAATGCTCCGGCGCCCACAGCAGCGGTTGCGACCCCGGCTGTCGCCATGACCGCTGTCGAGGACGGCAAAGCACTGGACGCCTGACGGCCCGCCGCGTTGTAAACGGGAATGACGAGGGACTTGCCGGGCGTCACTTGCGATGCAGACGAGAGGCCGTTGGCCTTCACAAGGGCTTCCATCGGCACGCCGTAGCGCGCCGCCAGAACGCTGGCGGATTCGCCCTGCGCGACTGTCACGGCGCTGCCGCCAGCAGTGGTCCAGGGGCCGAAGCTGCCACCAGCCGTGCGGGCAGCGGATGTCGCGGCGGACGTGACGGCCTGCGTAGACGGACGCGAGACTGCGGCCGCAGCCACCGGCGCTGCAAGTGGCGCCGCAAGTGGTGCGAGCGGGGCGGACTGAATGGCCGCGGTGGGATAAGAAGGAGCCGAGCCCCATGTGCCGGCAGAATTGGCCGCGGTGGCAGGCGCGCCGCTGATCGCCTCGGGAGGTGTCAGCGTTCGCGAACCGATGCTCGCCGTTGGCGTATTGTCTGCTGGACCAAATGGGCCGCTCGAAAGGCGGCCAACATCTGACGAACAGCCTGCAAGGAAGGCGACAGTAGCGCCAACCGCTGTCAGTCGGAGCACGCTCCGCAAACGCGCATTCACGTCTCGTTCAACCATAACGCTTTACCCGCACTCGACGCATTTAACTCAAACTAATAAGCGCCGGAGGGAGTTAAGGGAGCGTTTAAGATGAATCGGAAGTGTCAGATTCTGGTCAAAAAGAAGTTCGGCAAGCTTAACCGATAACCTTTGAGGGGCGTTTTTCAGAGAAAATCAGACCGCCCAGCCATCAACGGTCCCGACCGGCAGGCAGCCATATCTATCTCTTCGAGCCTTGCCCCGGTCTTGATGTGCTTCATGAGGCGACGTCCCCGCGCGCCCGGTCGCGCTGCGACAAGCTCCCCGCCCTCTGCGAGCGCAGCGAAGATATTGGTCGGCACGCTGTCGAGACAACCGTGGACCAGAATCCGGTCAAAGCGGCCGACGAGCTGCACGGCCTCCAGCCCGTCGTCCCATGTGACGCTGGCGTTGCGCACGCCCAGCGCTTCCAGCCGCGTGTGCGCCTCCACCGCGAGGGATCGATAACGCTCGAAGGAAACGACCTCCCCCGCAAGCTGCGCGAGGATCGCCGTCGCATAACCGGAGCCTGACCCAATCTCGAGCGCACGATGCGCGCCGCTGACGCTGAGCGCCTCCATCATGCGCGCAACGAGCCACGGCTCGGGCATGGTCTGCCCGCAGGAAATCGGTAGCGCGATCTCGCGCCAGGCAAGATCGGCATATTGGCGAGGCACAAAGATCTCGCGCGGCGCGCCTTCCATCGCACGCAGAACCGCCACATCCGAGATGCCGCGCGCGCGCAAACCCAGCAGGAAAGCCATTCGAGCCTGCGCGCGCGCCTGGCTCTTGTCTTCATCGCCGGGAATGGCTTCGCCCTGATGCGTCATCATTGCTCGAATGCAGTGGCGAAATGCGTGATCGCTGCCGTGTCCGTAAGATCCACGCGCAGCGGCGTCACCGCGATGCGACGTTCGGCGAGCGCTTCCAGATCGGTTCCCGGCCGCGGGATGGAACGCTGCCGCTCAAAGCCGATCCAGTAATACGGGATGTTGCGGCCATCGCGCCGTTCTTCGATCTTCAACAGCGCCGCATCGCGCTTGCCTTGTGTGCAGACGGTGACGCCGACGACCTCATCGGGCTCGCAATTTGGAAAATTGATGTTGATCAGCGTGGCTGGCGACACGCCCGCTTTGAGCAGCTTGCGGATCAGGTCTGGCGCGTGCGTGATGGCGGTCAACCACGGCACGCTCTCGCGATCGCCTGATGAATAAGATTGCGACAGCGCGATCGACGGCACGCCAAGGATCGTCCCCTCCATCGCGCCCGCGACCGTGCCGGAATAGGTGATGTCCTCCGCCACGTTGTGACCGCGATTCACGCCTGACAGTACAAGGTCGGGGCGGCGCCCTTCAAACAGATGATGGATCGCCATGATGACGCAATCGGTCGGCGTGCCCTTGATGGCGTAGCGATCAGGCCCCGCCTCACGCAGGCGCAACGGATCATTGAGCGACAGGGAGTGTGCGACGCCGGACTGATCGTACTCGGGTGCAACCACGGTCATCCGCGAGGGCGAGAGAGCGCGCGCAATGTCCTCAAGGGCCTGCAAACCGGGAGCGTTTATGCCGTCGTCGTTCGTGAGAAGGATGTGCATACGCAAAGCGTCCAATCTTTCTGAGAATGGTTGCGCATCTTACATGGCGCGCTATCGATTGCCGACCCCGGCATTCAAGCACTGAGGGCCCCGGGCCGATGGCTGCTCGTCATCGGGGATTGATGGACATGGGCATCTGCGGCCGGCGAGCCGGCGGGGAGTCGGCGGGGGCGCTTTGGGGCGGCAGGCTCACGGCGTCGGCCGCGCCGAAAATCTTTCGCAGAAAGCCGGGGGTTATCGCCGACAGCGGGTTCACCGTAAGAAGCGGCGCGCTCGCAGGTCCCGCAACCCGGAAGTTGATGCCGATCAGTCCCTCGTTCGCGCCGCCGCCCAGCAGGGGCCCAAAGAGGGGGATGCGCGAGAACATATTGTTCAGGCCATAAGCGGGAACGAAGGTTCCATTCAAGGCGACCTGGTCGCGCGTGAAATCGATGGCGCCTTCGATTGTCGCGCCGACGCTGGGGCCGCTGACCACCCCGTCACGCAGGTCAAGCCGCCCGCCCGAACGCGTGAAGGCAACCTCAAGTCGATCAAACGCAACGGCGTTGGGATCGATACGCAAATCCCCTTCGCGACCGCGCGCGCCTTCCGCCACAAGTTTCTGGAGCGTCGCCTCATTTCGAAGGGTGAACCCTCTCACACTCAGCGTGCCGGTTGATTTGCGACTCGCGCCAAATCCCACCAATTGCAGGCGCCCGCCATCCATGCGCCGATAGAGATCAAGGAACGAAAGAAGCGCGCCCCCATCATCGGTCGTTACAAAGAATTGTTGCTGAGCCCCGGCCTGCGCCGGCGCCACGCCGCCCGTCAATGCCGAGCGGCCCGAACGCCCGGATAGACGAAACTCGCGGAGGGTTTCAGCGCGCGTGACAAGTTTTAAATCCACATTGGAAAGCGCCTGTCCGTTGGCGCCGGTCAGCAGATTCGATTTGAGATCAAGATCGATGGGCGGCGATGGCGCGGACTCGCGGCCTCCATTGAAGAGGTCCTGAATGAACGGTCTTGCGTCGATGGACGCTCCCCGAACCTGAACGCGATACCCGCCGTCCTTGGTTTGGTTGATTTCGGCCTTCATGTCATCGCCGGGAGACAGCTTCAGCTGCGAGAAGTTGGCGGATGAAAACCCGCCACCGCTATCGATCTCGATGACGCCCTGGGCGGCGGTTGCCCCGCTCTCGAACGCAAACGACTGCAAGGTTGTCTGTTGCGGCTCCTGGAAAATTGAAAACGTCGCTTTCGCAGCGCGTCCGAGCGGCTTGGAAAATCCGGCCACGGAGGCGATGGCGGCGCGGGCAAGATCGAGTTCCACAACGGGCTTGCCCTTGTCGCCCTGCCCCAACAGCGTCGTGACCTTCACGCCGACAGATCCGGTCAGGGCTGACGACTGCCAGCCGTGACGTGCGCGGGCGGCGTCGTCGAGTTGCGCGGTGACCACAACCTCCGTCGGCGCGCCGGGAGGCTTGCGCAGTTCAATGCGCACCTGATTGCCCAGAAGCCTGCCCTGCCCTGACGCGCGCACTCCGGTGGCGTCCGCGGTGAGGGCCAGCGTCGCCTGATCGAGGCGTTCACGACCAACCACGCGTTCGACGACCAAATTTGTAATCTGTGTCGCAACCTTGACTGCTGGTGGGCGCGCTGGCTCCATGAAGAGATCGACGGTGACGCGCCCATCCACTTGCCCGCGAACGTTTCCGCGTTCCACAGCGAACCCGCCCAGCGACTTCAGACCCTCTGCAGCAACGATGTCAGTGGCTGCGTCTACCGACCCAGACGCGCGGACATTCACCTGTCCCCGCACAGCGCCACTGCCAAAACCACCAGCTTCAAAGCGGCCTTCGACCATCGTCAAACGCCGGTCCGCCGCTGTTTCCATGAAACCGGATGTTGCGACGAAGGTCGCCTTTCGTCCGGTGACATTGAAAGAGCCCGCAAGCCCGGACAATGGCGGAAGGCCGACCATGAAGGCGAGTTCGCCTGCGTGGATCGTCCCCTCGACATTAACAGCGCTTTCCGGGATCGCGCGCTTTGCGGCGAGCGCAAGCATAGACGACTCGTCAAGCGTGACAGCTACTTGTCCAGACCCGACAAGGCCATCAATCTTGTGCGTCAGGAACCAGACGCGCGCAACGGGTGAAACAAACGAAGGCCAAATCCGCATCACAGCATGCGTGGAGGTGTCCTTCACCGAGATGTTCGCCTGCAAAGATCGCGCGCCGGGCGTCCAGCCTATTTCCCCGGTCGCGGTCAATGCGAGCCTGGGCCCGTGGAGATCAAACTTTTCGATTTTCAGCGTCTGCGTCTCGGGCGTGAGCCGCATCGTCAAACGCGACGTCTCGACCTGAACGTCCTGCTCTCCGGGCCGTGCGCCGCCGAGAACGCCCGGCGCGCTGACGAGGTCAAATCGCCACGCGTTGGCGTTTTCCTCGGGCGGTTCGATACGCCCGGAAAATGTGAGGTGTGTCCGCCCTGAGTGGAAGCTGACCGGGCCGACTTCAAAACGGCGCGCGGCGGCATCCCAATTCAGGCGGCCAGTCACCTCGTCAATGCGAACCGGCTCCTGATCGCGATCGCGGAAATAGACGAAGCCGGAGCCGACGGCGAAGCGGCCGTCAGCCGTGGTGAGCCGTCCGTTCTCGTCAACGCTCAAGCGCAGGCGCGCAGAGACCGGCGAGTCAAAATCGACTGGAGAAGCGCGCACATTCAACATCAGGAAAAGTTCGTCGACCGACAGATCGCGAAGTTCGATATCCAGACTGCGTGGCCCCGTGGAGGGAGTTGTCGTCTCAGCCACCGCTTGCGCGGCGACCGACCAGCGGCCGCTCGGCCCCGTGGCGGCAATCGTCAGCAAGACGGAGGCGTCCTGCCTGTCGATGCCCAGCTCGAGGTCGTCGAAGACGGTCTTGCGGTCGCCCGCGCGATCATCGACCAGGAGCCGCCCCTGCGACACGCCGACATATTCGATCGAGCCAATAGGAGAATCCGCGCCAATCGCGAACGCGAGGGTCCGCCGCAGGGCGTCGCCAAGGGCGCGCACCGCAGCTTGTTCACCGACTGGCGGCGTTGTGACCGCTTGGGGCGCTCCCGGATCTGCGGCCGGCGCGCGGCCGAGCAAAAATGGCTGGGAGCCCGCCGAGACAGCAACCTCGCCGCCGGGCGACAGGACGACCTGCAGCTCGAGCTCGAAGAGTTCAATTCGGCGCGGCGCAACCTGGCCCAGCAGGAGCCGGTACGGATTGAGCGAAACCGTAGCTCTTGGGGCCGTCAGCACGGGCTCCCCGGAGATTAACGTGATCCGGAGCTCGGAAACAGCGATGAACGGCCCGTGGGGACCATTTTCGATCGTCGTGGGACCAACACTGACGTCGTACTCGGGCCCCAGGCGTGAATCGATGGACATCGCGATCCGGCTGCCGAGCATATCGGCAGGGACAGGGCCCCGGGCCAGCATGAGATAGAGCGCAGACAGCGCCAACGCCGCGATCAGGACCACGCCGCTAGCTGTAAAAACAGAGACTTTGACGCACCACTGTGACCAGGAAACCCGGCGCCGCGAGCGCCGC
>CANMLK010000121.1 GCA_947498445.1 Beijerinckiaceae bacterium
TATACATGGCCAGAGGCGCTTGGCATGCAGCCTTGGTCGGTTGGCAACGGCGACAAGGTGCGGCGTCAGGATTACGAGTTCGGCGGCATGGTGTCAGCGGCGCCGATGGCTGGCGACTGGTTCCACCAGCATTTCGGCTCCAGCAAGGAAGCCTTGCGCCTGACTGCATGGTTCGGGCCAAACAATTCACGCGCCCGCAAACCTGGCGTGCCCGGTGAGGCGCTCACCGATCGTGGCGCCATCGACATCAAGAAGGGCGGAGATGCTATCCCCTACAGCGAGGAGGATCCGTATCTGCGCAAGGAGTTTGGCGAAACGCTCGCCGCGAAGGGCGTTCAGGCTCGCATGAGCGAAAAGCTCTACACGGGCGAGGCGCAGCCGGAAGACGATCCGGGCAACGCGTTCTGATTGATTGCCTCGTGTAACGTAGAAAAAAATTTGGGGGCAGGAAATCCGGCCCCCATTTTTGTTTCTGGCGAAATTGATCGCCAAGTCCGACCTAGCCGGAGAATTGTTCGAGGATAAACCGCGTCGCCGCCCGGTCCATAACTGACTGGCGATAAAGGACGAAGAACGGGATGGAGGCGAAGGCGTCGCCAAGATCGAGGCGTTGCAGACTTTGGGGTAAACGCCCCTCGACGCAGATGGTGTGGACGAGCGCAGGACCTGCGCCGCGATCCACAAGTTCGATGGCCGATTGGCAGGTCGGACATTCGACAAGCGTACGTTTCTGGTCTGAAAAGAGGTCCGTGGCCTCGGCCACAAGACGGCGCGTGGCCGACCCACGCGGCGCGACGATCAAACGGTCGCGCACAATGTCGGCCGGCTGCACGCGGGCTCCGCTTTCACCCTGATAGATGAGCGAGAACGGGGTTCGGGCGACCTGCCTCGCCTGCAGGCCCGGGGGAATGCGCGCGTAAAAGCCCATGCAGAAGTCGATGTCGCCCCGCTCCAGCGCCGCCAGCGCCTGCGATGAGCGATAAACCCGCATGTTCACCTGAACATTGGGAAAGCGCGTCCAGAACTGGTTCAGGCGCGGCACGAAATACCAGACGTAATCGCCGCCCACGGCAATCGAGACGCTGCCCGCCTCGTCCGAGTTGGAGGTGACCCGCGCAAGGGCTTGCTCAGTCAGATCAAGGATGGGCGCGATTTCGGCGCGCAAGCGCAGACCCGCCGGGGTGAGGGTGAGGGACTTGGGGCCCCGTTCAAACAGTTTGACGCCAATGATTTCTTCCAGGCGTTGAAGCTTGGCGGAAATGGCCGAGGGCGTCAGGCGCAGTTTCAGCGCCGCAGATTTCAGGTTTCCCTGATCTGCGACAATCTGGAAGGCGCGCAGTTTGGCGAAGTCGAGGTCATCGAGGCGCAGTTTGATCTCCCTGCTCCACCTCACACTAACCCATTTTTCAGTAATTGATCAAAAAATTTTAAATCATAGACGAGCATGATTTGATTTACTTGCGCCGCCCCTTTCTCTAAGCGACAAAGCCACAGAAACACTTTTGGAGGATACGCCGGCTCATGATCGAAGTCATGTTCGGCTCTCTGGCAGGGCTACTCACGAACGGGCACACGATGGGCTTGATGCTCCTCGCTGTGATGATCGGTCTGGTGGTGGGCGCGACGCCCGGCATTGGCGGACGTCTCTCAATCGCCCTGGCGATCCCGTTCATCTATGGCATGGACATGACGCAGGGCGCCGTGTTCCTGCTCACCATGCACGCGGTGAATGGCACCAGCGGCCAGATCTCATCGATCATGTTCGGCGTGCCAGGCGACGGCGATGACGCCGCCACGACGGTAGATGGTTACCCGATGGCGAAGAAGGGCGAGGCGGGCCGTGCGCTCGGCGCCAGCATCACCGCATCGGGCGTCGGCGGAATCATTGGCGCTGTCGTGTTCGCGGTTATGATTCCCGTTCTGGAGCCCGTTGTTCTGGCCTTCAGTCCGGCGGAATTCTTCCTGCTTGCGGTGCTTGGCATCACCTTCATCGCCTTCCTGGCGGGCAAGGGGCAGATCTTCAAGGGCATCATCGTTGGCCTCTTTGGCATGATGCTCTCCACGGTCGGAATGGACCCGCAAACCGGCACAGCGCGCTTCTCCGGCGACTACCTGTTCCTGTGGGACGGCATCTCCACAGTCACAGCCGTTTTGGCTGTCTTCGCAATCCCCGAGATGATTGCGCTCGGCGCGCGCGGCGGCTCGATCGCAATGATGAGCTCGCAGAATGTGACCGTGTCGTATCGCCAGCTCTTTCAGGGCGTGTTGGAAGTACCGCGCCATTGGTGGCTGGTGATTCGCACCTCCATCATCGGCGCGTGCATCGGCATGATCCCGGGCCTTGGCGGTTCGGCCGCCGCGTGGCTCTGCTACGGACACGCGGTGCAGACGTCGAAGACGCCGGAGCGTTTCGGCCACGGCGCCGTCGAAGGCGTGATCGCGCCTGAAACCGCCAGCAACGCGAAGGAAGGCGGCTCGTTGCTACCGACCCTGTTCTTTGGCATTCCCGGCTCGTCCGGCATGGCGGTGATGATGGGTGCGTTCCTCATCCTTGGCATCCAGCCCGGCCCCGCGATGATGACGTCCAACCTGCCTCTCGTCTGGACGCTGATCTGGGCGCTCGTCGTGGGCAACCTGATCGCCGTCACATTCCTTCTGTTCATCACGCGCTGGGTGGCGCTGTTGACCTTCGTTAACGTGTCGATGCTGGTGCCCTTCATCCTGACGCTCGTCATGGTCGGCGTGTATTCGAGCGAAGGCCAGTGGGAGAATCTCATTGTCTTGCTCGCAATCGCTGCAATTGGCTGGGGCCTGCAGCGGTATGACTGGCCGCGCGCGCCGTTCGTCATCGGTCTCGTGCTTGGCAAGATTGCGGAGGAATCCCTGCACAAGGCTCTTGGCCTGTGGGGCATGAGCTTCTTCTGGCGGCCGTTGTCGCTGGTGTTGATCGCGTTGATCTGCGCCACCATCGCCTACGCGGTCTATGCGAACGTGAAGGGCAAGACCGTCATGCCTGCGGGTGCTGGATCGGGAGCAGGATCATGAGCGCTGTGACCAAAAACCCCATGACGTTTGTCATGCTGGCGATTTTCGTCGTGATGGTCGCAATTGCGAGCACATACCCTGCTGGCGCGCGCTTCATGCCCTTCGTCGTCGGCATTCCGGCGATCATTTTATGCCTTCTCCAGATATTGCTCGACATGCGCGCCTCCAAGGAGACTGCAGGTTCGAAGGATAGCCGCAGCGAAATGGAGATTGCGCAGGAGCGCATGTCGCAGATGACCGGCCGGCAGATGACGTTCGAGGCGGCGAATCTGGCGCCGGCAATCACCGTGTCCGAGAACCCGACGGGCGTCGCGGAATCGCGCGAGTTCATCATCTGGATTTACGTTCTGGCGCTGGTCGCGGGCATCCTGTTCTTCGGATATACAGCGACCATCCCGGTTTTCATCCTTCTCTTCCTGCGCTGGGAAGCGAAGTGCTCGTGGCTCAAGGCGGCGCTTTATTCAGGCATCGGATCATCCGCGCTTCTGTTCATCTTCAACTATGTTCTGAAATTCCAGCTTCACATGGGCTTCATCACCGAGCGGGTAATGGACTTCCTTGGATGAGGCTCTTTGTTCTACAAAGGACGGCGCGCCGCTGCGGATTGAACCGCGGGGCGCAATGGAGGGGAAGATGGAGGGACCCGTGATGAAGCACGTTTCGACAGGGGCGCTGGTTGCAGCGCTGGTGGCAGTGAGCGGCGCAGCGCATGCGCAGGCCGACAAGGCCTTCTTCAGCGGCAAGACCGTCACCTACATCGTTGCGACAGCGCCGGGCGGGGGGTATGACACCTACGGTCGGCTTGTCGCCGAATACATGCAGAAATATCTGCCGGGTTCGACCTTCGTGGTTCGCAACATGCCCGGCGCCGGGCATCTTGTCGGCACCAACGCGCTTTACGCGTCCAAGCCCGATGGTCTGACGATCGGCACATTCAACACGGGCCTTATTTACACGCAGCTTGCGAAGCATTCGGGCGTGAAGTTCGATCTCACGAAAATGTCGTGGATCGGCAAGGCAGCGACGGACCCGCGCGCGGTCATTATCGCCACGCAATCGCCGATCAAGACCTGGGCAGACCTGGGGAAGATGAAGGATCAGCAGAATTTTGCGACGTCGGGCCCCGGCGGCGCAAATTTCGTTGAGACGCTGGCGCTCACCGCGATTCTCAAACTGCCGATCAAGATGCTCTCGGGCTACAACGGCACCGATGACCAGCTGGCCATGCGCCGCGGCGAAATCATCGGGTCGATTGGTTCGCGCTCGTCGTTCGAGCAGTTCGTCAATAATGGCTATGGTCGGTTTATTGGTCAGTTCGGCGGCGGCGAGAAAGACGTGCCGCAGATGGCCGAACTGGTGAAGGGCAATGCGGAGGCCGAGCGTCTCGTGCGCCTCATCACGGCGCAGGGCGACATTGCGCGCCTCACCGCAGGGCCGCCAGAAATGCCCGCGTCGCACCTTGCCGCGCTGCGCGACGCATACAAGCAATCGATGGAAGACAAGGAACTGCAGGCGCGCGCGATCAAGCTGGAAAAGCCGGTCGAACCGCTTTACGGCGCCGACGTCGCCAAGGCTGTCGCGGAGGCGCTCAATCAATCTCCGGAAGTCGTCAATCTTCTGGTCGAAGGTTTCAGCAAAGGGAAATGAATCGATGACCAAGCCTCTGGCTCTTCCCCTTATCGGCGCTGCGCTGGCAGCGCTCACCGCCCCCGCGTTCGCGCAGGACGGCGCCGCCTTCTACAAAGGCAAGACCGTCACTTATATCGTCGCGACAGCTCCGGGCGGCGGCTATGACACCTATGGCCGTCTCGTGTCCGAATTCATGCAGAAGTATCTGCCGGGCTCGACCATCGTGGTGCGCAACATGCCGGGCGCAGGTCACCTCGTCGGCACGAACGCAATTTATGCGTCCAAGCCTGATGGCCTGACGATTGGCTCGTTCAACACCGGCCTGATCTACAATCAGCTCATCAACGCTGAAGGCGTTCGCTTCGATCTGTCGAAGATGTCGTGGATCGGCAAGGCGGCGACGGACGCGCGCGTCATCGTAGTGGCATCGCAATCGCCAGTGAAGACCTGGGCTGAGTTCGTGGGGCTCAAGGAGCCGATCAACTTTGCGACTGCAGGTCTGGGCAGCGCGTCTTACGTCGAAACGGTGATGTTGACGAACGTCATGAAGCTGCCCGTTCGTGTTCAGACCGGCTACAACGGCACCGACGATCAGCTCGCCATGCGCCGCGGTGAAATCGTGGGGTCGATCGCTTCGCGCTCGTCGTACGATCAGTTCATCAAGAACGGCTTCGGCCGATACATTGCGCAGGTTGGCGGACAGGAGAAGGACATTCCGCAGCTGTCCTCGCTCGTCACCGACGCCAAGGCGAAGGAGCTGATTGCGCTCATCGAGAGCACCGGTGAAATCGCGCGTCTGACCGCTGGCCCGGCGGGGATTCCTGCTTCGCAGCTCAATGCGCTGCGCGCGGCCTACAAGCAGGCGATGGACGACAAGGAACTTCAGGCGCGCGCCGAGAAACTCGAGCGTCCTGTTGAGCCTCTCATCGGCGACGATATCGCCAAGATGATCAACGCCGCCCTGAAGCAGTCGCCGGAGACCGTCACGCTGCTCAAGGAATCGCTTCAGAAACCGAAGAGTTAGGGAGCGTTCGATGAGCTCAATGTCTGCAGACGTCGCCGGCGCCGGCCATAACAGCGTCAACGACGGCAAGGAAGAGGTTGTGTGGGAGCGCTGGACGCGCAAGCGCGTGTTCGTTCGCGCGCTCGAGGGCACGTATGGCGAACTGGTGCGCGACCTGTTCACGCAGCCGCGCGTTTATTCCACCAAGGACCACAAGTGGAAGGGCGGGCCGGGCCATTACGGCAAGAAGATCATCAACCCGCAGGCCGTGAAGGTGGCGCAATCCATCGAGACGCACATCGAAGTGTTCTCGCCGGGCGGCTATGGCCAGAAGCATGGCCACATGAACAGCGCGGTGTTCTTCGTGCTCAAGGGCAAGGGCCATGACGTCCACGACGGCACGCGGCTGGACTGGGACGCGGGCGACGCGCTGATCGTGGAGAACGCGTGCGTTCACCAGCATTTCAGCGACGACGAGGACGACGAGTGCATCACGCTGGTGATGAAGGCCAAGCCGCTCTTCCTGTTCATGCACATGCTGTTTCAGAAAGTGGCTGAGTTTCCGCCCAAGGACGGCACCGCCAAACAGCTCGCCTATTCGCCGCCGGCGGATTTTTGAGACGACTACAATATCACAAGGGGCGGCGTGTTCGCCCCTTTATTCATTTCCACCAAGACGAAAGCGAGAGACGAGATGTCCGAGAGCCCGATTGCCGCTGATGACGCCAAAGGCCGGTTTGTGGTCGATCCTTACCTCGATTGGGCGAACGGCGAGAGCATCCCGGTTCATCAGGACTTCGGCCTCGATCTGCTCGGCATCGAAACGGGGCGTTGGGATCGTTACGACGCAAAGGGCTGTTTTGCTCATTGCATCGGGCGCGGCGACTTCATGGCCAATTACGTGCTCGAAGTTGAGCCCGGCAAACGCACGCGGCCGGTCAAGCATCTCTACGAAGCTTTCATCTATGTACTGACGGGCGTGGGCACTGCGAAGATCTGGTTGCCGAATGGCGAAGAGCAACTCTTCGAGTTCGGCATGCATTCGCTGTTCGCCATTCCGCTCAACGCCGAATATCAGATTTTCAACGGCTCGGGCCGCGACCCGGTGCGTCTGTCGGTGACGAACGACGCGCCCATCGTGATGAACCTCTTTCACAGCGAAGACTTTGTTTTCAACAATCCGGGCAAGTTCCCCGAGCGCTTCGGGTCTGAAAACCAGTTCCGCGGCGAAGGCGAATTGCTGACATTGTCACGCGGCACCGGCGTTGCGCAGCTCAACATCTGGGAAACGAATTTCGTGCCCGACGTGACGAGCTTCAAGCTCTACGAACTCAACGAGCGCGGCAAGGGTTCGCTCAACGTGTCGTTCGTGCTCGCCGACTCGACGATGCACGCGCATTGCTCGCAGATCCCGACTGGTCGTTACAAGAAGGCGCATCGCCACGCGGCCGGCACGCACGTTCACGCGGTGGACGGCGAGGGCTATTCGCTGCTGTGGCACGAGGGCGATTCCGAATTTAAAGAAATCCCGTGGCGTCACGGCATCATGTATGTGCCGCCGTTCTGGATGTTCCACCAGCACTTCAACACCTGCGCGCGCCCGGCTCGCTATTTGGCGTGCAGCCTTGGCAGCCGCCGCTATCCCTTCATCTCGCTGCGCAAGAGGAGCGCAGAAGGCGGAGGCTCCACGTCGATCCAGAATGGCGGTCGCCAGATCGAGCTGGAAGATCAGGATCCGCGCGTCCATCGTCGCTGGCTCGAAGAGATCGCACGTACGGGCGTGGCGTCCGACATGGGCGAGTCCTTCGACGAGCCCGCGATCATGGCGATCCCGAAGGAAAAGCTCACGGGCGTCATTCAGACGCCACGCTCAATCGGGCCGGCGGTGTAAGAGACAGCCCTTTCGACCATCGACAACAAGCGCGGGCTCGGGCCCGCGTTTTTTCGTTCAGGGTTTTTCGTCGCCAGCATCGCTGGTGCGCGCGCGCCGTTCGTCGGCGTTCATCTTCTGGGTGATGTCCTCGATGCGCTCGGCGGCGGCGTCCACCGCCCGTGCGAGGTTGAAGGTCTGCGCGTCAACCTGCGCGCCGATTTTTTCCTGCTCACCGCGAATGATCGCCATTTCGTCCGTAAGGGTTGCGACCTGCTTGCGCATCTCGGTAAGATCATCCGCAAAGGTGATCGCCGCCATGACGGTGAGCCGCTGGTCGCCGATCTCGCCGAAGGCGGAGCGCATTTCTGTGATCTTGGCGTCGACCTGAACAGCCAGCGCCTCGAGACGCTCTTCCTCGCCCGCGCCGCAGGCCATGCGGAAGGCGCGTCCGGCTATGGTGACGTTGACATGAGCCATCAGGGCGCCTCCCCCACGCTGGCGTCAGGCGGGCTTTCCAGATGGGATGGGTTAATCAAATCGACCAGTTCGCCAAGCATGGATTCCGCACGCTCCAGCCGGTGGGCGACGTCGGCGTTTGCCAGCGCAAGGGTTCTGTTTCGCGCCAGTGCGCCGTCGAGTTCGGCTGAGAGCCGCGCCCGGTCATCTTGCATCACGCCGAGTTCTTCTTCGAGGTCGGCGCGCACGCGATTGGCGGCCGCCCGGCGCTCGTCCGCGGCTTCCAGGCTCTCCAGCGCGTGAGCGAGTCGCTTGAGCGCTGCGTCGAGTGGGTTTGGCGACGTCATCGGAATCTCACTATTTCGCATTAGCCTCCGGAGGATGGGGATGGTCAACGCTGATTGGCGCCCTTGCCCACAGAAGTTTCGCGCCAAGCTTCCAATGCGGGCCAGAATCCCGGGTCCGCGCCTTTCGCCGAAGAGGATGAGATGTTATCAGGTGCCCATTCAAGCTTCGTCCGGCCTCTTCAGGCGTCTTCCGCAGGCGGGCCCCCATCGGAATATCCTCATGACTGTCTCGCATGAATCCATGGCCAACGCGATTCGCGCGCTCGCCATGGACGCCGTTGAAAAAGCCAAGTCCGGCCATCCAGGCCTTCCCATGGGCGCCGCGGATATCGCGACTGTGCTGTTCACGAAAGTGCTGAAATACGATGCCAGCGACATGCGCTGGCCGGATCGTGACCGGTTCGTTCTGTCGGCCGGTCATGGCTCCATGCTTCTGTATGCGCTGCTGCATCTGACGGGCGAACCGTCCATGACCATGGACCAGATTCGCAACTTCCGGCAGCTTCATTCGCTGACGCCCGGCCATCCGGAGAATTTCGTCACCTCCGGCATCGAGACGACGACCGGGCCGCTGGGCCAGGGCCTCGCCACCGCCGTGGGCATGGCGCTTGCCGAGCGGATGCTGAACGTTGAATTTGGCGATGTCGTAGACCATCACACCTATGTGCTCGCCTCTGATGGTGATTTGATGGAAGGCGTCAGCCAGGAAGCGATCGCTATCGCCGGGCACCTCAAGCTGAACCGCCTCATCGTCCTGTGGGACGACAACGGCATTTCCATTGATGGGCCGCTGTCAGTTTCCGATTCGGTCGATCAGCTGAAGCGCTTCGAATCAACGGGGTGGGACGCGGTGCGCGTGGATGGCCACAATCAGGCCGCTATCCTTGCCGCCGTTGAGACCGCGCAGAAGTCGGGCAAGCCGACGCTGATCGCCTGCAAGACGACCATCGGCTACGGCGCGCCCAAGCGCGCCGGCACGTCCAAGAGCCACGGCGAACCTCTCGGGGCGGAAGAAATCGAAGGCGCGCGCAAGGCGTTGAACTGGCCCCATGAGCCGTTCTTCGTACCGCAGGACATTCTGGACGCCTGGCGCGCCGCTGGTCGCCGTGGCGCGTCGGCCAAGGCCGCGTGGCAGACGAAGCTCGGCGCGATGGATGCTGGCAAGCGGATGGAGTTCGAGCGCCGTCTCGAAGGACTCCTGCCGCTGCACCTGAAATCGGTTGCGCAGCACTACAAGCAAGAGCTGGCCAGCAAGCCGGTCGAGATAGCCACCCGCAAGGCGTCCGAAATGGTGCTGGCCGAGATCGCGCAGTTTGTGCCCGAACTCGTCACCGGTTCGGCCGATCTCACAGGCTCGAACAACACCAAGGTCGCTGCGACGCCGGCCATTTCACCCGGCAATTACGCGGGCCGGTTCGTGCATTGGGGTATCCGCGAGCACGCCATGGCGGCGGCCTTGAACGGCATGGGCCTGCACGGCGGGTATATTCCCTCGGGCGCCACGTTCCTGGTGTTCGCTGACTATATGCGCCCCGCGTTGCGGCTCGCCGCGCTCATGGGCTTGCGTCACATCGAAGTTCTCACGCACGATTCGATCGGGCTTGGCGAGGACGGGCCCACCCACCAGCCGGTCGAGCATTTGGCCAGCCTGCGGTGCATTCCCAATGTGAACGTGTTCCGCCCCGCGGACGCGACCGAGACCCTCGAATGCTGGCTTGCAGCGCTGGAAGCGCGGCGCAACCCGTCGGTTCTGGCGCTCACCCGCCAGAATTTGCCGGCTGTTCGCACGACGATGGTGGAAGAAAACCTCAGCGCTGGCGGCGCTTATGAGCTTTCACCCGCGAAGGGGCCCGCGAAAGCGTCGATCTTCGCGTCGGGTTCGGAAGTGCATATCGCGCTGGACGCCCAAAAGATTCTTGAAGAACAGGGGATCGCGACGCGGGTCGTATCCGTTCCTTGTATGGACCTGTTCTTCACCCGTCCGGCCAACGAGCGCCGGACGGTCGTCGGTGATGCGCCGGTCAAGGTCGCGGTCGAGGCGGCGGTGAGAATGGGGTGGGATTCGATCATCGGTGATGACGGCATCTTCATCGGAATGGAAAGTTTTGGGGCCAGCGCCCCTTATAAGAAACTTTTTGAACATTTTGGGATTACAGCCAAGGCCGTGGCAGGCGCTGTTGTTGATCGACTGAAGGTCTGATTACACGCCGCCCTGGAGCGGACAACAAGGAGGACGGAAGAATGGCAGTGCGTGTCGCTATCAACGGGTTCGGTCGTATCGGACGTAACGTCCTGCGGGCCATTGTGGAATCGGGACGCACGGACATTGAGGTCGTGGCCATCAACGATCTTGGCCCGGTCGAGACGAATGCCCATCTTCTGCGCTTCGATTCGGTGCATGGCCGCTTCCCGGGCGAAGTTACGGTTTCCGGCGACACGATTAACGTCGGCCGTGGTCCGATCAGGGTCACCGCGATTCGCAATCCGGCCGAGCTGCCGCATCGTGAGATGAACGTCGATATCGCGCTGGAATGCACCGGGATTTTCGTGACGAAGGACAAGGCCAAGGCGCATCTGGACGCCGGCGCGAAGCGCGTGCTCGTGTCCGCGCCCTGCGATGACGCCGATCTGACGGTCGTCTTCGGCGTCAACCACGACAAGCTGACGAAGGACCATCTGGTCGTCTCGAACGCCTCGTGCACGACGAACTGCCTGTCGCCCGTCGCCAAGGTGCTCAACGACACCGTCGGCATCGAGCACGGCTTCATGACGACAATCCATTCCTACACCGGCGATCAGCCGACGCTCGACACGATGCACAAGGATCTTTATCGCGGCCGCGCTGCGGCGCTGTCGATGATCCCCACCTCCACCGGCGCGGCGAAGGCCGTCGGCCTCGTGCTGCCGGAACTGAACGGAAAGCTCGATGGCGCCGCCATCCGCGTGCCCACTCCCAATGTTTCCGTCGTCGATCTGAAATTCACGTCGAAACGGAAGACGTCGAAGGAAGAGATCAACGAGGCGATCAAGCGCGCCGCAGCTCAGGAGCTGAAGGGCGTGCTGGGCTTCACGGACGTGTCGAACGTGTCTATCGACTTCAACCACGACAGCCGTTCGTCGATCTTCCATCTTGACCAGACCAAGGTGATCGACGGCAATTTCGTGCGCATCCTGTCTTGGTATGACAACGAATGGGGCTTCTCGAACCGCATGGCGGACACCGCCGTCGCTATGGCGAAGCAAATCTGATTTCGATGGGCGCGGCTTTGGTCGCGCCTTTTTGCATCAGCACGGAGTTCCATTTCCGATGTCCGCATTCCGCACGCTCGATCAGGCCGATGTGAAGGACAAGCGCGTGCTTGTGCGCGTTGATCTCAATGTCCCGATGGAAAATGGCCGCGTCAGCGACGCCACCCGAATCGACCGCATTTTGCCCACTATCCGCGAGATCGCCGACAAGGGCGGCAAGGTTGTCCTGCTCGCCCATTTCGGGCGGCCCAAAAACGGGCCCGACTCCGAGAATTCTCTAAAATCCGTTGCCGCAGTTTTGTCCGAACACCTTAAGCGCCCTTTCGCGTTTGCGGCTGATTGCATTGGCGCCGTGGCGGCCGACGCTGTCGCCGCGCTGAAACCCGGCGATATAGTGCTTCTTGAGAACACACGCTTCCACAAGGGTGAGGAGAAGAACGATCCGGCGTTTGTGGCGGAACTCGCCAAGTTGGGCGATATTTACGTCAATGACGCCTTTTCCACCGCGCACCGCGCGCACGCCTCCACTGAGGGTCTCGCGCACCTGATGCCTGCCTACGCGGGCCGCACGATGCAGGCCGAGGTTGAAGCAATTTCCAAGGCGCTGGATAATCCGCAACGCCCCGTCGCAGCCATCGTTGGCGGCGCGAAAGTGTCCAGCAAACTCGATCTGCTGGAAAACCTGGTGAAGAAGGTCGACTTCCTCATCATCGGCGGCGGCA
>CANMLK010000122.1 GCA_947498445.1 Beijerinckiaceae bacterium
GCCCGTGACCAACTGCCCACCCTGCGCGACGCACTGCAACGTCATCACGCCAACCACTTCGGACTTGATGAGACATCAAAGGCCGCGTAATCATCAAACGAGGCAAGGCCCGAACCGCAATTTTCAACATTGAGCGGGACATCCCCGGCAACCGCCGCCACAGCTCTCATGTCCGGCGTCGCCCACGCGCAGGAAAAGCCATTCAACATCTACATCGGTTATTCCGCAGGCGGCGGTTACGACGTGTACGGTCGCGTGCTCGCCCGGCACATCAACAGGCACCTGCCCGGCAATCCAACCGTTGTTGTCAGCAACATGCCCGGCGCTGGCTCCATGCGGCTCGCCAACTGGCTCTACAATGTCGCGCCCAAAGACGGGAACGTCATCGGCACCTTCGCCCGTGGCATCGCCTTCGATACGCTGCTCGGCCAGCCCGGCGCGCAGTTTGACGCGACCAAGTACAATTGGATCGGCAGCGCGAACGACGAAGTTAGCGTTTGCGTAGCCTGGCACACCAGCGGCGTGACGAACTTCAATCAGGTTCTCGACAAGGAACTCGTCGTCGGAGGCACAGGCGGTAGCGCCGACACCGACCAGTTTCCAAAAGTGTTCAACAGCGTGCTCGGCGCCAAGATGAGGATTGTCGCGGGCTATCCCGGCGGCAACGACATCAACCTCGCTATGGAGCGGGGCGAAGTGTCCGGTCGCTGCGGCTGGTCGTGGTCGTCCGTCATCTCGACGCAGCCCGGCTGGCTGAAGGAAAAGAAAATCAACGTGCTCGTTCAGCTGTCGCTGGAGAAGCATCCAGATCTGCCAGACGTGCCGATCATCACCGACTTCGCCAAGGATGACATCACGCGCGGCGTCTTCAAACTGGTGTTTGCGCGCCAGGTGATGGGCCGTCCGTTCGCGGCCCCTCCAGGGACGTCGCCCGAGCGGGTCGCAATTCTCCGCAAGGCCTTCCTGGATACATTAAAGGACCCGCAGCTTCTGGCCGAGGCCGAGAAGGCGCAGCTCGAAATTACGCCCGTCGCCGGTGACGTGGTGCAGAAACTGGTTCAGGAGGCCTATTCCATGCCTCCCGAGGTGGTGAAACGCACAATCGAAGCGCTTCGCTAAAGCAATCAAGGCCCCGGCATCCCCGGGGCCTTTTCATTTTGGGGCGAAGGCGTTTACATTCCCTGAGAACAGCAGGAGGGAACCATGACCGAGGAAAATGATCGCACGAAAAATGTCGTGCACAATTATCGTGGCTGGCAGTCTGACGTCATTGTCGACCTGATCAAGCAGTACGATTTTGAATTCATCACGCTGAACCCGGGCGCCAGCTTCCGCGGATTGCACGATTCCCTTATCAATTACGGCAAGAATGACCCGCAGATGATGCTCTGCAACCACGAGGAAATCGCGGTTCAGATCGCTCACGGCTACGCCAAGGCCACCGGCAAGCCGATGGCTGTGATCCTGCACAATCTGGTTGGCCTGCTGCACGCCTGCATGGCGATCTACTATGCCTATATCGACCGCGTGCCGATCTTCATCATGGGCGCAACCGGCCCGATGGATGAGGGCAAGCGGCGCCCGCACATCGACTGGACGCACACCGCGCTGGTGCAGGGCAACGCGGTTCGCGACTACGTGAAATGGGATTATCAGCCCACCGCCATCGAAGGCGTGCCGGAGAGCTTCGCCCGCGCATACTCGATCATGACCACGCAGCCGCCCGGCCCCGTCTACATGTGCTACGACGCCGCCTTGCAGGAAGCGCCGCTCACCAAGGATGTGCCCCTGCCCCCGCGCGGCAGCGTCTCGACGCCCTCCCCGATGATGCCGGACCCACGCGCCATCGAGGCCATCGCGGAAAAACTGATCGCCGCCGACAAGCCAATGCTGCTGGCCGAATACGCCGGGCGTCGGCCGCTCGGCTTCGAGAACAACGTGAAGCTTGCCGAACTCATCGGCGCCGGCTGCTGGGACATCGCCAACGCGCTGAACTTCCCCAACAAGCATCCGCTGTCCATGAGCATGGACAAGGGCGCGCTCAAGGGCGTTGACCTCGTCGTCGGCCTCGACATCAAGGACTGGGAAAAGTCCACCCACGAGCTCAACTCGACCGACCGCAAGATCACGCCTCTCGTGAATACGGATTGCGATTGGGTCGAAATCGGCTTCGCAGAACTGGGCATCAGCAAGTGGTCGATGGACTATTGCCGCATGCAGCCCTGCAGTGTTCGCGCGCTGGGCGACACCGCCCTGGGCGTCCCCGCTCTCATCGAGACGCTGGAAAAGCGCATCGGCGGCGATGCGAAGCTTCAGAAGACGATTACCGAGCGTAAATTGCACATCGGCAAGCGTCACGACGAGACGTGGGCAAAATGGCAGGAGGAGCAGCGCAACGACTGGGACGCATCTCCCATGACATCCGCCCGCCTGGCGCATGAAGTGTGGGACGTCATCAAGGACGAAGACTGGGTGCTCACCGCCAACACGCTGAAGCATGGCGTGCGCAAGGTGTGGGACTTCGACAAGGCCTATCGCCACCCCGGCATTGAACTTGGCACCTCGACACAAATAGGCATGTCGATTGGCGTTGCGCTTGCGCACAAGAAGCATGGCCGCCTTGTGGTCGATCTTCAGCCAGACGGCGACCTGATGTTCGACGCCGGAGCGCTCTGGATTTTGGCCAAGTACGAAATTCCAATGTTGATCGTGATGTACAACAACCGCGCCTATTACAACGATTGGGAGCACCAGATCCGTATGGCGCGCCTGCGCGGCACGGATATGGACAAGGCGCACATCGGCATGGACCTGTTTGGTCCCGAGCCAGACTTCGGCGCGCTCGCCCGCTCCATGGGCGTGTGGGGCGAAGGCCCCATTGAAAACCCGAAGGACGTGCGCGGCGCGCTGCAGCGCGCTCTCGAGGTCGTCAAATCCGGCAAGCCGGCGTTGATCGACACCGTGACTCAGCACCGCTGATAAAAGCTCTCGCCAAATAAAAAGCCCGGCCGCAAGGCCGGGCTTTCTGCTTTTTGAAGAGGAGCTTTTAGACGATAACCTTCGTCATGATGCCGGCGGGGAAGATATCCTCCGGCTTCATGTGCTTGTGCGCGATGCCCTGCTGATAAGTATAGAGAAGCATCTGCTCCCACGTCGCACGGTTCTCCTCGATGCCGTAGGGGTACGTGTCGCCGCCAAACATGTCGCGCATCTTGCGCGCATACGTGGGCAACCACGCGAGCGGATAACGCGACACGGCGGGATCGAACAGCCGCTCGATGCTGCGGCGCTTGGACTCGTTGAACGCGTTCATCAGATTGCGCGCCACCCACGGATTCTCGTCGATGATATGCTTTTGCACCGCGATGATGTGCATGATCGGCCACACTTTCGTGCGCGCGAAATATTCCTCTTCCATGCCCAGATAATCGGGATAAAGGCGCACGACATCCGGATGACCTTCAAGGAAGCAGGTCGGCGGGCGCGCGATGATGGCGCAATCGATCTCGCCCGAAGCGAGCATTTCCGACAGCGACTTGTCAGTCACGCGCGTCAGTTGCATGCCTTCGGGAAGATTGAGCTCGACCTTCTCGGCGCGGCCCGGCGAATTGGCGCCGGCCTGATACCAGTGCACGTCCGTCAGCTTGACGCCGCAATCGTTATGCATCCAGCCGCGCATGTAAACCGCTGCGGAATGGGCCCATTCAGGCGAACCAACGCGCTTGCCCTTGAGGTCCTGCACGGTCTTGATCTTCGCGTTCTTGTTCACGTAGAACGACGAAAAGCGGAAGAGACGCGAGCAGACAACCGGCAGGCCGATCACGTCCGGATTTTCGCGCGACACTTGCGTGGTGAACTTCGCAAAGCTCAACTCGGACACGTCGAACTCGCGGTTCGCGGTGAAGCGTGCAAAGCACTCGTGGTGACCGAGGTTCAGCCAATTGTGGTCGATGCCCTCTGCACGCACTTCCCCCGTGCGAAAGTCGCGAAAGTGATCGTAGTCGGTCGTTGCAATCGATAGTTTGAGCATGCTCATCGTGTTTCCTTTCTCTTGTTTATCGTTATCCTAAAGCTTCAGAAGTCGCTTGGCGTTTCCGGACGTGATCTTCTCCCTGTCAACAGCGGACAGTTCAAGATCATCCAGAGCTGCAATCGTTTCCTTGATCGGCGCAAACGGGGAATCCGTCGAGAAGACGACATGATCCGCGCCGAAGAACTTCAGTCCACTGTGCAGACCGGTCGAAGCGCCAAACATCGCGGTGTCGCCATAAAAGCGGCGGAAGTATTCAAGATGAGGGCGCTTCAGTGACGGCAGAACCTTCGAATAATCCTCATCCAGCGTGCGGTGGCCAAGCACATCGAGCCCAGGCCCGACGCGCCCGTCTAAGTACGGGATCATGCCGCCGCAGTGATGCGTGATGATATTGAGCTCGGGATAGCGGTCCAACAGGCCGGAAAACACAATGCGCGCCATCGCAACCGAGGTCTCATATGGCCAGCCAAAGCACCACCACATTTCAAAGCGCGATTTCTCTTCCCCCGCGTAGTCGGTCATGTCGGACGTGCGCGCGGGATGCAGCCAGATGGGCAGGCCATGCCGCGCCATCGCGGCGAAAACCGGCTCGTACTCGGGCAGATCCAGCGGCTTGCCTGCGACATTCGTGAATATCTGAATACCGCGAGCGCCCAGCTGCGTGATCGCCCGTTCGATTTCCGCCAATGCGCCGTCGATGTCCAGCATCGAAATGGAGGCGACGAACGCGGGAAAGCGATCAGGATATTTCGCGCAGATTTCCGCCATGCCGTCGTTGCCGATTGCGGCAAGGCGGCGCGCGTCTTCCGGCCCGCAAACGTCTTCGAGCGGCGGGTTGGGCAACGAGATAACTTGCGCATAATCGGCGCCCGCGCCATCCATCAGGCGAAAGCGAACGTCAAGATCATGGATCGGCTTCACGTTGCGCATGCGCGCGCCAATGTTGCCGAGCTTGGGCGAGGTCTTCGTCAGATCGTCGAAAAACCGCGGCGGCATGATGTGCGTGTAAATATCAATCATGTGCGCCTCTCCTGGCGAATGGCGTCCCAGATTTTCTGCGGCGTGAGCGGCATGTCGAGTTTAAGCGAGCGCCCCGGCGATATCGCGTTCTCGATTGCGTTGACGATAGTGGGAGGCGCAGCGGTTGTGCCCGCCTCCCCCGTTCCCTTCACGCCAATCGGGTTCGTCGTGCACGGCACGGGATGATGCAGAACCTTCAGCATCGGCAGATGATCGGCCCGCGGCATCGTATAATCCATGAACGAGCCCGCAAGCAGCTGGCCGCTATCGGGATCATAGTTGGAAAACTCGCCCAGCGCCTGGCCGATGCCCTGCGTAACACCGCCCTGCACCTGCCCTGTGACAATGGTCTCGTTGAGCACGATGCCGCAATCGCCAACTGCCGTGTAACCGACGATCTGAACAAAGCCGGTGTCCGGATCGATCTCGACTTCAGCGACATGCGCGCCGTTAGGAAACGTCGGCGCGATATGCGCCTCGTCGCTGGTGTCGAGGCTTTCCTGCAGCACCCCCTGCGCCACCATCTCGCTGGCGCGGTCCGCAACCTCGAACAGACTGACGCGCCGTCCAGTGCGCGCAATTTCAAAGCCGCCGTTGGCGTAAGTAACTTCGTTTTCGCTGGCCTGCAGCAACGTCGCGGCGACGCCAGTCGCCTTCTCGATCATCTTGTCGGATGTCACAGCGATGGCGCTGCCAACAAGCATCGCCGAGCGTGACGCGACCGCGCCAAATCCTGGCACATCGCGGTCGGAATCGCCTGCGGTCACGATGACGTCGTCATCGCTGAGGCCCAGACGTTCTGCGATCATCTGGCGGAACACTGTCGCGTGCCCCTGCCCGTTCGACGCCGGCCCGATGCTCAACACGACCTTGCCGTTCTGGAAGGTGATACGCGCGGGCTCGTGATAATGCCCGCCCGAAATTTCCAGATAGCCGCAGGCGCTTATGCCGCGAAGCTTGCCGCGCTTCGCAGACTCAGCGCGACGCGCGGCAAAGCCAGCGTAATCGGATTCTGCAAGCGCACGCTCGAAGATCGCCGGAAAATCGCCGCTGTCGACGCTCTGGCCGGTGGCGGTGGCGTACGGCATGCGCGAAGCGGGAATGAGATTGCGACGACGCAGTTCAACGGGGTCAATCGACAGTTTCGCCGCCGCCGCCTGTATCACCCGCTCAAGCAAATAATTGGCTTCGGGACGGCCCGCGCCGCGATAGGGGCCCGTGGGCGTGGTGTTCGAGAAGTATGTCGTCGCATCGACCACAATCTGCGGAATGTCGTAAACACCCGGCAGGCAGAACGCGATATGAATTGTCGGCACCAGCACGGCGACGCCGGTCAGATAAGCGCCGACATTCTGCTTGCCCTTCACACGCAGCGCGAGAAACTTGCCCGCGCTATCCAGCGCCAGATCGACGTTCCAGAGCGAGTCCCGCGCGTGGTTGTCGCACATGAACGACTCAGAACGCGTGGCGGACCAGTGCACCGGCTGCTGCAGTTTCTTGGCCGCCGTCAGCAGCGCGGGATATTCGGGATAGCTAGACGCTTTCATGCCAAAGCCGCCGCCGACATCGTCAGTCAAAACGCGCAGCTTCTTTGCATCGATCTTCATACACGCCGCGACCTGCCCGCGAATGCCCGCGACGCCCTGCGTGCCCGTGTGCAACGTAAACCGATCTTCGGTTGCATCGTAACTTGCCGTCGCCGCGCGCGGCTCCATCGAAACGGCGCTGATGCGCTGATTGAAAACGTCCACGCTCACAACATGCGCGGCGCTGGCGAAGGTGTCATTTAGCGCCTTGCGCTTGGCGCCTTCGGGGTCGGGCGGGTTGGTCCAGTCATGCGCAACATTGCCCGGCGCCTGCGGCCAGAGCGTCACATCCGCGCGCTGCGCCTGATCGAGATCGATCACAGGCGCCAGCGTCTCATAATCGATGATCACAAGGTCTGCAGCGTCCATGGCTTGCGCGAGCGTCTGCGCAATCACCATCGCCACGGGCTCGCCAACGTGCATCACGCGCTCAGCTGCAAGCACATGGCGCATGGGCGAAACTGGCATTTTGCCGCCAATGCACGGGAATGGAATGGAGGCCGTCACCGGGCCGTAACCAAGGTCCGCGAAGTCCGCAGATGTCAGCACAGCGACGACTCCCGGCGAGGTCAATGCGGGCGCCGCGTCGATGCCGCGAATGAGCGCATGGGCGTGCGGCGAACGCACGAACACAGCCTGCAGCGCGCCTTGAAGCCGATGATCGTCGCTGTAATGGCCTTCGCCGCGCAGCAGCGGGCCATCTTCGTAACGCCCGCGCCATGTCCTGATCGATTTGTCGAGAACGTTCATGCGGCACTTCCCATTGGTTTTTTTGTCAGCGCATCACCGAACCGCCGTCGCACACGACCGTGTGGCCCGTGACGAAGTCGCTGTCGGCCGAGCAAAGATAGATAAGCGTTCCCGTCAGATCATCGGGCGTCTGCGTCCGCTTGAAGGCGCGGCTGCTCTTGGTGGCTTCCGCTGGCGCGCCCACCATGCTGGGGTTCGCCAGCACGCCTTCGCTCATGGTCAGGCCCGGCGCAATGGCGTTAACGTTGATGTTGTGGGGCCCGAGTTCGCGCGCCAGGCATCGCGTCAGCGCGACGATGGCGCCCTTCGAGGTGACGTAATGGGTGATGCCCACATGGCCCTTGAACACTGTGCCGGATGCGATGTTGACGATCTTGCCCTTGTTCTGGCTGATCATGGCAGGCGCCACTTCCTTGCACAGCAGGAAAGGCCCGCGCACGTTGACAGCCATCACCTGATCAAATTCGGCTTCGTCGATTTCGAAAAATTTCTTGGGCGTGAGATTGGCAAACAGGGCCGCATTGTTGACGAGGCAATCGATCTGGCCAAAACGCCGCAAGACCTCGGCGACAAAGCCTTTGACTGAGGCGGAGTCTGCGACATCCAGCCGGAAGAAAGCCGCCTTGCCGCCTTTCTCTTCAATCTCCTGCACAGTCCTGCCGCCATCGAGGATGTCCGCCACGACGACAAGTGCGCCCTCAAGCGCGAGCGCCTGGGAAAAAGCCGCGCCGATTCCCCGCGCGCCGCCTGTGACGATGATGACCTTGTCCTGAAGTCGCGCCACGGCGCCTCTCCTTCTTCCCCGCTTTGCGGGATGAGGAGGTTTAATCGGCCATGACAAGTCTACTTGCAAGGGGCCTGCCCGCAAGCAAGATTGCCGCCCACTTGCAAGAGGGGCGCCCCCCTGCTTAAAGACGTTCCAAGAGAAGCACAGCAAACCACGAGCCGCGCGGGCGATTAAGTGCGGCGCAGCGGATGCCGGAAATCGCACTCGTTTGGTGGGCAGGAGGCGGATGGGACAGTTCGGGATTGGCCAGCCGCTTCGACGCAAGGAAGATCCTCGCCTGCTGCAGGGCCGCGGCCAGTACACCGACGACATGAACGTCGAAGGTCAGTTCTGGGGGGCGTTCCTGCGCTCTCCTCACGCGCACGCCGACATTCTTTCCGTTGATCTGGAGGCTGCCCGTGCCGCCCCTGGCGTGAAGGCTGTCTACACCAGCGCCGATCTGGACGCGGATGGCGTGCCCGACATGCCCTGCGAAGTGGAGCTGGCCGATCTTGCCGGCGCGCCGATGTGGAAGCCGATGCGGCCAATCCTCGCCCGCAACCGGGTGAGGTTCGTCGGCGAGTGCGTCGCACTGGTCGTTGCGCAAACGCAGGCGCAGGCCCGTGAGGCCGCCGAGCTGATCGAGATCAACTGGTCCCCGCGCCCCAGCGTCGCCGACGCGCAAGAAGCATTGAAGCCCGGGGCGCCCCTCCTGTGGCCTGAACTCGGGCAAAACGTACCCGTTCATTGGCAGAACAAGCCGTCAACGGAAGCCGACGCCGCCATGGCGGGCGCTGCATGGCGCGTCGACGTGAATATCGTCAATAATCGACTTGTTCCGGCGCCCATGGAGCCGAAGGCGGCGCTCGCCTCATGGGATGAGCAAGAGGGCAAGCTCACGCTCTGGGCGCCGACGCAGGGCGGCCGAAAGATTCAGGCCAATCTTGCCAAGCGCTATCTACGCATTGCGCAGGACAAGATGCGCGTCATTTCTCTGGATGTCGGCGGCGGCTTCGGCATGCGCGGCCAGACATACCCGGAATATGTCGCGCTCGTCTGGGCCGCAAAACAGATTGGCGGCGCCGTTAAATGGCGCGCCGATCGCACCGAGACGTTTTTCTCCGATTATCACGGCCGCGATCAGGTCAACGAGGCGCAAATGGGCCTCGACGAGTATGGGCGCATCGTAGCGCTGAAAATCCACACGCTGGTCAATCTCGGCGCCTATATGGCTGAAAATGGCCCGCGCATGCCAATCGAGGGCGGCGGGCGCATTATCCCGTGCTGCTACCACGTCCCGCATTTTTATTTCTCGGTGAAGCCCGTTTTCACCAACACGGTCTCGACCGACACCTATCGCGGCGCGGGGCGTCCCGAGGCCAATTTTTTGATGGAGCGCCTGATGGACGCTGCGGCGGAGGCCACCGGCCTGACCCGCGACGAGGTTCGGCGGCGCAATTTCATCACTGAATTCCCCTACAAGACCCCCATGGGCTACGTCATCGACTCTGGCGATTTCGCGCGCGGCATGGACGACGCGATGCGCATGGCCGAATGGGACACGTTCGAGGAGCGCCGGGCTGAGGCCTACAGCCGCGGCTATCTGCGTGGCATCGGCGTCGCAGCCTTTATCGAGGCGGCAGGCGGGCGCGCCCCGACCGAAGATATGCGCGTGCGCGCCGAACTTGACGGCAGTGTGACGATATTCTCCGGCTCCCACTCCCATGGGCAGGGTCATGACACGGTTTTTTCCCAGCTGGTGAACGAGTTTCTGGGCGTTGAGCCCGCCAGCGTGCGGCTGGTGCAGGGCGACACGGACGTAACGCCCAGGGGCTCCATCGGCACGTTCGGCTCCCGCTCCTCGATGATGGGCGGGGCGGGCATCAAAATGTCCTGCGAGAAGCTCGTCGCCAAGGGCGTGAAAGTGGCGGCGCATCTGATGCAATCGGAGCCCGACGCGGTGACGTTTTCGCAAGGCGTGTTCCGCGCGGGCGCCAGCGAAATGTCGTTTACGCAGGTCGCGCAAGCCGCATGGGACGCAACGCGCATTCCCGAGGGCATGACGCCGGGCCTCGACGAGGGGCATAACTTCCAGCGCGAGGCGGAGAATTTCCCCAACGGCTGTCACGTGTGTGAAGTCGAGATCGATCCGGAGACCGGAATTGCGGAAATCGTCCGCTATGTGGCGGTTGACGATTGCGGCGCCGTGCTCAACCCGCTTATCGTGCATGGACAAGTTTATGGCGGCGTCGCTCAGGGGCTCGGTCAGGCCATGATCGAAAACGCGCTTTATGACGCAGAGGGCCAGTTCGTCAGTGCGACCTATATGGACTACGGTATGCCGCGCGCGCATCGCATGCCTTTCATTGAAGTGGGGTTCAACACGGTCGCGTGCCGGACGAACCCGCTGGGCGTGAAGGGTGCGGGCGAAGCTGGCGCGTGCGGCGCGCCGCCCGCCTTCATCGGCGCCCTTGTGGACGCGCTGCGCGATTATGGCGTGACGCATATGGATATGCCGGCGACGCCGGAGAAAATTTGGCGGGCCATTTACGGCGCGCAGTTCGATACACAAGAATCTGACGGCATCTACGCGGAGGTTACATGACGACGAAAGTGACGCTGACCGTAAACGGGCAGGAGCGCAGCGCGGAAGTTGAGCCGCGCACGCTGCTGGTTGAACTTCTCCGCGACCAACTGGGCCTCACCGGCACCCATGTGGGCTGTGACACCACCCAGTGCGGCTGCTGCGTGATTCACGTGAACGACAAGGCCGTGAAGTCCTGCACCATGCTGGCCGTGCAGGCGCAAGGCAGCAACATTCTCACCATCGAGGGGCTCGCCGCGCCCGACGGCACGCTGCACCCGATGCAGGAAGCCTTCCGCGAACATCACGGCCTGCAGTGCGGCTTCTGCACGCCGGGCATGGTGATGATGGGCGTCGACATCGCGCGCCGCTTGCCGGGCGCTGACGAAAAGACCGTCCGCGAGCAGCTGGAAGGAAATCTTTGCCGTTGCACTGGCTATCAGGGCATCGTCGAGGCGATCCTGTCGGTCGCGAACCCGGGCGCCGTGAAGGAGCATCACCATGCATAATTTCGATTATCATGCTCCCAAGACGCTCGACTCCGCTCTCGCTCTCCTGCGCGACAAGGAAGACGGCAAGATCATCGCCGGCGGCATGACGCTTCTGCCAACGCTCAAGCAGCGGCTCGCCGCGCCATCCGACCTGATCGATCTCGCCGCCCTCAGCGAGATGAAGGGCGTGCGCCGCGACGGAAACGGAATCGTCATCGGCGCCATGACAACCCATGCCGAAGTCGCCGCCAACGGCGACGTGCAATCCCTGATCCCGGCGCTTTCGCATCTCGCTGGCGTCATCGGCGACCCGGCGGTGCGCCATCGCGGAACGATCGGCGGATCGGTCGCCAACGCCGACCCGGCCGCTGATTATCCGGCGGCGGTTGTCGGCCTCAACGCAACCATCGTCACAAACAAGCGCAAGATCGCCGCTGACGATTTCTTTGTCTCGTTGTTCGAAACCGCTCTAGAGCGTGACGAAATCATCACCAGCGTACGCTTCCCGATCCCCGAGCGCGCCGGCTACGAGAAGTTTCGCCATCCCGCCTCGGGCTACGCGGTGGTCGGCGTCATGGTCGCGAAATTCGGCGACAAGGTGCGCGTCGGCGTGACAGGGGCTGCAGGCTCGGCGTTCCGCGCCAGCGATTTCGAAGCGGCGCTCGAGAAGAACTTCTCATCTGAGGTTCTGCTCGGAATCGCAGTTTCGCCGGACGATCTCCTGTCCGACATCCATTGCACAAACGAGTATCGCGCCCATCTCGTCAACGTCATGGCGCGCCGGGCCATCGCCGCAGCTTGAGCGGCGTTGCACGCAACACATCAAGTCCCTCCCTCACGGAGGGACTTTTTTATTGGTCCGCGCCATGTTGACTTCCAAATCGCGCGTATCTTGAATAGCGCAAAGGGGAAACGCCGATGGCCGTCACAGCTCAAGCCTTCAACGACGCCGCAAGCATGCAGGATCTTTACAATCTGCTGGCGCGCTGTGGCATAGAGAACGGCTGGAACAAGCCCGAGCCCTCTCTT
>CANMLK010000123.1 GCA_947498445.1 Beijerinckiaceae bacterium
TCGCGGCGGCGACGGCGAGCGCGGCGCCCGCGAGCCACGCCCGCAGGCGGCGCCCGACGCGCCCCGTCGGCCCGGCCAACCTGAGTAACCGCATAGACAACACGTTACTCCCCGCAAAGGCGGGGAGTAACGTCGCTATGTGACCCGCACGAACCACTCGTCTTCGGTGATAACCTCGACGCCGAAGCCTTCGGCCTTCGCCAGCTTCGAGCCCGCCCCCGGCCCGGCCACCACGAGATCAGTTTTCTTTGACACGGAGCCCGCCACTTTCGCGCCAAGGCGCTCGGCCATCGCCTTGGCCTCCTCGCGCGTCATGCGCTCCAGCGCACCGGTAAAGACCACCGTCTTGCCCGCAACAGGCGAGTCGCTTTTCACCTGCTCCATCGCAACAGGCGTGACCTCTTTCAACAGCGCGTCCAGCGCGCTCTCGTTGTGTTCTTCGCCAAAAAAGTCGGCCAACGCTTCGGCGACGACATCGCCGATCCCCTCAATATTTCGGAGCTCCGCACGCGCGTCCGACGCCTCGTCTCCCGCGGCGCGTGCGGTCGCACGCAGACTGTCGAACGACTCGAAATGCCGCGCGAGGCGGCGCGCGTTTGTCTCGCCCACATGGCGAATACCCAGCGCAAAGATGAAGCGATTGAGATCAACCTTGCGCCGCGCCTCGATGGCGGCAAACAAATTGCGCACCGACGTTTCGCCAAAGCCTTCAAAATTGCGGATCTTCACAAGACTTCCCGGTTCGCTGTCGCGCGCTTCCAGCGTGAAGATATCCGCAGGCGTGCGGAGCAGGCCTTTGTCGTAGAAAAACTCGATCTGCTTGTCGCCCAGCCCTTCAATGTCCAGGGCGTTGCGCGATGCAAAGTGTTTCAGCCGCTCGACCGCTTGCGCCGGGCACACAAGCCCGCCCGTGCAACGGCGCACAACATCTTCCTCGCCCTTGGCGTCAAGTTCGCGCACAGCCGCAGAGCCGCAAGCAGGACATACAGGTTCAAGTTTATACGGCTGCGAGCCAGAGGGTCTCTTGTCGAGCACAACGCCAACGATTTGCGGGATCACATCGCCCGCGCGCTGCACAATCACCGTATCGCCCACGCGCACATCCTTGCGCGCGATTTCATCCTCGTTGTGCAGTGTCGCGTTTGTCACAACGACGCCGCCCACGGTGACAGGTTCGAGCCGCGCGACAGGCGTAAGTGAGCCCGTGCGCCCAACCTGAATATCGATGCCGCGCAAGATCGTCACCGCCTGTTCGGCAGGAAACTTGTGCGCCACAGCCCAGCGCGGCGAGCGCGACACAAAGCCAAGCCGCTCGCGCAGCGCAAGATCGTTCACCTTGTAGACGACGCCATCGATGTCATAATCAAGCGAGGCGCGGCTCTGCTCTATCTTGCGATAGAACGCGACAAGCGCCTCGTCATCATCGCAAACATACGTTTCAGGATTGACCGGCAAGCCCCACGATTTGAACGCATGGATCATATCCATCTGCGTTGCAGGCAACGTGCTGACCTCGCCCCATGCATAGGCGAAAAAATGCAGCGGGCGCTTGGCGGTAATCGACGAATCCAGTTGCCGCAGCGATCCCGCCGCAGCGTTGCGCGGATTTGCGAACACCTTCTCGCCCGCCGCTTCCTGCCGCGCGTTCATCTGCGCAAAATCTTTCTTGCGCATGTAAATCTCGCCGCGCACTTCAAGGACGGCGGGAAACCCCGCGCCTGTCAGCTTGTGCGGGATTTCGCCAATCGTGCGTACGTTCGCGGTGACGTCCTCGCCCTCATAACCATCGCCACGCGTCGCCGCCTGAACAAGCGCGCCATCGACATAGCGGATGGTGCACGACAGGCCATCGATCTTCGGCTCTGCCGTGAAGGCGAGCGGCTTGTCTGCGCCAAGACCCAAAAATCGACGCACGCGCTCGACGAATTCTCCTGCGTCCGCCGCGTCGAAAATGTTGGAGAGCGAAAGCATCGGCACGACATGTCGCACCTTGCCGAAGCTACTCGCAGGAGGGGAGCCAACTCTTTCGAGCACTTTCATTCCGTCGCGGAAGTGAATTTTTGTTACAGGTAGTGCTTCGGCGAACAGCTTCAGTGCGTCATACTCCGCGTCAGTCAATATTGGCTGATCGTTTTCAAAGTAAGCCCGATTTGCCTTTGTAATGACCTCTGAAATGTCATCCTCTAAAGCTTGCGCTGCAGCCCTTGGATTCTTTTGAAGTGCTCTCAATACGTCCCGCCGCTTTTCAAGCGGGAAATCCTCGATCGCTTCATGAATCAAGCCATACAGCACAGCAATTGT
Organism: Beijerinckiaceae bacterium; assembly: GCA_947498445.1. GTDB lineage: Bacteria > Pseudomonadota > Alphaproteobacteria > Rhizobiales > Beijerinckiaceae > Terripilifer. The sequence continues at coordinate 2,302 of CANMLK010000123.1, forward strand.
TTTATGAGATAGACGTCCAAGCGCTGACGTAACGCTTGCTTTGGAAATATGTGAATTCAACAACAACGCATCATCTGCGAGCGCGGTTAGCATTTCCGCGACCGTTAACTCCTCAACTCGATCTATCTTCTTCACCATTTGGTTCGCCAACGACTTCTTGCAGGCTTTTCCGAATTTCCTACACGCAGCAGCAGCAATGGAAAAGCAAAAGTCTGCACCGCTAAAACTCTGGGATGTCGGTTCTATTTTCCAAATTCAGGAATTTTCACCGACCGACTATCCTCCGTGTGCGCTTTCGATCAGGCGACGGGCAGCCGCGCGCGCTTCCTCGGTGATCGTGGCGCCAGCCAGCATGCGGGCTATCTCCTCGCGGCGCGCGTCTTCGGCCAGCGCCTCAACGCGCGTCGACACGCGCTTGCCCTTGTCCGCGACGGCCTTTGCGATTCGCAGATGACCGGCGGCCCGCGCAGCAACTTGCGGCGCGTGCGTCACGGCAAGCACCTGCACCTTGGAGGCAAGGCGCGCCAATCGCTGCCCGATGGCGTCCGCGACAGCGCCGCCGACCCCGGTGTCTATCTCGTCGAATACAAGCGTCGGGGCCGAGCCCCTGTCAGCCAGCACCACCTTGAGCGCAAGCATGAAGCGAGCAAGCTCGCCGCCCGACGCGATTTTCATCAGCGGACCTGGCCGCGTGCCGGGATTGGTCTGCACCCAGAATTCAACACGGTCGATGCCTTCTGGCCCCGCGGCAGACGCATCCACTGTGATTTGCGTCGTGAAGCGCGCCTGTTCAAGTTTCAGGGGCGCCAGCTCCGCGTTGACGGACTTGTCGAGAACGCTGGCCGCCTTCGCGCGCGCCTTGCTCAGCGTAGCGGCAAGCGCTGTAAACTTGGCGTCGGCTGCGTCCGCCGCTTTGCGCAGTTTCACAAGATTGGCTTCGCCCGCATCAAGCGCGGCAAGGTCGCCGGCGTATTTTTCGGCGAGCGCGGCAAGATCGTCCACAGGCGCTGCATATTTGCGCCCCGCAGCGCGTAGCGCAAAAAGCCGCTCCTCGATCCGCTCCAGATCGCGCGGATCAAAACCACAAGCCCGCAACGCTTCCTGAATCGCCTGAGCGGCGAGATCGACCGAAGTCAGCGCCGCGTCGAGCGCTTTCACCGCCGGATCGAGCAAAGCGGGCGCCTGTGCGGCGCGCCGGTCAAGACGGCGAAGAAGCGACAACATCGCCGCACCCGGCGCATGATTGCCGTTCATCATGTCGTTGGCGTCGCGCAATTCGACGGCGACCTTCTCGGCCTGCATCATGCCGGTGCGCTTATCGGCGAGCTCGCGCTCCTCGTTCGCGGCTGGCGCGAGCTTGGTCAGTTCTTCGTGCGCATGGCGCAACCAGTCCGCTTCCTTGCGGGCGACTTCGATTCGCTCTTCCTCACGCGCCAGCGCGTTGCGGTTTTCACGCGCAGTCGCATATGCGGCGCGCACGGCGGCGACATCGGCCTCAAGCCCGCCCGCAGCGTCAATCACCGCCCGGTGCATGGCGGGATCAACAAGCGCCCGGTCATCGTGCTGACCATGAATTTCGACGAGCGCCGAACCGATGGTGCGCAACGCCTGAACGCTGATGGGCTGATCGTTGACGAAGGCGCGCGTGCGCCCGTCCGCCATCTGCACACGACGCAAGATGAGTTCGCCAGCGCACTCTGCGCCAGCCTCGCGCGCGGCGAGAATTGCACGATGACCTTCAGGCACATCGAACGCAGCCGTGACCTGCCCCTGCGCCTGATCTGCGCGCACGAGCGAGCCATCGCCACGACCGCCAAGGGCGAGCGAAAACGCGTCAAGGAGGATTGATTTACCGGCGCCTGTTTCGCCGGTGAGGACGGTCAGCCCTGAACCCGGCTCAATATCGAGCCTGTCGATCAGGACGATGTCTCGGATCGAAAGTTGGACCAGCATGGGACCCTTGCGAACCGACGGCTCCCTCTCGGGATCAGCCCTGCCCCGTCACGCCGCGGAACGCGCGCGTGATCCACGATCCCTGGCTAACCTGCGGCTGCACGCCACCCTTTTCGAGCAGCGAATACGCATCCTTGTACCACTGGCTGTCGGGGTAGTTGTGGCCAAGAACGGCCGCGGCTGTCTGCGCCTCGTTGATGATGCCGAGACCGTAATACGCTTCGGTCAGACGGAACAGCGCTTCTTCCGTGTGACGGGTCGTCTGGTACTTGGCGAGGACTTCACGGAAACGGTTGATGCCGGCGGTGTAGTTCTTGCGCGCCAGATAGAAGCGGCCAACCGACATTTCCTTGCCGGCAAGCTGGTCACGGGCGACCATCAACTTGTACTTCGCTTCTTCAACGTATTCCGACTTCGGGAATTTCTGAACCAGATCGTTGAACACCTTCACCGTCTGCTCCGCACGATCCTGGTCGCGCGAAATGTCGGGGATCTGGTTATACATCGACATGCCGACCAGATAGAGCGCGTAAGGCGTCTCATCGGTCGAGGGATAAAGGCTTATGTAGCGGTTGCCCGCCATGACCGTTTCATCCCACTTCTGCCCCTCGTAATTGGAATAGGCGACCATCAGGAGGCCCTTGCGGGACCACTGAGAGAAGGGGAACTGCTTTTCAAGGTCAGTGAAGCGGCGAGCGGCGCCTTCATAATCCCGGCGCTCAAGACGCACGAGCGCCTGATCGTAAATCTGCTGAGCCGGCTCGTCCGGGAGAACCTTGGCTTCGTATTTTTCGCCGCCGAATGGATTAAGGCTGTCGAACGTCGAACAGCCGCCAAGAGAGAGGGCGACAATCGCCGCGGCGCAAACGCCCGCGAACGTGAAGGGGCGGCGCCCGGGCCGGATGCTGCTTACATGGTCAGGCGCGACGCGGATCATTCGGTCTCTCGTCTTTAAACGGGATGCTCAGTTGGCGTCGGATGATGCCCATCCCGCGACAACGTGAACAAGTCCCACGGCTTCTACAGCAAAAGCGACGCAGGCGCCACCTTCGCGGACACACTCATAACGACAGGCGAATGTGGCGCAACTCGGCCCATGCGGGTGGAAGACCATGTTTTGTCTACAGGTGTTGCTTTTTGGCAAACCTGGGCCCGGCTAGTCCAGCAGACCCAGGTTCAGTTAAAATCAGGGCCGTAGGCCGCCGCAGCAGCGAGGCTCAGGTCAGAGCGACCGCCAAGACGGCGGCTTGGCGCTTCGACAATCGAATAAGCCTCGGGGTCGCTGAACAGCGCCTTGAGGACAGAAACATTGGTGCGATGACCGCCGCAATAAGACCTGTAGGCGCCAATGATCGGCGCGCCAGCAAGGGCAAGGTCGCCGACGGCGTCGAGCGTCTTGTGACGCACGAACTCGTCAGCGTAACGCAAGCCTTCCGGATTAAGGATGCGGCTCTCGTCGAGGGCGACGGAGTTTTCAAGCGAGGCGCCAAGCGCGAAGCCAGCCTTCCAGAGACGCTCGACGTCATGCACGAAACCAAAGGTGCGGGCGCGGCAAATCTCGCGACGGAAGGTCTTGGGGTCGAGGTCGATCACCTTCTTCTGGCGACCGATGATGTCCTGCGAGAAGTCGATTTCGACTTCGAGGCGGAAGCCCTGCTCGGCGGGGCGAAGCTCGGAGAAGGCGCGACCGTGTTCAACGCGCACGGTCTTGAGCACCTTGACATAGCGGCGCGGCCTGTTCAGCTGGACGATCCCGACCTGATCAATGGCCTCGACGAAATGAGCCGCGGACCCGTCCATGATCGGGACTTCCGGCCCATCGATCTCGACGAGGGCGTTATCGACGCCGAGTCCGGCCAGAGCGGCCAGGAGGTGCTCGATGGTGGCGACCGTGGCGTCGGAGGCGTCGCCGATCACGGTGCATAATTCGGTCATGCTGACTTCGGACCAATTGGCGCGGATCGTACGATCGCGCCCATCCGCCAAGCCCGTGCGAAGGAAGACAATGCCGCTGTCCGCATCCGCCGGATGGAGGACGACCTGCACGGGCGCATTGGAATGAACCCCTGCTCCGGAGAGTGTCGCGCAGGCTCGTAAGGTGGTCTGTTTGGCCGAAATCATACTTGACTCACTCTTTGCATCACACGAAACCGCATCACCGGTTACCCGGCGGCTCTTCCGTCTGACGCTGCCCCATTATTGGACCATCGAAGTATCGCAAGCAGGCGAAGGCGGCTCGATGCTCGTGCGGTGAAATCCGTCATCGTTACATTGTGACGAATCTTCAACCACGAAAACCAAAATACGCCCGCCTTACGCCACAACAAAATCACGGTTTCTTACCGATTGTAACACTTCGCCATATCTGTAGATAAGACATAATAGCCACAACATTTCATATAGATAAGCCCCACGACCAGTTTAGCCGTGGGGCCTTGTCGTTAGAAATCCGGCGTAGGCCAGCTCAGTTGGACTGGCGCCGCAGGAACGCCGGTATGTCCAGGTGATCCTCTTCCGGGCGTTGCGCCCCCGGCGCGGCCCGGCCATGCAGATCAAGCTGCTGCTGACGCGTGGCTGGCACGGGAGCCTGCGGGCGACGCGCATATTCCGCGTGCACTGGGCCCGGCTGTGGGCGAGCGGCTGGAGCTGGCTGAGGAGGCATTGGCGCCCGCGCGCGAACTGCCGGGGCCGGCGGCGCCTGAACGGGCGCCGGGGCGACCGATTGGGGAGCAGCTTGCGTGGACTCGTCCGCGCCGCGGCGGCTGAACGACGCGAGACGCTCAAGCAGCGACCGACGGCGCGAATCGCCCTGCTCTGGCGCCTGATGAGCTTGCGCGAGCAACTGGCGGCCGGGGGCCGGAAGGTCGTCAATCGTCGGCATGCGCTGGGGGCGCATAAGCGGTTCTGGCGCCGGCGGCACAAAAACCGACGGAGCGGGCTGATGCGCTGGCTCCTGATGCGCGTAGAGCATCGGCGCCGGCTTGGGCTGGATCGGCTCGATCACGACCTCATGGGCGGCATGGGACTGCTGCGCATAACGCGTGGGCTGAGGCGGCGCGTGATACGTCTCCTCATAAGCGGCGGGAGCCGCTTCATAGGCCGGGTCGTACGCGGGCTCGTAGACCGGAGCCGGCTCGGGAGCGCGCGCTACCGGCGCAGCCGCCTGGGCCGCCGGCGCAACAGGCGTCACCGCCTGCGCGCGCAGCTTCTGGGCTGCGTCAGCGATCCGCGTTTCTGCGGCGTTGATATCGTGCGCCGGCGTGTCGATGCCAGTGGCGACGACCGAGACGCGAACGATGCCATCGAGGCGCTCGTCGAAGGTCGCGCCAAGGATGATGTTGGCGTCTTCGTCCACTTCCTCGCGAATGCGGCTTGCCGCTTCGTCAACTTCATAAAGCGTCAGATCGCTGCCGCCGGTGATCGAGATCAGTAGGCCGCGCGCGCCGCGCATGGAGGTCTCATCCAGCAGCGGATTGGCGATGGCGGCCTCGGCGGCGAGAATGGCGCGGCGTTCGCCCGAGGCCTCGCCCGTGCCCATCATCGCCTTGCCCATTTCGCGCATGATGGCGCGCACGTCGGCGAAGTCGAGATTGATGAGGCCTTCCTTCACCATCAGGTCGGTGATGCAGGCGACGCCCGAGTAGAGAACCTGATCGGCCATGGAGAACGCGTCGGCGAAGGTCGTCTTCTCGTTGGCGACCCGGAACAGGTTCTGGTTCGGGATCACGATCAGCGTATCGACCGAATTCTGCAGGTCGGTGATGCCCTGCTCGGCGATGCGCATGCGGCGTATGCCCTCGAACTGGAAGGGCTTGGTCACGACGCCGACGGTCAGAATGCCCATGTCGCGCGCGGTGCGAGCGATGACAGGCGCTGCGCCGGTGCCGGTGCCGCCGCCCATGCCGGCGGTGACGAACACCATGTGAATGCCCGCAAAGTGATCGCGGATTTCTTCCATCGCCTCTTCAGCGGCCGCGCGGCCAACTTCGGGCTGTGCGCCAGCGCCAAGGCCTTCAGTCACCTGCAGACCCATCTGGATGATGCGATCAGCTTTCGAGGACGTCAGCGCCTGCGCATCTGTGTTGGCGACGATGAAGTCAACGCCGGCAAGACCGGAGGTGATCATGTTGTTGACGGCGTTTCCACCCGCGCCGCCAACGCCGCACACCATGATGCGGGGCTTCAGTTCTCTCAATTCCGGCGCCCTCAAATTGATCGTCATTTCGTTGCCTCTCGTTTGTCGTTGGGCGCTGCGCCCGTTCCTAATGCCGCATTTCGTCGTCCGCTGATGGCGCGGACGCTTCGTTCAGAAGTTACTTTTCAACCATCGCACTACGTTCCCCACGTAACCTTCGCCCCCGGCGATGTTGAACCCCGGACCCCGACGCGGCTCGAAATGCTCGAGCCCCGATACCTGTGGATAGACAAGCAGGCCGATAGCCGCTGCAAAGGCGGGGTTCTTCGCCGATTCCGGCAAACCCTTGACGCCCAGCGGACGACCGAGGCGAACCTGACCGCCAAAGATGCGGCGCGCCGCTTCTGCAAGCCCCGTAAGCTGGCTGGCGCCGCCGGTCATCACAAAGCGCTGACCTGCGCCTGATGTGTATCCAGCGGCGCTAAGCCGGTCGCGCACCAGTTCGAGGATTTCCTCGACACGCGGCTTGATGATGCGCACGAGCTGCGACTTTGGCATATGGCTGGCGTGTTCGCTTTCGCCCATCTGGGTGACCGCGATGCTCTCGCGTTCGTCTGAGGGCGACGAAATGCAGGCGCCGTAATAAGTCTTCAACCGCTCGGCGTCGGTGAGGCGCAGCGTAAGGCCGCGCGCGATGTCCATGGTGATGTGCCCGCCGCCAACAGCAATCGCGTCTACATGCGCGAGGCGATTGTCCTCGAAACAGGCCATGCTGGTCGTGCCGCCGCCAAAATCGATGACGATAGAGCCCATCTCCGCTTCGTCATCCACAAGCGCGGCCAGGCCCGCTGCGTACGGCGTTGCGACGACCGCTTCCACATCCAGATGGCACCGCTCGATGGCGAGCATCAGATTGCGCGCCGGCGCAGAATCGCAGCTGACAACCGTCATTGTGGCCGCAAGTTCGTCGCCGATCATGCCTTTGGGATCGCGGATCGAGGGCGCGCCATCGAGCGAATATGCGCGTGGCAGCGCGTGCAAGGTCGTGCGGCCCTGTCGGCCTGTGCGCGCGGCGGCGGCCTCAAGCACGTGATGAACTTCGCTCGAGGTGACGGTCTGCCCGCCAATGCGGATTTTCGCGCTCAGTTGATCAGCGCCCAGACGACCGCCGCTGAGATTGACGATCAGGCTTTCGGCCTGCACGCCGGCCATGCGTTCGGCGGCGTCAACAGCAAGGCGAATGGCCTTCTCCGCCTCGTCCATATCAACGACGACGCCGCCCTTGAGGCCGCGCGAGCGCTGGTGACCGATGCCGAGCACACGGCAGGCATGAGTGCGTCCGCGCAAAAGATCAGACGGTTCGGCAGGCATGAGGCGCGCGATAATGCAGGCGACCTTGCTCGTGCCGACGTCCAGAACGCAAAGAATGGCGCTCCTGCGCGCCGACAGCGGCTTCATTCGCGGCGTGAAGGCTTGCGCGTTCATGCTGGCCCCCTGCGGCCAGGCGGCTTCTTGATAGCCGCTCGTGCAGCGGCGGCCTCTTCGGTCACCCGCGCGACCAATCGGCCCGGAATACGCATGTCGATCGAGATGAGATCCTTATCGATGATCTTCTGTTCTTTCGAGAGTTGGGCGAGCGCCGCGATGGCAGCCTCTGCGCCGATTTCAGGAAGCTTTACGTCCACGCCGGTTGTGAGCTTGATGTTCCAGCGACGGTGCGTGACCAGCACGCCCGCACGAATCTTGGATTTCAGATCGCCAGCAGCGGCGACGATCCGGTGAAATTCAGCGACGCGCATATTGGCGCCTTCGCCAACGACGAACGGAAGATGCACAAATCGATCATCGTGCATCGAGTCGATGGGCGTGCCATCAGCGGAGATGATGAAAATCTCGCCATCCTTCTGCCAAAGCGCGTGCGCGTCACGCTCCGTGACCTCGATCACGAGCCGGTTCGGATAGAGCTTGCGCACGCTTGCTTCGCGCAGGAGCGGCGCGCTCTTCAGTCGCTCACGGATCTCCTTGACGTCGATAAAGGGCAATGAATTGCGCTCGCTGACGCCCCCGACCGCCAAAATTTCTTGCGCGGTCAGTTCGCGCTGCCCGGTGATCGTGATGGCGTCAACGCCAAAGCCGAAACCGCGCGCGACAACATCACGAACCTCGCCGTTGCGCGCCACAAAGGACTCGTAAGCCTCGCCCTTGAAGGCGCCATAGAGGAAAACGGCGCCGAACAGGCAAATGGTCATGACGAGGCCTGCCCCGCGGCGTGCGCCGAGGCTCAGAATGTGACCCGCGATGTCGCCTCTGCTCCGGCGACGCGTGCGCGTCGGAAGCAACGACTCCGGGCTCCAGTCACTGCGCGTGCTGTCCGCCCCCGCAAACGCTGCGCGCTGAGGGAAAGGAGAGGCAAGAGCCTCTTTCAGCGATCGCAGGAGGCGTCTTCCACCATCCATCGAACCAACTCACCGAACGACATGCCCACATGGGCCGCAAGTTCAGGCACCAGAGACGTCTCGGTCATACCCGGTTGGGTATTCACCTCCAGCATGACGAGCTCCCCCGTGCCATCGGGGCGGTCGTCGTACCGGAAGTCGCTGCGGCTGACGCCGCGACACCCGAGCGCTTTGTGCGCCGTTAACGCCAACTGTTGAATCTGTTGGTAAATATTTCCTTTAATTTCGGCAGGAAGGATGTGGATTGATCCACCTTTCGCGTATTTAGCCTGATAATCGTACCAGCCGCCTTCCGCCGCCCGGATGTCGATAACGTCCAAAGCCCGGTCTCCGATGACTGCGCAGGTCAGCTCCCGACCGGCGATAAACGTCTCAGCCAAAAGGGATTCTCCGTATTTCCAGTCGTCCGCCGCCAGCTCGGCAGGGGGCGCATTGGCCCCAACCGGCACGATAAAGACGCCATAGGACGATCCTTCGGCGATCGGCTTGAGAACGTAAGGAGGGTTAAGAGCGTGTGAACGGGCAGCCTCAAGCCTGTTAACGGTTCGGCCCTGCGGCACCGGCACGCCCGCGTCCTTGAGCACGATCTTGGCCATGGCCTTGTTCATGGCCAGCGCCGAGGCCAGCACGCCCGAATGGGTGTAGGGAATGCGCAGCAGTTCCAGCACGCCCTGGATGGAGCCATCCTCGCCCATGGGCCCGTGCAACGCGTTGAGCGCCACGTCCGGCCGCAGCGCGGCAAGCTTTTCAGCGACGTCCCGCGCCACATCGACCCGGGTGACGCGAAACCCCTCGCCCTCCAGCGCCAGCGCGCACGCTTCGCCAGACCGCAGCGACACCTCACGCTCGGAGGACAAGCCGCCCATCAGGACGACGACATGCTTGCTCATAAACCAGGCCTCCGGAAAGCGTCTCAAACGCGCGCGGGAAAGCCCGCGCGGCGATTCAGCCTTGCTGGATGATTAAGGATTTTGGTTGACGGACGGTGAAGGCGAACGAAAAAACAGCGGAACCCGCGCCCACACGTCATGCCGGCCAAGGCCGGCATCCACGACAGGCCAAGGGCCACATCGCCGCTGTTCAGCGTAATACGCGGGCTTGACCCGCCTATCCAACAGGAAGCGCGGGGCAAAAAGCACTGAAAAGGACAAACCGATACGCCTGGATACGCGGATCAAGCCCGCGTACGACGGCCTCATGCCGACTGGTCACGCGCGGTGGATAGGATCGATCCACTTCACGGACTCAGGCTGTTCCACGGCATCAATATC
>CANMLK010000124.1 GCA_947498445.1 Beijerinckiaceae bacterium
GAGAAGCTGGCGGTCGAACAAACCAGCGGGCGACAGCGCATCAACATTCACGGCGCGATTGATCTGGAAACGGGGCAGACCCGAATGATAGAGGCTATCACCGTCGATGCCGCATCGACGATCAGGGTGCTGGAATCAATCGAATTGGCCTGGCCATTGATGGTGCTCATCCATGTCTATCTCGACAACGCGCGGTATCATCACGCCAGGCTCGTACGCGACTGGCTGGCGCGGCCCGGCTGCCGGATCAAGCTCCATTTCATCCCGGCTGATTGCCCGCACCTAATCCCGATAGAGCGACTGTGGGGCGTCATGCACAGGAATGTCACGCACAACAAGACCTACGCGACATGCGCCGAGTTCGCAGATGCCACGCTGGGATTTTTGCGCGAAAAGGTCCCGCAAAACTGGTCGCTGTTCCGAAGTTCGGTAACCGACAATTTTCGTGTCATCAATCCAAAGGATTTTCGGGTTTTGAAATGATCCGTGTATACAAAGAAAAGCCCCCGGCGCAAGCCGGGGGTTTCTTCGTTCAGGAGTGAGCCCTGATGGCGAAGCTCATTTTCCCAATGTGATCGAACTCCGCGACCAATTGGTCACCGGGCCTCACGGCATCGAAACCGAGCGGCGAGCCGGCCATGATCACGTCTCCCGGGTAAAGTGTAAAAAAGAGGGAGACGTGAGAAATGATCTCGGCGATTCCGAACTGCATGTTGTTGGTGTTTGACTCCTGCCGGAGTTTTCCGTTCACGTGTAACGTGAAGCCGACGTTACCGGGATCTGGCACCTCGTCAGGCGTTACGATCCAGGGCCCAATCATCGCATAGGTGTCTATCGATTTGCGTGTGCTAGGTGGTTCGCTGCCACGCAACGACATGTCATTGCCGATTGTGTAACCGAACACATAATCCATCGCCTGGTCGATCGGAATATCCGTCCCTTTTTTTCCGATGATGCACGTGAATTCAGCTTCAGGGTCGGTCCGCCGATCCAGAAAGCGCAGTCCGATGCCGTCAGAAGGACCGCAGAGAGCGCTGTTCGCCTTCAAGAAGAAACGTGGAGGATCGCTTTCCCGCCGCGTGTTGTTGTGTTCCACACCCGGACCAAAATCGATCACGTCCGAGTCGCGGTTCTTTCGATTGCCGGCTATGCCAATAATCTTGTTCGGATTGGCGATCGGGCTGAGAAGGGAAGCATCTGATACTTTCAGTCGCGCAGCTTTGCTCTTGAGGCGTGCTATCTCTTCCTTCACCGCAGGCCAATGGGCGACCAGAAGATCGTAGGGCGGCAGTGGCCACCGTTGCGGTGGTATGACCTGGGTCGCCTCGGTAACGTCAAAAATTTCATCACCTTCAATTATTCCAAGGCGATTATCATTAAATCTACAGATTCTCACGTGATTGTCTCCTATAGCATTCGGTCTTCGGGAAGGTGCGGGAAGGCGCTATGCTCGTGCGGGTGACGGACAGGCATGGCCTTGGTGATGTACGAAGAATCGAGTTGCGAGATATTCTGGACTCCCAGGAGGCCCAACGTCGTGGTGATCTCGATCTCCAAAGCCCGGAGGCAAGCCACCAACCCCTCCGCGCCGCCGGCGCCTAATGCCCACGCTTGAAGGCGGCCAATACCGACCGCTCTCGCGCCCAGCGCCAACGCCTTCACAACATCCGTGCCGCGAACGAAGCCACCGTCGATCACGACTTCCGCCTTTCCGTCTACTGCCTTTATGACCTCTGGCAGGGTCTCGATGTTGCCGAGGACGTGATCAAGTTGGCGGCCGCCGTGGTTCGAAATGTAGACGCTGTGTGCGCCGTGCTCGACGCTGAGCGCTGCGTCTTCAGCCGTCATAACGCCTTTGATGAAAAGAGGCTTTCCGCCGATCTCGTCCTGGATCAACTTCACCGTGTCCCAGGTGACGCCTTTCTGCCAATCGCGGGCAGCCACCCGGCGAGTTGCGATCAGCGAAGGGTGAAGCCTTTCGCGATTACCGTAGAACGCCGAGTCTACCGTCAGAGCCACTCCCCAATATCCGGCCTTCATGATGCGGCGAACCAGGTTACGCACCCACTGATCATCACCACGGACATAGATCTGATAGACTTTGTTGTGGGGCGAATTTGCAGCGACTTCTTCAATGCTCGGTTCAGTAACAGTGCTGATGAAATTCATGATGCCGCATTCCGCCGCGGCTTTATCGACGTCATTCGCGCCGTTCTTGGTCATCCGCTGCAAACCGCCTATCGGGGCGAGAACCACCGGCATTTTGAGCTTACTTCCAAGGAGCGTTGTGCTGACATCAATGTTGCGGACGTCCCGCAGAATACGGGGCCGGAACGCAAGACAGTCAAGCGCAAGACGATTGCGGCGGAGGCTGGTCTCAGATTCGGCGGCTCCGTTTATGTAATCCCATTCATCATGGCTCAGATTTCGTTTCGCCATGACGAGCATTTCAGTGACAGTATTGAAACTTACCATTTAGACGCTCCTCCACACTCCGGCTCTGAATGTCCGGTTGCTATCTGACTTTATTTCAACTTGGGTTGAGTGCAAGGGCGGTTTTCGCCAGTGAGCCGGCTCAGCGTTTCACGCGCTATCGCGAGAGACGATGTCAGTCCCGGACTCTCTATGCCGAACAGATTGATGAGGCCTTCCAATCCGTGTACAGACGGCCCGTCTATACGGAAGTCGGGAGCCGGATCGTGGGGCCCCGAAATTTTGGGCCGGATTCCAGTGTAGCCAGGAACTAACACCCCGTCAGGCAAGGCGGGCCAATAGCGGCGGATCGCTGTTTCGAAAGCAGGCAGCCGCGTTTCGTCGATGGTGTAATCGATGTTCTCTATCCATTGAACGTCGGGCCCAAACCGTGCTGCCCCCGCCATATCTAGAGTGAGATGGATTCCAAGGCCGTGCGTTTGGGGAGCCGGATATATGAGCCTTGAAAACGGCGTACGACCAACTAATCTGAAATAATTGCCTTTCGCGAAAAGGGTTTCAGGTACGAAGGCCGGATTGAGTCCCTCGATGGCGCGTGCGATGCCGGACGCATGGAGGGCCCCGGCGTTGATCAGAAAACGGGTCTTCAACTCCGCCGGCTCACTCCCTCCCGCTTTTACGATGAAGTGTCCTTTGGCCGCGCGTGCGCTGAGAAAGGGAGTTTTGAAAGCGATTGCCGCTCCGTGGTCTTCGGCATCTCCTTGCAGCGCTAGCATGTAGGAATGGCTGTCAAGAATTCCTGTGGACGGCGATAAAAGGGCGCCGACGGAAGAGAGCATGGGTTCGAGGCTTCGTACAGTCGGCCCGTCGATCATTCGCAGATCGTCGCAACCGTTGATCTCTCCTTGCCGCAAAAGGCGCCCGACCCCCTCGAGTTCCTCTTCATCGGTAGCGACGATTAACTTGCCTACCTCCCTGTGTGGCAAGTTATGAGTATCTAGGTAGTGATAAAGTAGGTTGCGCCCCTCGACGCACAGACGCGCCTTCAGGCTGCCGGTCGGGTAGTAAATGCCGGAATGAATGACCTCGCTGTTGCGCGATGAGATCTCGGTTCCGATTTGCAGCGCTTGCTCAAGGAGGATGACCGACAGTCCCTGTATTGCGCATTCCCGCGCTACGGCCAACCCAACAACGCCAGCTCCCACCACGATCACGTCGGTATCAGTCATTCCCTCAGCCCCTTTCAGCTACTTTACAAGGTATCACCAATAATGGGATGCTTATCGATATTAAAAAGCTGATCGTGTCCTGTGTGCAGGCTGATCGGAAATTGATTGGAGGTCGCAATGCAGACGCCAAGCGTTGGGGATAAGCGCCGTCGGCTGCGGGAATTGCTTCAGGCAGGTAAAGCATCCCTGGCTCCCGGCAGCGCGGATGTTCTTACCGCCAAGCTGATCGCGAAGATGGGGTTCCCTGCGGTCTATATATCTGGAAGCCTGCAGCACGCTCTGCGGGGCTATGCAGATGTCAATGCGTTGACGATGACTGAAATGGTTCAAACCGCTGCGGAGGTGGCGAACGAGGTTCCAGTTCCCTGTCTTGCGGATGGCGAGACAGGCTTCGGAACCACAATCAATGTAATTCGAACAGTGCGAGAGTATGAACGTGCCGGAGTGGCGGGTATCCATATCGAAGATTCGACGGTGCCCAAGAGGCCGGCGCGTCTAGGCTATGATTCAGCAACGGTTAGCACGACCGAATTTCTCGACAAGATCAAGTCAGCGCTCGATGCTCGAACCGACGAGAGCATGGTGATCGTCGCGCGTTCTGAATTGAGAGGGGACTTTTCAGCTAAATTCGAGCGCTTGGAGGCAGCAGCAGAACTTGGCGCCGATGCATTCTGGGTTGGTGGCTTCACGCTCACTGAGGTCGGCAAGGTTTGTTCTATGATCGAGAAGCCGGCGCTGAGCGTCCTTCCAAAGAATATTTCGATCGACGACTACGGCCTACTTGGCGTGAAACTAGCGGTTATCCCAGGCGCCATGGCGATGGCGGGCCTAATAGCTCAACGTAAATTTCTCGAAAACCTTGCCCAGAGCGGCAACTGGACCGAATGGCTTGAAGCGCAACCAGGCTTCAAAGATGCGAACGACCATTATTCTGAGCAGGGCGTAAAGTAAAAACCGGGCTACAGAGGAGCGCACCATGACAATTGCGAAGCAGGGGACGTGGACCCCGCCCGCTAAGCTAAGCAAGCCAGAAATGATCGCGATATCGCAAGCAGTTCTTGCGGAAATTGATTTTAAGTTTCGTGAATATGAAGATATTTTTCGGGTCCGCTCGAATGGGATGGACTGGGACATCGGCAACGTGGTGTACGAACCCAACGGGCACACCGCTCCGCGCGGCCCTGACGGCAAGAAAATTGGAATATTCATGACGCATGGGGGCGCGAGTGACTGGCGCTCTGTCGAGAGTCTCGCGCGCGGCTTTGCAGGCAAGCGCGGAGTTAAGGTGTGCTCCCTCACTTATCCAGGGCGATTCTATTTTCCTGACTCGTCCCGAAATTGGCCCGGCGACACATTCCGGTCGGATGGGAGCGTACGCACGCCTATCTGGCTCAGGGGGGAGGAGATTACGCGCGACCAGTATGACGTGAAGGTAGATGACAGCCACCGCGCGATTTACGGCAGCCGATCGTATGCAGTCGCTAAGCCAGGCACAATTTTTTACGAGCGCATGGCGGCTTTCCCAAAAGCTTTCGTCGATGCCATGGAGGAAATCTGCGCTCGCCATTTTCCGCCTGACGAATGGACCATTTATGTTCACGGCCATTCCACCGGCGGGCCCTTCGTACATACTCTGTTACAGCGGGTGAAAAACGTAAATGGCTTGATCGGAATCGAGAACTCGTCCTTCGGCGAATTTTACCACAAGATGACGGGGCACGATTGGCCAACACCTTTCAACTATGTTCTCGTCAGATCATGGCGAGAACTTGCACGATACAAGGGTGCCGAGCTTGCCATGCAAGAGAAAGAGAAGCCCCTTTTTCGGCTCGCGCAGGTGATAGAAGAGATATTCGAACTTTGGGACGATGTGAAAAGGTTCCCTCAGTTCAAGGCTGAGAATTGGTTCCACAACCGAACGCCGTCCTGTCTAATCGAAGCGGCGCAGGTCGCAGCCAAAAGACAGGGATTCAACGCGGAACAGACGCAGGCTCTGGTGGACGAGTATATGTCGTACGGTATTCCATTGTCGGGCCCTGGAGTGAAGAAAATCCCGCCAATACTTCACGGGATAAACGCCTTTAGCCGCGATCATACTCCGGAAAAATATCGGCTGATCGCCAAGTTGTACGCCGAGTTGGATACGCCGCCAAAGTTTGATTTCATTGAAATGGGAACAGGCATCCATTCATATTGGCGTCCGGAGGAAGGTTTGCCACAAGGCGTAAGCCCTATTGTCGTGAAGGTTTGGTATGACGCCATTGTAGGCGGCTATTACGATCAATAGTGTTGGCCTATTTGAGGCTCCGGTCATAAAGAAGTGATGCGATCGCCAGATCCTCGAGGCCGGCGCCGAGCGACTTAAACACGGTCGGTGCGACGGGATCGCGGGCTCTTGCCTCTTTTGCGCAAACGAGTCGGTGCAGTGGCGTGATCCTGCTCCAATCGAGCCGATCACCCAATGCTATAAATTCGGCCGCTTCTTTGCGAGCTTGATCGACGTCATCGGTAGCAATAATCGAAGCTGCGGCGATAATTTCCGGCTCAAGTTCCATGCGGGCGGCCGCATTAGCGCCCATCGCGTTGACGTGGACGCCCTCGGGTAGCCATTCGAGGCGCAGCACCGGCG
This sequence comes from Beijerinckiaceae bacterium, assembly GCA_947498445.1. GTDB lineage: Bacteria > Pseudomonadota > Alphaproteobacteria > Rhizobiales > Beijerinckiaceae > Terripilifer. The sequence goes on from CANMLK010000124.1 coordinate 6,292, forward strand.
TCGAGGAATTCGTCGCGACGACCACGATTTCTGCATCGGCGACGGCTTCCTCGGGACATGTGGCGATCCGAATTTTAGCTTTGAGCATTGAAGTCATTAGATTGCAGAAGGCTTCGAGCCTCTCTCGGTTGCGGGCGAAGACGCGCACTTCGTCCATGAGGTGCATGGCTTCGAGTGCGAGTAATTGCGCCACAGCTTGGCGGCCGGCTCCTATCAGGCCTACCTTGCGCGCCTTCGGGGCGGCCATCAGGGATGCTGCCAGCGCATTGGTGCCGCCCGTGCGAAGCTGGCCCAGCCAGTCCGCCTCCATGATTGCGAGCAGACCTTCGTCGCGAGAATACAGCAGAATATGAAAGCCGCCGCCGCCATAAAGTTTAACGGCGTAACGCATCGTCATAGCGTCAGACGCGGCAGTGATGTTGAGAGACTTTTCAAACACTTTCGTACGGGTTCGCGGAATGTTGTCGATCTGCCCCGCTCCCTGCTGTCTAAACATTATCTCAAGAGCCTTGATCACCGAACTCATATCGAGCATTGAACGCGCTTGGTCTTCGTTGAAGAGGCGGGGCATTTGCTATCCCTTAACTTTTTGAACCCTGGAGGGCTTTAATCTCCGCAAGGCTGCGGCCACTTCCGTGACTGTTTTTTGCAAACGACAACTTGAACGCAGCTGCGGCATTGGTTTCACCAGTCGCTTTATCTTAGCGACATTCGCTGCGCTCCACTATCTCGTTGCACGGATACCCGCGTGGCGACGTGTTAATGAATATGTGGGCAGATCTTCACTGTAGTTGTCGCGGGGATTTGTCATGCCGTTCAAGTTTCATTCCCGGGGACGGCGTCACATTCCCCGTCAGAAATACCGCGTGACGAATTGGCGCGACTACGACGCCGCGCTTCGCAATCGCGGAAGCCTGACAATTTGGTTCACTGAAGATGCGATCGCCCATTGGCGGGCGCAACCGCGAACAACGCCGGGCGGCCAGCGTCACTATTCCGATCTCGCCATCGAAACGGCGCTGACCTTGCGCGCGGTGTTCCGGCTTGCCCTGCGCCAGAGCGAGGGCCTGATCGGTTCCATCATGCGATTGTTAAACATCGATCTGCCAGTTCCAGATCATACGACGCTCAGCCGGCCCGCGTTTCCGAGGCTCCGTGCAACAAGATAGCGCTAGTGTCAAAGGCGACCTTGAACTAATATTCAAAGTGGACGCGTCGATGGGGGCCGATCAGGATGTGGAGGAAAAGGGAATGCGCCTGAAGGGCAAAGTCGCCATCGTCACCGGCGGCGGATCGGGCATCGGGGGTGCGATTGCAATCGCCCTAGCGGCGGAAGGCGCGACGGTCGCGATTGCCGAAATATCCACAGCAGCCGGTGAAGAAACGCTTGCCACCATCAAGTCCTCTGGTGGTGCCGGCTGGTGCAAGGTTTTCGATGCCAGTCGCGAAGCGCCCGTAAAGGACTTCGTGTCGGAAGTGTTCGCCCACCATGGTCAGATCGATATTCTGGTCAATACGGTTGGTGGCATCGTGAAGCGCGGCACCATACTGGAGTGCGACGAGGCGGCCTGGGACGAAACTTTCAACCGCAATGTCAAATCCACCTACCACGTCTGCCGCGCCGTTCTGCCACACATGCTGGCGCGCAAGTATGGCTCCATCGTCACCATGGGTTCCGCAGCGGGCCTTGCGTCACGACGAAGGCTTTCGGCATACACCGCCGCCAAGGGCGCAATCATTTCACTCACACGCCAGATGGCAGTCGACTTCGGTCTGGACGGCGTCAGAATCAATTGCATTGCGCCCGGCCCGGTCCTCACCAAACGCTCGCGTGAGAAATACGACAGGGATCCAGCGCTTCACAAGCGCCGTGCGAATGAACAATTGCTTGGGCGCACGGGGGAACCGCAAGACGTCGCCGGCCTAGTGGTGTTTCTCGCCTCCGACGAATCATCCTGGATCACCGGACACATCTTTCCTGTTGACGGCGGCAGCACCGCCGGACAGGGCGCCGACCGCTGACAATTCGCAACAACGGGATTTGCTGAATGATGAAATTGACTGCCTCGAAAGCCTCGCCGTTTGTTCGCAAGGTTGTTCTCACCATCGCCCTTAAAGGATTGCAGGATCAGGTCGAACCTGCAGACGATGACGACCGCGTCATCCGTGGGCAGAACCCCTTGCACAAGATTCCGACCCTGCTTCTCAATGATGGAACGATCGTTCAGGACAGTCACGTCATTTGCGAATATCTCGACGCCCTCAATCCGCAACCCCGCCTGTTTCCCGAAGACGTCAAGCAACGGGTGCGGGCACTGACCCTCGCGTCACTCGGCGACGGAATCATGGAAGCAGCGCTGATGGTGATGTTTGAATCGCGTTTCCGTCCCGCCGACAAATGGGTCCAGACGTGGGTCGATCGTCAGCAGAAGAAGGTCGATGACGGGGTGCACTGGCTTGAAAACAATATTCTGACTATCAACGCAACGCCTGACTATGGTCATCTCACCATTGCTTGCGCGCTGGGCTATCTGGACTTTCGCCAGAAGGGGGCATGGCGCAAAGGCCACCCGAAACTGATTGCCTGGCTCGATGATTTCGCCAGACGCGTCCCGGCTTTCGGAGAAACCATACCGGCCGATTGAAAGAAAACGGCTGACAGGGCGGTCTGTCAGCCGATCTTGTTGTAGGCGTCTGTGAAATGTCAGAGCAGATTTCTGGCGCGCTCGATCACAGCGGGAGACGTATTTTCGAGCTTCTTCACATGCTTCTGAGCGACATCGCCAGATACCGGAAGAATCGGCATGAGCCCCTTTGCGGCCTCCGACAGGAATTCCTGATCCTTCATGGTTGCGTCAAACGCATCGCGCAGCGCCTTGGTCGCGCCTGCCGGCATGCCAGGCGTCCCGACGAACGGACGGCCCAGATACATGCGCCCCACGAGGAAATCGACCAGCGGTCTGTCCTCGGCCTTGAGCAGCAGGTCGTACAGGAATGGAGAACCCTTCAGCGCATCAAGCGGCTCAGCGCCCATCTGGACGAAAATATTGACCTTGTTGTCAGCAATCCAGTCGGGTTTCCCGGAGCTGAGACTGTCCCAGCCGAGGCCGCAGGCGCCCTCGACCTCGCCGCGATCGATGGCGTGCTGGATTTCGTTTGTGCCCGGATAACCAAGCACCATCTTCAACTTCGTTCCGACCACCTGATTCAACAACAGGGCGACGCTCTCCGTCGACGTATTGGCCGACACGCCCACAACAAGTTCGCGGTTGCGCAATTCAACGGCCGATTTCACTCCTGTCGTATGCCATGCCGCGCACACATTGGTTGTCTGGTTCATGCTGCCGAGCCAGACCAATTCGGAACTCTTGTAATTGGCGTTCTGTACACCGAGAATGGGATCGTAGATGCGCTCGTTCTGCATGCCGGCGATGACGGAACCGTCGCGCGGAGCCTTGCTGTACATATAATTCGCCAGCACCAGCCCGCCTGCGCCCGGCATTCCTTTGGGCACCACGGTCGGCTTCCCCGGTAGGTGCTTGCCCATGTGTCGCGCGAGAATTCGCGCATAGCGATCATAGCCGCCGCCTGCGGCAGACGGAATCAGGAGCGTTACCTCCTTGTGCGGAAACGCCTCCGCGCCTGCCTGCGCATTGGCGGCAGCCCCAGCCATCCACGGCAACGCCGCGAACGCAAGACTCGCCATCGACAAACACAATCCCATGCGAGCGTTCATCGTATCCACCATTACGTAACTGTGCAGTAATCCCGTGCCGTATATCCTGAAGGATATCGCCTGCAAGGCTCTCACATTCTAATGACAATCGCAATCGCCCCGAAGAGCTGGCCAAAGAGGCGTTCAGTTTCACACTCATGAAATCAAACCAGCGGATTGCCAACAGAACCCTAATGTCGCATTCTGGGTCGAGACTTTCGTCCCGGAGCATCAGGGGAAATCTCGATGGCGGTTACGGCCCATTTCCCGGATTACATTTCCGTAGGCCCCGGCACCCCTACTGGAACGTTCCTGAGAAAATTCTGGCAGCCGGTCTACGAATCCGCCCGTCTGGGCGCAGGCCGCGCCGTGCCCCTGCGCATCATGGGGGAGGATTTCACACTTTACCGTGGACAGAGCCGCAAGGCCTTTGTGGTGGATTCGCGTTGCGCTCATCGCGGCGCATTGTTGTCGATTGGTCGCGTTGAAGGCGACACTCTTGCGTGCCTCTATCACGGTTGGACTTACGATGGATCCGGACAGTGCATTGCCCAGCCCCCCGAAAAACGCAGCTTTGCAAGCACTGTGCGGATCAGGTCCTATCCGGCACAGGAATATCTCGGCTTTGTATTCGCCTATTTAGGCGAAGGAGAACCGCCCCACTTCCCGCGCATTCTTGCCGCCGAAGGCGACGGATTACTGGAGGTGCGCGAGAGCCGTCGCCCCTATCCTTTCTTCAGTCAACTCGAAAACAGCGTCGATGAAGTGCATTTCAATTTCACGCACAGACAATCGACGTTTTCGGATGTGGGGCTGAACGACGAAATTCCCGAGATCGATTGCAAGGAAACAGAATATGGGTTGATCCGGTATGGAAAGCGCACTGAAGCCACCCGTGTTTCCCACATACTGATGCCCAATTGTCTTTATTCCAAAGTGCACGACGAATTGCTGGGCTGGACCGAGCATCTATCCTGGCGTGTGCCTATCGACGATTGCACCCATTCAAGTTTCGTTGCAAAGAAATCTAGTCTCGTGGGCGAAGGCATTGAAGAATATCAGAAGAAGAAAGAGGAAGCGCGCGCGCTGCTAGCAACGCTGGAATCCTCCGACAAAGTGGCAGACCGGGTCCTGCGTGGGGAATTGCACATCGACGATTTGCCGCATCGCCCCGATCTGGTGATGATTCAGGATCTCGTCGTGTTGCGCAGTCAGGGTCCTCGCCCGGCGCGCGAGAAGGATCAGCTGGGCGCATCCGATAAGCAGATACGTTTGCTGCGGCAGATGTTCACGCGCGAACTAGTGGCTCAGACAGAGAACAGGTCCATGAAACAATGGCGCGTTCCGCCCGGGCTGACGACCTCGACAGGTCTTGAGGACTGAAGATCAAGACCGGACAGGCAAACGAATTCGGCCCCTGAAGGCTTATTTGAATATCTCTTCGTAGATTTTCCACCAGCCGTTCATCTTCGTTTCAAGTTCGTCAGGATGGACAACCGTCGCCCTGAAGCTCTTTCCATTCACGTGAGCCTCGCTGGAATCGCACCCGCTTCATGATGATGCAACGCGGTATTGATTGGCAGGCATTGTCACGGCGTTTGCGGCTTGCGCTCTCCGATACGGGCCGGTAGCCAAGTGAATGACGAAAATCAGTTACAGCGGTTACCGGTTTCCGCCTGAGGTCATCCAGCAGGCGGTAGGGCTCTACCTTCGGTTCTCCTTGAGCTTTCGAGATGCAGAGGATTTGCTTGCTGAACGCGGCATCACGGTCTCCTACGAGACGGTACGGCGCTGGGTGAACCACTTTGGGCCATTGATCGCTGCAGACTTGCGCAAGCGCCGGCCGAGGCCCCACACAACCTGGCATCTGGATGAGGTCTATCTCAAGATCGACGGACTCATGATGGCACTGTCACATTAACGGAACTGAGGCATGAAGGTGTCTTGTCAGACCCAGCTGGTCATGCGGCGAGCATAACACAAGAAATTTCGTGCCATGCAACCATCGCCGCTGCACGCAGCGTGCGATAGTCGGTTGCGTTGTGGGCATTGCGAGGAAAGTGAAACAGGTTGGCGATTGGATCGTGAATGGAGACGAA
>CANMLK010000125.1 GCA_947498445.1 Beijerinckiaceae bacterium
GCAACGCAGGCGAGATGATCAAGAAACAAACGATCATCTACAACCGTTCGCGCCAGGCGATGATCACCAAGGAACTCATCGAAATCATCTCGGGCGCCGAAGCGCTCTGACCGGATCAGGAGTGAGGACGAACCATGGCTACCACTAACAAGCCCACGGGCCGCATCACGCAGGTCATCGGCGCCGTCGTGGACGTGAAGTTCGACGGACGTCTGCCAGAAATTCTCAACGCGCTGGAGACAACGAACCAGGGCAATCGCCTTGTGCTCGAAGTCGCCCAGCATCTGGGTGAAAACTCGGTGCGTTGCATCTCCATGGATACGTCCGAAGGCCTCGTGCGCGGACAGCCCGTGACCGACACCGGCGCGCCGATCATGGTGCCTGTCGGCCCCGGCACGCTCGGCCGCATCATCAACGTCATCGGCGAGCCCGTGGACGAAGCGGGCCCGGTCGCCTCCAGCGGCCTGCGCGCCATTCATCAGCCCGCGCCCAGCTACGCCGAGCAGTCGACGGAAGCGCAGATCCTCGAGACGGGCATCAAGGTCGTCGACCTTCTTGCGCCCTACGCCAAGGGCGGCAAGATCGGCCTGTTCGGCGGCGCAGGCGTCGGCAAGACCGTGCTCATCATGGAGCTGATCAACAACATCGCGAAAGCCCACGGCGGCTATTCAGTGTTCGCCGGCGTCGGCGAGCGCACCCGCGAAGGCAACGATCTCTATCACGAGATGATCGAAGGCGGCGTCAACAAGAAGGGCGGCGGCGAAGGCTCCAAGTGCGCTCTTGTGTACGGCCAGATGAACGAGCCCCCAGGCGCCCGCGCCCGCGTCGCGCTCACCGGCCTCACCATCGCCGAAGATTTCCGCGACAAGGGGCAGGACGTGTTGTTCTTCGTGGACAACATTTTCCGCTTCACGCAGGCAGGTTCCGAAGTGTCCGCGCTTCTGGGCCGCATCCCCTCCGCAGTGGGCTATCAGCCGACGCTCGCGACGGACATGGGCCAGCTGCAGGAACGCATCACCACCACTAACAAGGGCTCGATCACCTCGGTGCAGGCCATTTACGTGCCGGCCGACGATTTGACCGACCCCGCGCCTGCCGCCTCGTTCGCGCATCTTGACGCGACGACAGTGCTGTCGCGCTCGATTGCTGAAAAGGGCATCTACCCGGCGGTGGATCCGCTCGACTCGACGTCGCGAATGCTGTCTCCGCTCGTCGTGGGCGAAGAGCATTACAACATTGCCCGTCAGGTGCAGCAGACGCTGCAGCGCTACAAGACCCTGCAGGACATCATCGCGATTCTGGGCATGGACGAGTTGTCCGAGGACGACAAGATCAGCGTGGCGCGCGCCCGCAAGATCGAGCGCTTCCTGTCGCAGCCCTTCCACGTCGCTGAAGTGTTCACCGGTTCGCCCGGCAAACTCGTGTCGCTCGCCGACACCATCAAGGGCTTCAAGGGTTTGGTCGAAGGCAAGTACGACCATCTTCCCGAAGCGGCCTTCTACATGGTTGGCACTATCGAAGACGCGATCGAGAAGGCTCAGCGTCTCGCCGCCGACGCCGCTTAAGGCACATAGACTTGACCCCGCCGCAACGCGGCGGGGCGATCAGGGTCCGGAGATCAGATAATGGCGTCCTTCCATTTCGAGCTCGTCTCGCCCGAGCGCCTGCTGTTTGCAGGCGAGGTCGAGTCGGTCATCGTGCCCGGCTCCGAGGGCGAATTCACGGTCCTGCGCGACCATGCGCCCTTCATGTCGACCATGAAGCCGGGCGTTGTTGAAGTGATCGAGAACGCGTCCAAAAAAGTGCGCCTGTTCGTGCGTGGCGGCTTTGCGGATGTCACGAGCGCAGGACTTACAATCCTCGCCGAGCAGGCGATCCCGGTCGAGGAGCTGAACGTCGAACGCATCGACGCCGAGATCAAGGTTGCGGAAGAGGATCTGGCCGACGCGCTGACGGAAGAAGCCCGCCGCGTCGTCAGCGAGAAAATCGAACAATTGCGCGAGACAAAGGCCGCTCTCGGCCTCTGAGCCCGGTCCTGGACAAAGCGTCACGCTTCACGAAAGGCCCCCATGCGGGGCCTTTTTGTTGCTTGTCCGCTCCCGAGCGCCGGGTTAATGCGGCCCCGGAGAGCGCGCCATGATCCTTGAGCCAAAAGCCGATTACGACAGCCTCATCCGCAGTTTCGTCTGGGCGATACCTAAGCGTTTCAACATCGCCGCCGCGTGCTGCGATGTGTGGGCCGCGCGCGATCCGGACCGGCCCGCCATCATCGACGCCACGGGCGGCGGGCATGTCGTCACCACGTTCGGGCAATTGCAGGTCCGGGCCAACCGCCTCGCCAACGCGCTGGCCTCGCGGGGCGTGGGCCGTGGCGACCGCATTGCGATCATGCTGCCCCAGTCGGCCGATGTCGTCGCCAGCCATTTGGCCAGCTACAAGCTCGGCGCCATCGCGCTGCCGCTGGCCGCGCTCTTCGGCGTCGATGCGCTGGCCTACCGGCTCGCTGATTCCGGCGCCCGGGTCCTCATCACCGACGCAAGCGGCGCCGAAAAGCTCAAGACCATCCGGCTTACGTTGCCAGCTCTCGAATTCGTTCTCTCCACGCAGGGCCCCGATGGCGGCGCTCTCGATTTCGCACAGCTTGTCGCGGCGGCCTCTCCGCATTTAGCGACCGCCGACACATCGCGCGAAGACCCGGCGTTGATGATCTACACCTCCGGCACCACCGGTCTGGCGAAGGGCGCGCTGCACGCCCACCGCGTCCTGCCCGGCCACCTGCCCGGCGTGCAATGGCCACATGATTTCTTTCCCCAACCGGGCGACCTGATGTGGACACCTGCGGACTGGGCATGGGCGGGCGGGCTGCTCAACATTCTTCTGCCCTCGCTGTTTTTTGGGGTTCCCGTAGTGGCGCACCGCACCCCGCGCTTTGACGCCGAACAGGCCTTTGCGTTGATGGAGCGATTGCAGATCCGCAACGCGTTCATTCCGCCCACCGCGCTGCGCATGGTGCGCTCGGTGGAGCGGCCCGCCCAGCGTTACAAACTTGGCCTGCGAACCATGGCGTCGGGCGGCGAATCGCTGGGCGCGGAAGTCTACGAATGGGGCCAGCGCGAACTGGGGCTGACGATCAACGAATTCTACGGCCAGACCGAATGCAACCTCGTGCTCGCCTCCTGCGCGCTGAACGGCGTCAGCCGCGCAGGCTCCATCGGCAAGGCGGTTCCCGGTCACGTGGCCGACATCATCCGCGAAGACGGCAGCGTCTGCGACGCGCACGAGCAGGGACAAGTCGCCGTATTGCGGCCCGATCCTGTAATGTTTCTTGAATACTGGAACAGGCCGGAAGCAACGGCGGCGAAATTCATCGGCGACTGGATGACGACCGGCGATCAGGGTTTTCGCGACGAAGACGGTTACGTGTTCTTCGTCGGCCGCGACGATGACGTCATCACTTCATCGGGCTACCGCATCGGGCCGGGCGAAATCGAGGATTGCCTGCTGCGCCATCCTGCCGTCTCCATCTCGGCTGCGGTCGGCGCGCCTGATGACATTCGCGGCGAGATCGTGCGCGCCTTCATCGTTCTACGTCCGGGGTTTGACGCCAGCGAAGCGCTTGCCGCCGACATTCAGTCCTTTGTGCGCACGCGCCTGTCCGCGCACGAATATCCGCGCCGCATTGATTTTGTCAGCGAACTCCCGATGACCACAAGCGGCAAGATCATCCGCCGTTTGCTGCGCGAGCGACCCTGAAGCCGATCAGGAAGAATGGCGACCTGTCAGCGTGAGGAACGCGCTCTTGGCGATGCGCCGGAGACTGCGCTTGGCCTGTTGTATCTGCACGGCGCGTTGGAAAAGTCCCATATCTCCGCTGCCGATGAAGAGATCGACAATCTCGCGCCGATCAACCCAGAGATGATCAATCATCGGATGATCGGGCATCGCACAGGAATCAGCGATGTTGATCGAGGCGTCCTTCGCAAGGCTGTTCGCAAGCCAAATTGTGAGCTGCGCTCCCGGCGAACAGAATGAATATTCCTCGTCAAACGCGATCTTCCAGAAATACGCCTGATCGCGCGACAACAGCACAAGGCCCATGGCGACGGGCTTGCCGTCGACAAGCATCATGTCGATCCTGCACCGCGACAAACCCGCCATGCGGCGCAGCGCCGTGCGCGTGAACGTCGCAAGAACCGGATTGCAGACCAGCGCCGTGCCGCGCTCGCCCTTCCAGCCACGACCCTCGAGCATCAGAAATGTTTCAACCGCATTGCGTACATCAGGGATCGACGTCGCGGACTTGAACGACACCTCGCCCTTTTCCTGAAGGCGGCGCAACAGGCGCGCAAGCTCCTTGCGCCGCTTGCCTGTGACCTCACGCATGACGCCCTGCTCATCGCGCGACATCGCCGCGCGCTGGCGACGATCAAATTCCTGCACGGGCAGATTATTTCGCACGGCATGGGCCAGCACGGCGCGACAGGTCGCGCTGCGCGCATCCATTTGCCCGTAGTAAAATCCGGCGGCGTCTTTGGATTGTCGGCGCAACCATACAAGTAAAGCGTCGAGCGCCTCCTGCGCGCACCCCCGGCGCAGCAGGGGCGAGCCGAACGCGACGAACGGAGACTTCCAGGACTGGGCCCCTCCGGTATCAAGCGCGAAGAGACCGATCAGACGTTGCGCGCCAGATGTTTCGCGAATGGCCAGAAAACGCGGACGCCGCTCCTGCGGCGCATGTTGGGCGAGCGACAGCGCAAAGGCCGGCTCGAAAAATGGATTGGGATCGAGGCTGAAGCGGCTGAGTTCTTCCCACTCGGGCGAAAACGCCTCGGCTTCGAACCAGTTAAAAGCGCGCGCAACAGCAGCGGGCGCAGGCCCGGAGCCGCCCGCGCGGCCAGATTTCTTGATCAGGGTGCCTGACTCGACCACCGGAAACTCCGTAACGTCCGCACACGCGCCAATGCCAAAGCAGCATTGCTCGCAGATCCATTTGTGCGGGACAGAGGTTCAGAAATGGCGCCGTGCACTCCCGCTAATTTGAACCTCGAAATTAACGAGGCGTTCACCATCAGCGTCAGCTTCAGCGCTTACGCGAACAGCCCGCCGGGCTTTACGGCGAGCGGGTTGTCGCGGCGAGCTGCAAAATCCGCCTGATCGATGACGGGCTCACCCAGAAACGCGGCCCAAAGGCCCCTGACATGCTCGGGCTCGAGATCGCGCAGGATGAAGACAATGCGCGTCAATCGTTGCCCGTCCGGCCATGCGTCGAGCCGCACCGGCGGATGGAAAACGTGCTGCACGCCGTGAATGACAACGGGCCGCGCGGGGTCATCGCTCAGTCCGATCAAACCTTTCACACGCAGCATGTTGGAGCCATGCACATTGCGCAGCATATCGATGAAGAGATCGAACGTGCCCGGCGCCATGAAACGGTCGCTCGTCAAACAGAACGAACGAATGCGCGCGTCATGCCGGTTGGGGTCGTGCGTATGGGCCTGGGCGTGATGATGATCGTGATCATGCCCATGATGGTGGCCGTGATTGTGATCGTCGTGATGCGCGGGCTCATGCGCGCGCGCGTCCGCCAGCGCTTCCGCGTTCAGCCAGCGTTCGACATCGGGAATTTTTCCCTCAAATCCAAAGAGCCCCGCATCAAGCAGATTATCCGCACGCGCATCTGCGATTTCGATGAGCCGCGCCGCTGGCGCCAGCGCGTGAAGCCTCTGGCGCAGAGCCTCAACTGCATCGATCTGTTCGGGCGTGCGCGCGAGATCAGCTTTCGTAAGAACGATGCGATCAGCAACAGCAACCTGCTTCACCGCTTCCACCTGCACGTCGAGCGTCGCGGCGCCATTGATGGCGTCAACGACAGTCACAACGCCCTGCAGGCGAAAACGCAACATCAGATACGGATGATGCATGATCGTGTGCAGAACAGGCGCCGGATCGGCGAGGCCCGTCGTCTCCACAATCACGCGCGAGAATGGCTTGATGCGCCCGTTGTCGCGATTGCGCAGCGCGTCTTCCAGCGTCGTAATAAGATCGCCGCGGATCGTGCAGCACAAACAACCCGACGACATGAGCAACATGTCGCCTTCGACCTTCTCGACAAAGAGATGATCGAGTCCAACCTCGCCAAATTCGTTGATGAGGATGAGCGCATCCGACAGCATCGGATCGCCGAGCAGCCTGTTGAGCAGCGTTGTCTTTCCCGCGCCGAGAAAGCCCGTCAACACCGTAAACGGAGTGGGCGGCGGCGGACGCCGCTGCAGCGCAGAATCGCTCATCACTGCACAGCGGGAGGCGCGGCTGACGCTTGGGGTTTAGGCTCCGGTTTTTGCGCCTGCGCCTTCGGCTTCTGGCCCGCCTTCGCCGCTGGTTTGGCTCCAGGCGTTTGCGCCGCCTTGGCGCCCTGTTGCTTCTTTGCAGCGGACTTGTTTGCAACAGGCTTGTTTGCAGCAGGCTTGTTTGCAGCAGGCTTGTTTGCGACAGGCTTGGCGGCTAGCTGTTTCTTGTCGGCGGCTTTTGGCTTGGCGACAGGCAGCGGCTTGTGCGGGTTGGCCTGCGTCGCAGGGTGCGTGCGGCGTCCAACCGGCTTTGTCGCCTCGGCGTCAGGGGCGTCGTCGGTGAGCGCCGCGCGGGCCGAGCCGGCCCAACCGGGCGCGCGGCCAATATAGATCGGTACGGGTTCAAACGAGGGCCTTGGCCCAAGATCGCCCGTCGCGAGCGCTACAAGCGCGGGACTCGTCACCGTGCGCTGCTGCTGGAAAAAGGCGGCCGCGCCGCCGTCGTCGTAATTCGTGCCGGGGTTCTGCAAGCCTGCAACTGAAACGCCAAAGTCCTCGCCAATTAAATCGCGATTGCGGCCCGGGCCACAGATTTGCGAACGCATGTTGGGCGCCTCGGCAACGCCGGACGGCGGCAATTGCGCGAGCGTCGTGCGGCCAAAATTGCTGGCGGCGAAACCCTGCTCGAAAAGCGACATCGCCTTCAGCGTGCGGGTCTTTGCGTTGGGCGAGCCCATGACCACGGTGATAATCCGCCGTCCGCCCCGCGTCGCGCTGGCGACCACGTTAAAGCCTGACGCGCAGACAAAACCGGTCTTCATGCCGTCAGCGCCCGGATAACGCCCAAGCAACCCGTTGTGGGTTGGAATGATCTTCGTCCCCAGCTTCAGCGCGCCAATGCCGTAAAGCGTCTGATGCTGCGGGAAATGGATGAGCAACGCGCGCGCTAAAACCGCCATATCCTGCGCCGAGCTGACATGCTCATCGTGATGCAGGCCATTGGGATTGACGAAATGCGACTGACGCATGCCCAGCGCCGCTGCGACCTGATTCATCTCCGTCGAAAATTTCTCGACCGAACCCGCGACGCCCTCGGCGATGGTCACGGAGACATCGTTCGCCGATTTCACCATGATTATCTTGAGCGCATTTTCGAGCGTCACTTCCGTCCCGGCCTTGAAGCCCATCTTGGAGGGCGCCATGCGTGCAGCGCGATTGGAGACCAGAAGTGGAGTCTGCAGCGAGACGCGCCCCTCGTGCACGGCGCGCAGGGCGACATACACCGTCATCAGCTTGGTCAGCGAGGCGGGATACCACGGCCGCGTCGCCTCTTCGGCGTGCAGCACCGCTCCGCTCGAAACATCCACCACAAGGGTGGGCGCGGCCTGAACGCCGCAGACAGAGGCGGCAAGCGCCGCAGCGCCGGTGATAAACGATAATGCGCTTGTCGTGGCGCGCGTTCTGAAAAGTTTCATCTGTTCTCCGCTTGGCCATAGAGGCTCGGCGCGTCCCGTGAGGAACTTGTCCTTCCTAACTCTTTTACCCGAATCGGCAAAGTCGAACGAAAGGCTTTTGGTGTCGCCCGGCCACGACATTTGTCAGGCCGCGTGCAAAGCCCGTGCGAGCCATCGCGACATGAGGCGGCGATTTGATGGCGCCAGCCGCAATTTTTCAGCGTCGCGGCCAGTTGGCGCCGGCTCAGTGTGCTTAAACGTAGAGAGCGGACACCTACGGTCGGGAAGGGAATTTACGTCTGGCGCGACCCCATGAGCTATCCTGATTCACTCCCCCGGCGCCTTGGCCTGAATGGCGAGCGCGTGGACGTCAGCGGCCAGCTCGTCGGCGAGAATCGCATTGACCATGCGATGGCGGTCGATCCGGCTCTTGCCCGCGAACGCCTCGGACACCACGTTGACCGTGAAATGTGTTTCGCCTCGCGGCTCCACCCCGCCGGGGTGCAGGATGTGGCCGACGTGTTTGGCGGAATCGTCGATGACGTCGAGCGACAGCGGCGCAAGGGCGCTCTCCAGCTTTGTCCGCATCATCTCTTTAACGCTCATTTGTCCAGTCCGGGGCTAGAGTGCGCGCGTAAGGTCTTTGGGCTTTAGATGCGCGCCTGGTGGCCGGATCGCAAGACCAATCTCGTATCTGCGCCTGACAACGCAGATTGCGGAACAATGCATGCCAAAACAAACATGTCGCAGCTTGCCGGGCGCCGGGCGGCTGCCTAGAGTGGTCGGAAATGAACCTGAACTCGTCCATATTCGACTGCATACGCGTTAAAGCGCAGCCCGCGCAGGCGCCGCGCGAACACGCGATCGGCTGCGATCATCCCGGCTGCAGCCAGGCGGGCGGATATCGTGCGCCCAAGGGCCGGAAGCACGAAGGCCAATACTTCTGCTTTTGCCTCGATCACGTCCGCCTCTACAATCAATCCTACAACTATTTCAACGGGATGACCGACGACGCCGTCGCCCGTTACCAGAAGGACGCCACCATCGGGCACCGGCCCACATGGACCATGGGCGCCAAGCGGTCCGAAGGCGGAGCGACCGCTGACACGGACCCGGAATATTTTGTCGATCCGTTTGGCGTGATGCGCGGACGGGCGGAGGCAGCCCGCCGAAAAGGCGCCCGGCCCGAACCGCAGGCGCCGCGCGTCGGCGTCGCCGCCGCCAAGGCGCTGGATACGCTGGGGCTCGACGACACAGCGACGGCGGACTCGATCCGCGCGCGCTACAAGGAATTGGTCAAGCGCCTTCACCCGGACGCGAACGGCGGCGACCGTTCGCGCGAGGAAAAATTGCGCGAGATCATCCAGGCATATAAACATCTTCGGACGGCCCGGCTTGCCTGACCGGCGAGCGGCTTTTCCCTGGACCATCCGGCGGACTTAGGCCAAACAGGCGCAGCAATTGCCTGTCGCTCTTGAATGAGCGCGCAGGCGTGGAGGACGAATGACGACCGCAACGGCACAAGTCTCTGGAACGGCACAAGTCTCTGGCATGCCCGACACAAAGGTTTCGGTGCGTCAGGTTTTCAGTATTGATTCGGACCTGCAGGTCCCGGCCTATTTGCAAACGAGCCAGCATGTTCCGGAGCTCGACCCGGAATATCTGTTCGACCGGCCGACAACGCTGGCGATTCTGGCGGGCTTCGCGCACAACCGCCGCGTGATCGTGACCGGCTATCACGGCACCGGAAAATCGACCCACATCGAGCAGGTCGCCGCCCGCCTCAAATGGCCGTGCGTGCGCATCAACCTCGATAGCCACGTCTCCCGTATCGATCTCGTCGGCAAGGACGCGATCGTGCTGAAGGAAGGCAAGCAGGTCACGGAATTCCGCGACGGCATCCTGCCCTGGGCGTATCAGAACAATATCGCGCTCGTGTTCGACGAATATGACGCGGGCCGCCCGGACGTGATGTTCGTCATCCAGCGCGTGCTTGAATCATCCGGCCGCCTGACGCTTCTCGACCAGAGCCGCGTCATTAAGCCTCATCCCGCGTTCCGCCTGTTCGCCACCGCCAACACGGTTGGCCTTGGCGACACCTCGGGCCTCTATCACGGCACGCAGCAGATCAATCAGGCGCAGATGGATCGCTGGTCCATCGTCACCGTCCTGAACTATCTCGCCCACGACAAGGAAGTGGACATCGTCCTCGCCAAGGCGCGCCATTTCCAGAACAAGGACGGCCGCGACACGGTCAACAAGATGGTGCGTGTGGCTGATCTGACGCGCAACGCATTCATGGCCGGCGATCTGTCGACTGTCATGAGCCCGCGCACGGTCATCACCTGGGCCGAGAATGCGGAGATTTTCCAGGATGTGGGTTTCGCGTTCCGCCTGACCTTCCTCAACAAGTGCGACGAACTCGAGCGCTCGCTGGTCGCCGAATTCTATCAACGCGCCTTCGGTCAGGAATTGCCCGAAAGCACGGTCAACATCGCGCTCAGCTAAGTCCATGAGCACCGCCCCGAAGGCGCTTTTCTTCGACGTTTTCGGCACGCTTGTGGACTGGAGACAAGGGATCGCCCGCGAAAGCGAGGCGATCCTTTCTGCTTATGGGCACTCGCTGGACTGGTATGCCTTCGCCGACGACTGGCGGGCGCAATATCAGCCGACGCTCGAACAGGTGCGCTCCGGCAAGCGCGCCTACGAAAAGCTCGACGCGCTTCATCGAGAAAACGTGCAGCCTGTTCTCGCCCGCTTCGGCGTCGACGCCAACGACGCCATGCTGGATGCGCTCACCAATGCATGGCGGCGCCTTCCCGCCTGGCCCGATGCGCCTGCCGCGCTGACCCGCCTGCGCGAACGCTTCCTGATGGCGCCGGTCTCGAACGGCAACATTTCGATGATGGCGATGTTGGCGCGCTTCAACGGTTTCCACTGGGACGCCGTTCTGGGCGCCGAACTGGCCGACGACTACAAGCCCAACGCCGAAGTTTACCTCACCGCCTGCGCCGCGTTCGACCTCGCGCCGCAGCAATGCGTGATGGTCGCCGCCCACACCAACGATTTGAAAGCCGCCGCTGCGCTTGGCCTGCGCACAGCCCATGTTGCAAGGCCAAACGAGCGCGGCCCCGGCAAGGGCGAGGCTGCGCCGGGCGTGGTTGTAGACTGGGCTGCGGCCGACCTCACGAAACTGGCCGATCAATTGTGCGGCTAGCTCGGTGAAGCGGCTTCATTGTTTGGTCACGGCAGAAAAGATCATTGCGGACCAAAGTTCCGCCAAGTCTTTTTTATCTTCATGCGTGAATTTCATTAAGGCCATCAGGGCTTCGTTCCGGCGGATGGTCGCACTTGGTTTGTGATAATCATCAACTGGGAATCCGTAAGTTCTTTGAGCTAAGCTCGCAACCGTTGACCCGAGCGTGTCCAGCATATGACAGTACGCTGCTGATCTTTCGGTTTTTATCTTCTTAGCTCGACGATAGCACTCTTCAATGCTGATACGCACCTGTATCATACCACCGTCACGATAAACCTTGTTGAAGGCTGCATTAACAGTAGCCGCCGTGCTCTTTGCAAGAAGGTATCGATCAAGGTCGTTTCGTGAGCGAGTGCCCATGATAGGTTTCTTTACAGGGTCAGGTATGAGCCCATGAAATACTGCATCGATAGGGCCTACCTCTGCACCCCATATGGATTGGAGATAATCACGTTGTCCAAGCACAATCCCTATAAGTTGTGCGGCAGCGGATGCACTACCTCGCCCAGCGACCTGTGCACTAGCCAAAGGTATACGGAATAAAAAAACGCGATAACCGTCGGCGATCGGCTGGCCCATTGCGACTAAAAAGCCGTCGGTGATCTTTGATATAACGCCCCTCTCTCGAAAATAGACGCCGAACCCGTCCATCCGTTGAGCAACATTTACCGGGGTAGCACGACCAAAAAGTAGGCCCTCGACGTCGCTTTGCTGGCCAGCGGCTTTACCGCCCCAGTTCGATTCTATATACACCACCGCATCGGAGTTAACGTTCACAGTTACAGATAAACTATTACCGTCCAAGAGCGTGAACTTAGTGATCCGAAAAGGACCAGTGCGCTCGCTCCGAGACGGTATTACGCCGATAGTTTCCAGCTTGCTGAATCGGTCACCGAGGCGAATTCCCGATAAACTCTGATGAATGTCTTTTGGTGCCTGCGTTGTCGGATTCTTAATTCCACTTAGTAAAGTGGGTTCATCCAAAACACGAGAAAGC
>CANMLK010000126.1 GCA_947498445.1 Beijerinckiaceae bacterium
AGGCGTCTCAGTATTTTGCCCCGATGGTGTGGACGTTGTCGGTCATCGCCATCGTTTACACGTCGCTGGTGGCGCTCGTTCAGGAGGATATGAAGAAGCTCATCGCCTATTCGTCTGTAGCGCACATGGGCTTTGTCACCATGGGGCTTTTCGCGATGAATGCGCAGGGCGTGCAGGGCGCCGTGTTCCAGATGATCAGCCATGGGCTTGTCTCTGGCGCGCTCTTCCTTTGCGTCGGTGTCGTTTATGATCGCTTGCACACACGCGACATTGCAGCCTACGGCGGCATCGTGAAAGTCATGCCGGTCTTCGCAGTCGTATTCATGGTGTTCACCATGGCGAACGTGGGCCTGCCGGGCACTGCGGGATTCGTGGGTGAATTCCTCACGCTGCTCGGCGCCTTCCGCGCCAATCCCTGGGTGGCGTTGTTTGCAACATCGGGCGTTATCCTCTCGGCCTGCTACGCGCTTTATCTTTATCGGCGTGTTGTATTCGGCGCGCTCGACAAGCCTGCGCTCGCTGGCATGAAAGATCTCAACGCACGCGAGATGGCGTTGCTCATCCCGCTCGTCGTGCTCACCATCTGGTATGGCGTGAAGCCCGGCGCCATCCTTGACGCCAGCGCGGCGTCAATCGAACTGCTCATCAAGAATTACGACGCGGCGCTCGTGGCCACCAAGGCCGCCGCCATCGCGCTTCATTAAGGAATCGGGACTATGACGCCTCTGTCCTACTCCATCGCCCACTCGCTGCCCGAGATCATTCTCGCACTGGGCGCGTTGGCGCTTCTCATGCTCGGCGCCTTCCGCGCTGGCAAGGGCGACTGGATCATCACCGAGGCGTCAATCGTCGTTCTCGGCCTCGCGTTGTTCTCGTTGTTCTTCCAGTTGGGCGAACGCGCGATCATCTGGGACGATGCGTTTATCGACGATAACTTCGCCCGCTTCATGAAAGCGCTCGCAATCGGCGGCGCTTTGCTGACGCTGGTTCTTTCACGTGAATTCATGGCGCGTGCGCGCATTGATTTCTTCGAGTTCCCGGTGCTTGTGCTGCTGGCGACGCTCGGCATGTGCATGCTGATCTCCGCGCAAAGCCTCATTGCGCTTTACCTCGGCCTGGAATTGATGAGCCTCGCGCTCTACGTGATCGCCGCGTTTGATCGCGACAACGTCCGCGCCTCGGAAGCCGGTCTGAAGTATTTTGTGCTCGGCGCGCTGTCCTCCGGCATGCTGCTCTACGGCGCCTCGCTCATCTATGGTTTTGCGGGCACAGTGTCGTTCACCGGCATTTCGCAGGCGCTTAATGGCGCCCCGTCGCTCGGCGTGATCTTCGGCCTCGTCTTCGTGATGGCGGGCCTAGCGTTCAAAATGTCGATTGTGCCGTTCCACATGTGGACGCCTGACGTCTACGAGGGTGCGCCGACCCCTGTGACGACCTTTTTCGCCACCGCTGCGAAAGTGGCCGCTGTCGCGATCACGGTGCGCATCGTCATCACCGCCTTTCCGAACCTGCAGCACGAGTGGCGCCAGATCATCGTATTCGTGGCGATCCTGTCCATGGCGCTTGGCTCCTTCGCCGCTATTGGGCAAACCAACATCAAGCGCCTGATGGCCTATTCATCCATCGGCCACATGGGCTTTGCGCTTGTGGGGCTCGCGGCTGGCACTGAGCAGGGCGTCATGGGCGTCATGATCTACATGGCGATCTACGTCCTGATGTCGATTGGCACGTTCGCGGCCATCCTCTCGATGCGCGTAGGCGACCGCTATGTGGAGGACATCGCCGACCTCGCGGGTCTTGCGAAAACCAACGGCCTTATGGCGTTTGTCGTGGCGATGATGTTGTTCTCGCTCGCCGGCATCCCGCCGCTCGCTGGCTTCTTCGCCAAGTGGTACGTGTTCGTCGCCGCCATCAACGCGAACCTGTATTTCCTCGCCGTCATCGGCATGCTGACGAGTGTGGTGGCCGCATTCTATTACATCCGCATCGTCAAGATCATGTACTTCGATGAAAGCACCCGCACGTTCGACCGCGTTAATCCTGAAGTCACCGCCGTCATGGCGACGATGGGCGTCTTTGTCGTGATCTTCGCGGCCTTTCCGGGCCCGGCGATTGTCCAGTCAGCTGCTGCTGCTGCAAAGTCGTTGTTCTGACGCGCGTGCAGGTTGGTCACCAGGCGCGCGCGAAAGGCTTCCGTGCGATCTGGTTCGACAGGCTCGCGTCAACCAATGACGAAGTGACGGCGCTCGCGCGAGCCGGTGAGCCATCCGGCCTTTGGGTCCTTGCTGGTGAGCAGGCGCAGGGCAGGGGCAGGCAGGGGCGGCCCTGGTCCTCGCCGCATGGCAATTTCCATGGCTCCGTCCTTTTGGTTGAGCCGTGCGCGCCACGTTTCGCGCCGCAACTCGGGTTTGTCGCTGGCGTATCGCTTCTGTCGGCGCTGCGCAGCCTTTCGCCAGATGCGCCATTCGCGCTCAAATGGCCCAATGATGTTTTATGTGGCGGCGCCAAGCTTGCGGGCGTCCTTATTGAAGGGGCCACGCTGCCGGGCGGCGCGTTCGCCTGTGTTATTGGCTTTGGCGTAAACTGCGTGGCTGCGCCTGAAGGGCTGCCTTATCGCGCGACGCACCTGGCTGAAGTGGGCGTCACCCAGACTGCGGCAGACTTTTTGCCCACTTTGTCCGACGCGCTTGCCAGAAATCTCGATGTTTGGCGTGCAGGCGACCATTTTTCTGCCATACGTAACGACTGGCTTTCTGGCGCGTACGGCTTGGGCAAGCCGATTGAGGCGCGCACGCACACAGGCGCCGTGCGTGGCGTATTCGAAACAATCGACGAGCAAGGCCGACTCGTCATTTCAAACGCGTCTGGGAATGTGACCGTGGAAGCGGCCGACGTCTTCCCCTTGGGCGATAACGCCAGCGCCGTCTCAGGCATTAGGACATGACATGACTCGACATCAGGACGAACTGGTCTTCGTGCCACTGGGTGGCCTCGGCGAGATCGGCATGAACGCGGCCCTCTACGGTTTTGGTCCGCCTCGCGCGCGCAAATGGATTCTCGTGGACTGCGGCCTTGCATTCGCCGGGCCGGATCTGCCGGGCATCGATCTGATCATGCCCGATCTCACGTTCATCGAAGGCATGCGCAAGGATTTGCTCGCGCTCATCATCACCCATGCGCACGAGGATCATGTGGGCGCCATCGCGCAGATGTGGCCCCGCCTTCGTTGCCCGATTTACGCGACGCAATTTGCCGCCGATCTGCTGGTGGCGCGCCGCCTTGGCGATGAAGGCGCGCCGGACGTGGACATGCGGATATACGCGCCGGGAGACCAATTGGTCATCGGGCCCTTTGCGATTGAGCCGGTACGCATGGCGCATTCGATTCCCGAAAGTATCGCGCTCGCCATTCGCACCGACGCTGGCCTTGTCGTGCATTCGGGCGACTGGAAAATTGATCCCACACCTGTTGCGGGCTGGCCGACGGACGAGGCGCGCTTGCGTCAACTCGGCGACGAAGGCGTGCTCGCGCTCATCTCCGATTCCACAAACATTCTGCGTCCCGGCGAGAGCCCGTCCGAAACCGAAGTCGGTCTGGAACTCGGCAAGATCATCGAAGATGCGCCGGGCCGCGTCGTCGTCACGACCTTCGCTTCAAATGTCGCGCGCATGCGCTCGGTGGCGCTTGCCGCTGCAAGGGCGGGCCGCACGGTTGTCGTGGTGGGGCGCGCGATGGAGCGTGTGTCACAGGTTGCGCGCCAGAACGGTTATCTCGATGGCGTGCCCGAATTCATGCCGGCGAACTCATATGCAAATTTGCCCCGCGACAAGATGGTCCTGCTGGCGACGGGCAGTCAGGGCGAGCCGCGCGGCGCCATGGCCCGCATCGCTGATGACGATCACCCGACAGTCAAACTGACCAAGGGCGACACGGTTATCTTTTCCTCGCGCCCCATTCCCGGCAACGAACGCGAGATCGGCGGCATCATCAACAAGCTGGTGCGCCAGGGGCTGCGTCTCGTCACGGATCGTGATGCGCTCGTGCATGTGTCCGGCCATCCGCGGCGCGATGAAGTGCGCCGACTCTACGAATGGCTGCGCCCTAAAATTGCAGTGCCTGCTCACGGTGAAGCGTTGCACCTCTATACGCACGCGGATTTCGCGCGCGAGATGGGCGTTGAGAAAGCCATTGTCGCGATGAATGGCGAGACGGTTCTGCTGGGCCCCGGCGCGCCCGCAATCGTTGATGAAGTGCCCCACGGCCGCATGCTGCTCGATGGCAACGTGCTCGTGCGGTCCGATGATGAAGCCGTTCGCGCGCGCCGCAAACTCGCGTTTTCTGGTGTCATCTCCATCGGCATTGCTCTCACCGCAAAAGGCGAATTGGCGGGCGACCCTGATGTGATGATGGCGGGCCTGCCTGCGCGCGCGCGTGATGGCAGATCCATGGACGAAATCGTCGACAAGTCCGTATTCGAGACGATTGAAAATCTGCCGCGTGGCCGACGCCGCGATCCAGACGACGTCGCCACAGCCGTCGAGCGGTCTGTGCGCAACACCGTGCGGGGCGTATGGGGAAAGCGTCCGCAGGTGCATGTTCTGGTCATGCAGGTTTGAGTGCAGGGGGCTTCGATGATTGGACGGCTCAACCACATCGCCATCGCCGTAAAAGATCTTGCGGCGGCCAGCGCTGTCTACCGCGACATGCTCGGCGCCAAAGTCTCAGCCCCTGTGCCGCAGCCTGAACACGGCGTGACGGTGGTGTTCATCGAACTGCCGAACACGAAAGTCGAATTGTTGGAGCCGCTCGGCGCCAATTCCCCCATCGCGAGATTTCTTGAAAAGAATGCGGACGGCGGCATGCACCACGTCTGTTACGAGGTGGACGACATTGTCGCCGCGCGCGACCGGCTGAAAGCCGCCGGCGCGCGCGTTCTGGGAGACGGCGAGCCCAGAATCGGCGCCCATGGCAAGCCGGTGTTGTTCCTGCACCCCAAGGACTTCTGCGGCGCACTTGTCGAACTTGAGCAGGTATAAATTATCTTTGCGGCGTGAACATCAGCAGGTGCGTGCCGTCCGGCAGCGGTGACCAGTACGGCTTCACGCGCAGGCCGATCTTCATTTCATCCAGCGCGCAGTCGACCATGTTGCCCATCACGTTCACGCCTTCATCAAGCGTGATGACAGCAATGAAAAAAGGTTCCTTGCCCTGAAAGGGCGGGCGCGCGCGGCGAGCAATGGTGAAGGAATGAATTGCGCCAACGCCCGCTGACTCGCGCCATTCCAGATTGCGCCGACCTGTGTAGATGCTCGTCGCACGGGGAAAGAACTGAAACTTTCCAACAACAGGATCGTACTGCAGCAGAAGCTTCTTCTCGCGGGTGGCGTCCCAGAAAGGCTTGGAGAACGAGCGCGATTTTGGCGCTTCGCGCGCAACGTCCAGCGTGTCGTTGATCATGGTCATGCTCACCCCTCCGGCGTCAGGATCATGACGACGCTCGAGTTCCAGTTGCGTGCGTAAGGAATGCCGCCGATGCCGGTGACGAGCGCGTTGCGCGTGTTGGCAACCTGTCGCGCGCCGCCCTCGCCAAACAACTGCCGCACAGCTTCAATCAGGTTTGTGCCGCCCCCTGCAAGTCCGCATTGGCCTGCCGATATCTGTCCGCCGCCCGTATTGAGTGGCAAGTCGCCGTCTATGGCGAAACTGCGCTCGCGAATGAAGTTGCAGCCCTGCCCATGTTTGCAGAAGCCCAGCATCTCCATCTGCAGCAGGATGGCGATGATGAAATCGTCATAAGGATGAAATGACGCGATGTCGCTCGGCGACAAACCCGCCTGCGCGAAGGCGCGTTGCCCCGCGACCATATGGCCGGTCTCGGTGACGTCAACGATGGCCTCCGATGCGCGATACGTGGTGCGTTCGCCATAACCAATCGGCGTGACGATCTTGTTCAGGCCCTTGCGGGCCGCGTTCTTGCGGCTTGTGACGATGATGCCGCTTGCGCCGTCGCACACCATCACGCTGTCGAGAAGCCGCACAGGGTCGGCGATCATGCGTGATTTTAAATAGTCGTCGATGGTGATCGGCTTGCGCAACTTCTCGCAAGCGTTGTCGTTCAGCAACGCGTGGTTGCGCTGCGCCACCGCGAGCTTGCCCAGCATGGAATAGTCGAGACCGAACTGGTGTTCATACCGATTGCTGATGAATCCGAACGCGGCGGGCGGCCCCATCAGGCCAAGTGGCAGCGTCCATTCGGCCTGAAAATGCCGAAGCCGCTGATTTGTTTCCGCCGATTGCGTATCGGCGAAGAGACAGAGAACAGTCGTGCAGAGTCCCGCATCAATGGCCGCGCACGCGCGCGCGACGGCGCCGACCGGAGAGCAACCGCCGATATCGACGGTCTGACAAAAATCAACTTCCAGCGCCAGTTGATCCGCTGTCGCTTGCGACCAGAAGCAATTGCCGGCGCCTGTCATGGAAGATGAAAGGATAAGCCCGTCAATTTCGCCCTTCTCGAAGCCGGTGCGATCAAGCAGCGTTTCGAGGATCTCGGCGCCCAGCTCCCACACATCTCGGTCGCTTTTTTCAACGATCCTTGTTTCGGCGAAACCGACGATCGCGTTATCTCGCAAGGCCATTTGCGCCTCCTAACTTTGGTCGCCGGATTTGCCGGGGTCAGGCAGCCGGTCCGCGCGCTTCTCGACAAACGCTTGCAGGCGTTCCTTGCTTTGCGGACTCGTCACAGCCGTGCCAATCAGCATTTCCATGAACAACCCGTCCTCGTGCGAGGCGTCGTTGACGCGCGGCAGGCACGCGGCCACGGCCCAGTTCGTGAGCGGCGCATTCTTCGTTATGCGGTGCGCAAGCGTTTTTGCGCGCTCAAGCGATTGGCCCGCAGGCTCGACGTACTGGCACAGATTATAACGCTCGCCTTCAGCCGCCGTCAGCACGCGGCCCGTCAGCATGAGATCGGCCATGCGCGCGTATCCCAGCAATCGCTGCACGCGCACTGATCCGCCGCCGCCCACAAAAATGCCGCGTTGCCCTTCAGGCAGCGCGAAGAATGTCGTCTCATCAGCAACGCGGATGTGCGCCGCCGAGGCGATCTCGAGCCCGCCGCCGATACACGCGCCTTGCAGCGCCGCCACCCACGGAATATTGCCCCGCGCCATCAGGTCAAGCGTCGGGTGCCAGGTGCCGCGCCGCTTGCGCCGCTGTTCGGGCGCCTCGTCTTGCCAGGTCAACGCCTGCGCAAGATCGAGTCCCGCGCAGAAATGCTTGCCGACGCCGAACAGGACGCCGACGCGCGCTTCATCCTGCGCGCGCTCAAAGGCGGCGCGCAGCGCGCGGTTGACGTCCTCGTTCACGGCGTTGCGCTTGTCCGGCCGATTGAGGCCAACCAGCGCGACGTCGCCGTCCAGATCGTAGGTGACGACTTGTTCACTCATGGCGCTATTCCTTTCGCGTCACGATCAGCGCGTCGAGCGCCGTCACGCCTTCGCCCTTGGCGTGCGCCATAAGCGGGTTGATGTCGATCTCCACGATGGACAATTCGCTCAGCATAAGCGCTCCAATGCGAGAAGCGACCTGCGCGGCGGCCTCAACATCGACAGCCGGGGCGCCGCGAAAACCATCAAGCAGACGCGCGGTCTTGAGCTTGCGGAATTCCGCGACGATAGCCTCCTGCGTCAGATCGGGCGGCAAGATCCGCACGTCGCCGATGGCTTCGATCAGCGTGCCGCCGAGGCCAATCAGGATCACCGGCCCCCAGCGCGGATCGCGCCGCGCCCCCACAAGCAACTCAAGGCCGCGCTTTGACATTTTCTCCACCAGC
Organism: Beijerinckiaceae bacterium; assembly: GCA_947498445.1. Classification (GTDB taxonomy): domain Bacteria; phylum Pseudomonadota; class Alphaproteobacteria; order Rhizobiales; family Beijerinckiaceae; genus Terripilifer. The sequence goes on from CANMLK010000126.1 coordinate 7,835, forward strand.
ACGCCATCGAGCGTGACGCCTGCCTGAGCACGCGCGACATTTGCGCAAAGCGTTTCAAATGCGGCGCGGGCCACCTCGGCGTCGGCAATGTTGAGCATCACGCCGCCCGCTTCTGTCTTGTGCGCGAGGTCAGCGGCTTGCGCTTTCATCGCGACAGGAAAGCCGATGCGCGCGGCGATGGCCGCTGCATCGTCCGCATTGCGCGCGAGGTCGCCCGGCGGCGTCGCAACGCCAAGCGCGCGCAACGCCTGCTTGCCGAGCCATTCGGGCTGCGGACCCTGACCGAACGCCGGGAGGCCCGCAAACGTCTGCGCGGGCGCTTTGGCGGCAAGTCCTTCCAGCGAGCGGCCATACTCGGTGACTCGCGTCATGGCGCGCAGGGACCGGTCTGCTGAACGCGACACAATGATGCGGTTATCCCGCGCGCTTTGCACAAACTCGGGCGGCAGCGGAGTGCGGTCGCCGAGCAGGGACAGTACGAACGGCTTTTCGTTGCCGGGCAACGCTTGCAGGATGGCGTTGAGGTAGCTCACGCCTTGCTGCGGCGTCGCCATCGTAATCGAGATCGTGACGCTGCCGATTGCGGGGTCGTCGAGCAACGCCTTTGTGCCAACGCGCATGAGATCTGGCTGCCACACGGGGGCCGTCGTCAGATCCAGCGGATTGCGCGGCGTGGCGAACACGGGCAGGGCGGCGCGCAATGCGCTTTCCGTTTCCCTGGAAAGTGGCGGCAAGTCCAGCCCAACCTCCTCGCAGAAATCATGCGCAATCGCGCAGAAGGCGCCGGAGAAGGTGATGACGCCGGCGCCTTGCGTGGGCGCCTTGGGGAAGCGCGCGAGGATTTCAGCGGTGTCGATCAGCTCATCCACATTGTCGATAAAGAGGATGCCAGCACGGCTGACGGTGGTGCGCATCGCGGCGTGGTCGCCTGCAAGCGCACCCGTGTGCGACATCGTCGCTTCCTGCGCCTTGGCGCTGCGTCCAGGGTGCATCATCAGCACCGGTTTGCCAGCCATGCGGGCGCGCGCTGCGGCGGCGAGGAAGCCCTTCGGATCGCGCACTTCCTCCACGTAGACGATGATGCCATTGATGCGCTCGTCCTGCGCGAAAAAGTCGACGAAGTCAGCGATGCCCGCGCCCGCCTCGTTGCCGGTGTTGACGGTGTAACCCACGCAGATGTCGCGCTGCTCCAGTCCCTGGCGGATGTGCGACATCAGCCCGCCGCTGTGGGAAATGATGGCGAACGCAGGATCGCGCCCTACGACCATCTTCTGTATTTTCACCGCCGCGACAAAGCCGACGTGCAGGCCGTCAATAAAGTTGGTGTAGCCAAGGCAATTGGGCCCCAGCAGCGCGATGCCGCCCTCTCGCGCGATGCGGGCCACTTCATCCTGCTTGGCTCGCTCGCCCATTTCGGCAAAGCCAGCCGCGAAAACGATAGCCGCGCGAACCTTGCGCCGCGCGCAGGCGGCCATGGCCTCGGCCACGCCGTCGCCGGGGAGGGTGAAAATCGCCAGATCGACGCCGATCGGCAACATGTCGATGTCGGTGAGCACCGTCCGTCCGTCGGCTTCGCCGCCACTGCGGCCCACCAGATACACTTCGGCGGGGTGTCCATTCTGCGCGATGTTGGCGAGAATGTTGCGGCCCGGCGAAGAGGGTTTGGATGAGAACCCGATGATCGCGATGGATTTGGGCCGGACGAAATATTCGACCGCTGGCGGCGCGCCCACAACAATACCCTGCATCAGTGCGTCTCCCGGATCATTTTTCACAGCCTTTGGACCCGACTTCGCAAGTCGTTGCAAGCGCGTCTTCTAAGCCACCAATCCGCTCGCCATTTTGCGCGGTTCCGCGTGCGTTTTACCGCGCTATTTGATCGGCAGGTTGCAGGATGTCCCCGGTTTCCGTTATGTTTATGGTCAAGGTCCGTGAAAGGCGCATCGCGCCGGTTGCCTTTCGCGTCAACGCAGAGTGCGGCGCCGGGGGAGCTGTTCGTGAACTTCCACCCCATGGAGCTTTTCGGCTGGGCAGCTGCTGCGTGCAGCCTGTTCGCCTTCTATTCGAAAACCATGATCCCCCTGCGCATGGCGGTTATCGCAGCCAACGCGTTCGCGATTGTGTTCTCGATGTACAACCAAAACATCCCGAACCTGATCGGCAGCATCATTCTATTGCCGCTGAACATCGTGCGCCTGCGCGAGATGCAGCGACTGACGTCTGACGTGCGGCGCGCTCACACGCGCGGCGAGCTTGATTTCGACTGGCTGAAACCGTTCATGAAGGCGATTGAACTCAATGTCGGGGACTCGATATTCGAGAAAGGCGCCGACGCGAATGCCGCCTATGTCATTGCGGATGGGCAGGTTAGCCTGCCGGACCTTGGCGTGATTCTCGGGCCAGGGTCGCTGTTTGGCGAAATGGGTTTGTTCTCCAGCACCGGAAAACGGATGTCCGGCGCCCGGGCGATCAGCGATGTGCGCATTTATCGCATCACCTACGATGACTTCGAGCAACTATATTTCCAAAATCCGCAGTTTGGACTTTACCTGGTCCGGCTGATGGTGCGCCGCATGGAGACGAACCTGGCACGCATGTCAGGCCAGCGTCGCCCGGCGTCGGGGCCCGAAGCAGGGCCGGTTTCCTGAATTCGAGTGGTCCATGAGCCTTCCCCTGTCCATCGCTGTCTTTTTCACAATCTGGTGGACCGTTTTGTTCGCAGTCCTGCCGTTTGGCGTGCGCTCCTTGCACGAAGAGGGCGGCGGCTCCCCCGGCTCGGACCCCGCTGCGCCGGTCAACCCGCGCCTTGGCGTAAAGGCGCTTTGGACGACCCTTGTGACGTGCGTCGTGTTCGGTTTGGTGTGGCTGGCGGCGGAATACTACACCCTGTGAACGACCTCTCGCTTGACCCTGCCGCCCTTGGGGGGTAATTCGTGCCCCTGTTCGCTCCGGCGAACAACCCACGCGGGGAGAAGTCTGCCCCAAGAGGGAGCGCGTAGCTCAGCCGGTAGAGCATCTGACTTTTAATCAGAGGGTCTCGGGTTCGAACCCCGACGCGCTCACCACTTTAATCCATTAATATCAATGGATTACGATGGTGCATATTTTCGGGCGGCTTACATAGAAATGATTGCGGACCCATAGCGGACCCTCTGGGAGGCAATGCGGTTTTAGACGGACCGTGACTCTAACCGTCACCCCAGTCGGTTTGTATCTCCAACAAGGTCGCCACCATGCCCAAAGCCGCGCCAGCAGCCAAAGCACCCACGCCGAACGCGACGCCTTGGTCAGTCGCCCGGACCTACCCGAAACAATCCCGCGAAGGCTGCTGGGTTCCACTACCGGGCTCAGCCTCTGTCCACATCATGGACCTGCGCAGCTCCACCTGCCGCTGGCCGGTCGAGGATCCGCGTCACAAGGACATGGTCAGGTTCTGTGGGAGTGTCTGCGGTTCTGAAGCCAGCTACTGCGACATCCAAAAGAAGATGGGGACTGTCCGAACTCGTGGGGCGGTGTTGCGTCCAGCTCTCATCACGATGCCGACTATCAGCAAGGTCGCCTGAAGCGCCAAAGTCAAAGCCATTCCTTACAAGGGACACCTGACTGTAGTGGTCGGCGGCAACGGCCGCTGGCTTGCCTAGCCATGCTGTGGCGATAATCATGTTTATACGATTCGTCCGAACGCCCACGACGCTTGATCAACGGGGTGAAGGTTATGCGCTGCAACTTTTGTGCAGGCACTGGTGTCAGGAACTCTGGCAGTGGGCCACTTCCATGTGTTGAATGCGGAGGATGCGGGGTTGCTCATTGCTGCGATGGCATTCAGGCATGTTGCGAGATCGAGGGCGATGCCCGATTAGAACGAACAAAAACTCTGCGAGAATCGGGATTGGTTGGCACCACACGCGATCTGTCGTCTCGGATACGTCTCCCTCTCGACGATTGAATGGCAATCAGCGACCGGTCGCTATGGCTGCTGCTTCTTGGCTTCGCTGCGCTAGATCACGAACCCACTGGTTCATCCGAGCCAAGATAGCCTCTTTGCTATTCGCATCCGGCCACCGCCGGTGTATCGCATCAATGATTGCGGTTATTAGGTCTTCGCCCTCATGTCGCGAAATATCCATGAGGTCAGCGATTTCCTCCCATTGGGCGA
>CANMLK010000127.1 GCA_947498445.1 Beijerinckiaceae bacterium
CGTCCCGAAGAGACAGGCGAACCGCCGACATTCAACGCTCCTATCCGAAAAGGAGCTTGAATCAGATTTGAGAGTCCTGGGGAATCTTGAATGTCAACGCGCTCTAGTTGAGTTTCGCAACTCAGGATCATCGTCGCTGGGCGATCCCATTGTTCTCGAAAAACTCTCAAACCTTAAGAATATGCTGAATAGCGTGGCCCAAGACGCACCGCCAATCCCTACCTGGGCGTACCATAAGACTAAGAAGGAATTCGCTGCAAACGCTAAGCGCGCTTAGCTTCTCAGCTGTCGAGGTCTATTCAGCGGTCGATGGCCCTAATTCTCGGCCTGCCCTTGTGTTTTGCCAATCAAATCACCATTAAGGTTCCGAACTGAGCACATTGACTGCTCGTGCATTACTGAATGCCTTGGGGCCAGCATGTCCAAACGCGATTATTATGAAGTTCTGGGCGTTTCACGCACCTGCGTCGAGGCCGATCTGAAGGTCGCCTTTCGCAAGGCTGCGATGCTACATCACCCTGATCGCAACCCCGGCGACGCAGCGGCGGAAGTCAAATTCAAGGAAGTCAACGAGGCGTACCAATGCCTCTCCGATGGCCAGAAGCGCGCGGCGTATGATCGCTTCGGTCACGCCGCGTTTGAGAATGGCGGCGGTGGCGGGGGCTTTGGCGGCGAGGGTTTTGGCTCCTCAATGTCAGACATTTTCGAGGATCTCTTCGGCGGCATGATGGGTGGCCGAGCGCGCGGCGGCGGCAATGGCCGCGAGCGCGGCGCGGACCTTCGGTACAACCTCGAAATCTCGCTGGAAGACGCCTTTTCTGGCCGTCAGGCGGAAATAAAAGTCCCCACCACAATCAAGTGCGAGCCCTGCGAGGGCTCCGGCGCCAAGCCCGGATCGAAGCCGCGTCAGTGCGCAACCTGCGGCGGGCAAGGCCGCGTGCGCGCCCAGCAGGGTTTCTTTGCGATTGAGCGCACTTGCCCCACCTGTCAGGGGCGCGGCGAAACCATCGATAACCCGTGCGCAGCATGCTCTGGCGCGGGCCGCGTGATGCGTGAAAAGAATCTGTCGGTGAACATTCCGCAGGGCGTCGAGGACGGCACGCGCATTCGCCTGTCCAACGAGGGCGAAGCGGGCGCGCGGGGCGGGCCGCCGGGCGATCTCTACATTTTCCTGTCGATCAAGCCGCACCCGTTTTTCCAGCGTGATGGCGCCGACCTTTATTGCCGCGTGCCGATCTCGATGGTGCAGGCGGCGCTGGGCGGCGACTTTACCGTTCACACGCTCGGCGGCGGCGAAAGCCGTGTGAAAGTGCCAGAGGGCACTCAATCCGGCCGCCAGTTCAAGATTCGCGGCAAGGGCATGCCGGTTTTGCGCTCGCGCGATGTCGGCGATCTTTACATTCAGTCCGTTGTCGAGACGCCGCAAAGCCTGACGAAGCGCCAGCGCGAACTTCTGGCGGAATTCGAGGCGGAATCCTCAAGCAAGACGCACCCGGAGTCGGCTGGCTTCTTTGGACGCATGAAGGATTTTTTCGGAAATCTCAGCGGCGCCTGAGTGATCGCGGCGCCCCTTTGCCGCCGTGCAGCTTTGGGGTAAAGCGGGCGGCATGATTATAGCCATCGACGGGCCGGCAGCCTCCGGCAAGGGAACGATTGCGCGCCGTCTGGCGCAGCATTACGGCCTGCCGCATCTGGATACGGGGCTGTTGTACCGTGCAACTGCGCGCGTTTTGCTCGACCAGGGCGAACGGCTTGATGACGCTGAACGCGCCGTGTCCGCCGCGCGCGGCCTCGCGCTCACCGATTTCGAGGAAGAGCGCCTGCGCGGCGCCGAAATCGGTGAGGCGGCCTCCGTGGTTGCGGCCATCCCCGCCGTGCGGGCGGCGCTTCTTGAAACTCAGCGCGCGTTCGCCACGCAGGCCAGCGGCGCCGTGCTTGATGGGCGCGACATCGGCACCGTGATTTGCCCGGACGCGAACGCGAAGCTGTTCGTGACTGCGAGGCCCGAAACGCGGGCGCAGCGCCGCGCGCTGGAATTGCGTGGGCGCGGCGAACGCGCGGACTATGCCGATGTGCTGGCCGATATCCTCCGCCGCGACGAACGTGATTCGGGACGCTCCTCGGCCCCTCTCGTGGCGGCGTCTGACGCCATTTTGCTGGATACGAGCGATCTTGATGTCGACGCGGCGGTCGCCGCTGCCCGCGCCATTGTCGAAAAGGTCGGCCGTAGGCTTTAAGTCGCGCTTTACGCGCTGCGTGTAGGGTTCTGGTCTCGAACGGAGACCAAACATGCAGACCACCCAAGCGGAGCCCATGCTGGCGCAACCTGCGCAAACTCGCAATGTTGCGCAATTGCTGGCGTTGCCAGTGTTCGCGGGCGCCATTTTCCTGTCCGCGCTGCTGCTGTTTTCCGTGCAGCCCATGTTCACGAAAATGGTTCTGCCGCAATTGGGCGGGTCGCCGGGCGTCTGGTCCGTGGCGATGGTCTTCTTTCAGGGCCTTCTGCTGCTTGGCTATCTCTGGGCGCATTTTCTCGCCAAAAAACTACCCCTGGCTGTGGCTGCTGGCGTCCACATCGCCATCTGCGCGCTGGTGTTTGTCGCGCTCCCCATCGCCGCCGTGAACATGCCGCCGCCGTCGGCTGAGGGTCAGGCATTCTGGCTCATCGGATTGTTTGCGATGAGCGTCGGCCTGCCATTTTTTGCGCTTTCGGTGAACGGTCCGTTGCTGCAGGCGTGGTTCGCCCGCACGGGTCATGCGCAGTCCAGCGATCCGTATTTTCTGTATGGCGCATCGAACCTTGGGTCTTTCGCGGCGCTGCTGGCCTACCCATTCCTGATCGAACCGCTGTTCGGCCTGTCTGCGCAAAGTCGCATCTGGGCTTTGGGCTTTCTTGCGCTGGCCGTGACGCTGGGCGCCTGCGCTGCAATCGCGCTTGCAACGCGTCCGCACTTCGCGTCCATCGCCGGCGCGTCGTGCGCGAACGCAAAACCCGACATTGCCCCCGCGCGCGCAGATTACATGTCGTGGATAGCGCTCGCCTTCGTTCCGTCAGGCTTGCTGGTCGCCGTCACGGCGCACATCTCCACCGACGTCGGCGCCGCGCCGCTGCTGTGGGTTGCGCCTCTCGCGCTTTACCTTCTCACGTTCGTCGTCGCATTCCGCGACAAGGCCTCCAAGCTCGACGCCACGACCTCGCGCGTGCATGTCTGGCTCGTCGGCGTTGGGCTGATGGGCCTCGGCTCTGGTTCGCGTTGGGTCGCGTTGGGTCGCGCTGGGTCTCGCTGTCAGCCTGCTGGTGTTCTTTGTTTGCGCGCTTGCGAGCCATCGCGCGCTCTATCTGCGCCGTCCCTCCGCTGGCCATCTCACGTCTTTTTATGTTTGCATGTCGCTTGGCGGTGTCCTTGGCGGTCTGTTTGCCGCGCTCATCGCGCCGCTGATTTTTTCGAGCCTTTATGAATACCCGGCGTTGCTCGTCGCCTCGCTGCTTTGCCGCCCCGGCGCGTGGGAAAAGTTGAAGACCGCGCCGCGCCGCGGACTCGCGCGCATTGCAGCAATCTGCGCCCTCGCGCTGCTTGCAGCCGTTGCAATTGGCTCCTTCGTTCCTGATTCGAAAATGCTGGCGACTGGCCTCGTTATTGCGTTTTCCGCTATCGCGATGCTGCAGTGGCGCGACATGCCGACAGCTGTAATGCTCTCCGTGTTCGCCGCCTTATCAGGCCCGGTCCTTCACGCCACGCTGGCGCAACAAGACGTGCGCCGATCTTTTTTTGGCATTCACAGGATTTTTGAAACGCAGGACGGATATTTCCGCCTTCTCGTTCACGGCACCACGATCCATGGCGCCATGCGTGTACGCGACGCGGACGGCAAGCCAAACGAGGGCCGCCCGGCGCCGACCACCTATTACGCGTTCGATGGCCCGATGGGGCAGGCCATTTCCTCCGTGCGCGATAAGAACGGCGGCAAGCTCTCCCATGTGGCCGCCATCGGGCTTGGCGTTGGCTCGCTGGCCTGCCACGCCAACCCCGGCGAGATGATTACGTTTTACGAGATTGATCCGTTGGTGATCGACATCGCGCGTAATCGCAGTCTCTTCCGTTATCTGAGTGATTGCGCGCCGGGCGCCGCGACGGTGCTTGGAGACGCGCGCCTCACCATCGCCGACCAGAAGGAAAAGAGCGACATTGTCGTGGTGGACGCATTCACGTCCGACGCCATTCCGGCGCACCTTATGACGCGCGAGGCTGTCGCGCTCTTCAAGGATCGGGCGAAGGACGATGGCGTCGTAGTCTTTCACATCTCCAACAACGTGATGGATTTCTCAGGGATACTCGCGCGCATCGCCAGCGACCTTGGCCTCGTGGCGCTGCGCAATCAAGATCGCGTGGCTCGGCCCGATCATCCCGATCTGCGCACGCCCAGCGACGTTGTCGCTCTGGTGCGCGACCCCACCCATATGGGCCAGAAGGCGCTGGCCTCGGGCGAGTGGCTTCCCATCACCCCCGATGCGAGCGCGCGCCTCTGGACGGACGATTATTCCACCATCCTTACGCCGATCCTCGCCAAGCTTCGCCTGCGCTGGTGAGCGAACCATGGCGGCATGGTTGACGGGACAGGTTGACTAGACTTGCCGCCTCGTGCGTTCTCCCGTCAGGTCCAAAGCCCGCAGGGAGCTTTCCATGTCGCTCAAAGTCGCCGTCCAGATGGATCCCATTGATCGGATCAACATAGCGGGCGACTCAACCTTCGCGCTGCTGCTTGAAGCGCAGGCGCGCGGGCACAAGCTTTTCTACTACACGCCGGACCGGCTCTCGCTGAGCGGCACAAGCGTCGTCGCCGATCTGGAGCCGCTCGAGGTGCGCGACGTTGCGGGCGACCATTTCACGCTGGGCGAGCGCAAGCGCACGGACCTTGGCGCGGACGTGGACGTTGTGCTGCTGCGGCAAGACCCTCCGTTCGATCTCGCCTACGTCACCACAACACATCTTCTGGAGCGCATACATCCGCAGACCCTGGTGGTGAACGACCCGCGCAGCGTGCGCGACGCGCCCGAAAAGCTGTTCGTGATGCAATATCCCCACCTCATGCCGCCGACGCTGATCACGCGGTCGCGCGGCGAGATCGAGGCTTTCCGCGCAGAGCACGGCGACGTTGTGATGAAGCCGCTGTATGGCAACGGCGGCGCTGCGGTCTTCAAGGTGTCGCTCAAAGACCCCAACTTTGGCTCGCTGTTTGATCTGTTCTCGGTCACATTCCGCGAGCCGTGGGTTGTGCAGCGTTTCCTGCCCCGCGTCACCGAAGGCGACAAGCGCATCATTCTGGTCGACGGCGCGGCCTTGGGCGCGGTCAACCGCGTGCCGGCGGAAAACGACATTCGCTCGAACATGGTTCGCGGCGGCGCCGCGCGTGAAACCGACCTGACGCCGCGCGAGCGCGAAATCTGCACGACCATCGGCCCGGAACTGAAAGCGCGCGGCTTGATCTTCGTCGGCATTGACGTGATCGACGGCAATCTCACCGAGATCAATGTCACATCGCCCACCGGCGTGCGCGCCATCAAGAAACTCGGCGGCCCAGATCTCGCCGCCGCCATCTGGGACGCTATCGAAGCGCGGCGCGTCACAGGCTGAGGATGCCCAGCCTCGCGCCGCCGTTTGTGCTAGGATTGAACGATGAGCCTTGCAGCTGAACCCGCCTCCGCCCCAGCGCGCACCCGGAAGCCCCCTCGTTCCCGCGCCATGATTCTCGACCGGGCAGGGCTGAACGCCCGGCTTGACGCCATCGCGGTCAGGCACGCGCAGGACAAGACGGCCATGCGTGCGGACGCCGTGCAGGAGTTTCGCGCGACGCTTGATACGGGCCGCGCGCTGCTGCGCGAATGGCTCGAAGCCGACGGCAAGGGCTACGATTGCGTGGTCAACATGAGCTGGCTGCAGGATGAAATCATCCGCGCCATCCACCGCTTTGTCGTCCAATACGTCTCGCCCGCTGACAATGCGTCGGCGAAAGAGCGCATCGCCATCGCCGCTACCGGCGGCTACGGACGCGGCACACTGGCGCCCGGGTCCGACATCGACCTGCTTTTTGTGCTGCCCAACAAAAAGACCGCCTGGAGCGAGAGCGTCATCGAGGCGATCCTCTACTTCCTGTGGGATCTGCGCCAGAAGGTGGGCCACGCCACCCGGTCCGTCGATGAATGTCTGCGTCAGGCGCGCGACGACATCACCATCCGCACCTCGCTTCTGGAAGCGCGCTACATTCTGGGCGACGAGGCGTTGTTCGAGGACATGCGCACCCGCTTTGAGGCGGAAGTCGTGCGCAAGACCGCGGCCGAATTCGTGTCGGCCAAACTTGCCGAACGCGATGCGCGCGTCACGCGCGCCGGCGCTTCACGTTATCTCGTTGAGCCCAACGTCAAGGAAGGCAAGGGCGGTCTGCGCGACCTCAACACGCTCTTCTGGATTGCAAAGTATGTGTATCGCGTGCGCGACGCTGACGAACTTGTGGCGGCAGGTCTGTTCACGCAGCGCGAGTATCGCACCTTTCACAAGTGCGAGGAGTTTCTGTGGACGGTGCGCTCGCATCTGCATTTCATCACGGGCCGCTCCGAAGAGCGCCTGACGTTTGATTACCAGCGCCAGATCGCCCAGCGCCTTGGTTACGTGACGCACGCCGGCCTGTCCGATGTCGAGCGTTTCATGAAGCATTACTTCCTTGTCGCAAAAGACGTCGGTGATCTCACCGCAATCGTTTGCGCGGCGCTGGAGGAAAAGCAGGCCAAGCCTCGCCCGATGCTCGACCGCTTTATGGGCCGCCTGTTGAAACCGGCGCAAAAGAAGCTTGGGGCAGAGGGGTTTGCGGTCGAGTTCGATCGTCTCACTGTGGCCTCGCCAGATGTGTTCGAGCGCGATCCGATCAACCTGATCCGGCTTTTCTGGCTTGCTGACCGGCATGCGCTGCCGATCCATCCGGATGCGACGCGGCTGGTGACGTTATCCTTGAAAAAGATCGACGACCGGCTCCGCAAGAACGAGACGGCCAACAAACTTTTCATCGAAATTATCACGTCGAAGAACACGCCCGAGCAGGTGCTTCGCGCGATGAACGAGGCGGGCGTGCTGGGACGTTTCATTCCAGATTTTGGCCGCATCGTCGCGATGATGCAGTTCAACATGTATCATCACTACACCGTGGACGAGCATCTCCTGCGCGGCATCGGCATTCTGGCGGCAATTGAATCTGGGCGCCTGAAGGAAGAGCACCCGGTCGCCAGCGAGATCATGCCGTCGATCTCCAATCGCAGGGTTCTCTACGTTGCCCTTCTGCTGCACGACATCGCCAAGGGCAGGCCGGAAGATCATTCGATCGCCGGGGCCGTTGTCGCCCGCCAATTGTGCCCGCGTCTTGGCCTTACCTCCGCCGAAACTGAAACGGTCGCCTGGCTGGTCGAGAACCATCTCGTCATGTCAAACGTCGCGCAAAGCCGCGACCTGTCTGACCGCGGCACGATCAACGCCTTCGCCAAGACGGTGCAGACCATCGAGCGACTGCGCCTGCTCCTCGTGATCACCGTGTGCGACATCCGCGCCGTGGGACCGGGCGTTTGGAACGGCTGGAAGGGTCAATTGCTGCGCACGCTTTATTGGGAAGCGGAGCTTCTGCTGACCGGTGGTCATTCGGCGATCGACCGCAAACAGCGCGTTGACAGAGCTCAGTCAGAATTACGGCGCGCGCTGCCACTCTGGTCTGATCCTGATTTCGACGCCTACGCCGCGCGTCATTATCAAGCCTACTGGCTCAAGGTTGATCTCGCCCACAAGGTGATGCACGCGCAATTGCTGCGTCTGTGCGAGGCGGAGATGAAGTCGCTGGCGACGGAAGTCGCAACCGACGCATTTCAGGGCGTGACGGAACTCACTGTCGTTGCGCCCGATCATCCACGCCTGCTGTCGATCATCGCCGGCGCCTGTGCAACGTCAGGCGCAAACATTGTCGACGCGCAGATTTTCACGACGACCGACGGGCTTGCGCTCGACACGATTTCGATCAGCCGCGCGTTTGACCGGGACGAGGACGAGTTGCGCCGCGCCGAACGCGTCGCCAAGGTCATCGAGAAGGCGCTCCGCGGTGAAATCCGGCTGTCCGAAGCGATGGCCGACAAAACGATGGGCCCCACAAACCGCGAGAAGACATTCCCGCTCGCGCCCGAAGTGACCATCGATAACAATCTGTCCAACCAATATACGGTCATTGAAGTGTCCGGGCTCGACCGGCCTGGCCTGCTCTATGATCTCACCTCCTCGCTGTCGCGGCTCAACCTCAACATCGGGTCAGCGCATATCGCGACCTTCGGCGAAAAGGCCGTGGACGCGTTCTACGTGACGGACCTTACGGGGCTGAAGATCACAAACCAGACCCGACAGTCCGCCGTTCGGCGCGCGCTCCTTGATGTATTCGCCGCGCCTGCGCCTGCGTCGACGAAAGCGCCAGCACGCCGAAAGCAGGAAAACGCTGGGGCGGCGCCCCGAAACGATACGTGAGCGATACTTCGAACGGCGCCTGACGCGCCATCCCGCTTGATTTTTAAGCTCCGCGACCTGATATCCGGCGCGGCCCCCGAATTCTTTGGATTGATAATGACCGACCAGGAAAAGACGCACGACGCGGCAAACGAAGCCGCCGATCAGACCGAGGCGGGCGTTGCCCCCGCCGATAATGTCGAACCGCACCCCGCGGTTGTGATCGAGAAACTCAACGCAGAAAACTTTGAGTTGAAGGATCGCGTCCTTCGCACGCTTGCCGAGATGGAGAACCTTCGTCGCCGCACTGAGAAGGAAGTCTCCGACGCCAAGAGCTATGGCGTGACCAATATCGCGCGCGACATGATCGCGTTCGCCGACAATCTGCGGCGCGCCATCGAGAGCGTTCCCACCCCGGCCCGCGAAGTTGAAGGCGACCTTCGCACGCTCGTGGAGGGCCTCGAACTCACCGAGCGCGATTTCCAGTCACGCCTCTTGCGCTACGGCGTGAAAAAGCTTGAGCCGCAGGGCCAGAAGTTTGATCCGAACATGCACGAGGCGTTGTTCGAAATCCCTGACGCCAGCGTGCCCAACGGCACGGTGATGCAGGTGGTCGAGTCCGGTTATGCGATCGGCGACCGATGCTTGAGGCCTGCGAAAGTCGGCGTCGCGCGCGGCGGGCAGAAGGCGGCGAACGGCCAGGACAATGGCCAGAGCAACGGCCAGAGCAACGGCCAGAGCAACGGCCAGGACAACGGGGCCGCGTGAGCGCGCACTTTCCGCAATGGCTGGAATGGATCGGCGTTGCGGTATTTGCGCTTTCGGGAGCCCTGACGGCGGCGCGAAAGCGCATGGACCCGTTTGGCTTTGCGTTTCTGGCGGCGGTGACGGGCGTCGGCGGCGGTACGCTTCGTGACGTGCTTCTCGGGCGACCCGTCGCCTGGGTCGTAGATCCCACCAGCCCGGCGATTTGCGTTATTGTAGGTCTCGCAGCTTTCGTGATTGGCGCGCGGTTTGCGCCCGCCAACGCCAGTCTGACGCGCCCGCTCTTGCTGGCCGATGGGGCAGGGCTTGCCATCTTCGCGGTCATTGGCGCTCAAACCGCCCTTCTGGCAGGCGCGCACCCGCTGACCGCGATTGTGCTTGGCACGTTGAGCGCAACTTTCGGCGGCATTGCGCGCGATGTGCTGGCGGGCGACCCGCCGCTGGTTTTCCACAGGGAAATCTACGTCACGGCGGCGGCGCTCGGCGCTATTGTCTACGTGGCGGCGGCCTACGCCGGTTATCCCGCCATCTATGGGGCGCTGGCGGGCGTTGCGGCGGGGTTTGTGCTGCGGACCCTCGCCATCCTGCGCGACTGGTCGTTGCCGGCGTTTCCCGGCGCAAATCGTCAAGGCTGAGTGACGCGCCGCAGCGTCAGGTTGATGCGTCCGCCCCTTGGCAGCAGCGTCGACGATCCCGCCATGATGCGATCAACCCCATGAAAGCACAGCCGCGCCGCGCCCCCAATGACCACCACGTCGCCCGAATGAAGCCGCACCGATTTGGTCGGGTCTTTGCGTTGCGTCCCGCCAAATCGGAACAGGCATGAATCGCCCAAAGAAATAGACACGACGGGCGCCTCGAGCGCGGCTTCATCGCTATCCTGATGCAGTCCCATGCGTGCGGTCGCTTCATAATAATTCACCAGGCACGCTTCCGGCCCGTGTGTGTATCCTGCGGTCTCCCAAGCCTTAAGCGCCAACGCAGGGATGTCAGGCCAGGCCTCGGCTGTTTCGGGATGCGTCGTCTGGTAGCGGTACCCCCCACGCGTATCCGACACCCAGCCGAGCTGACCGCAATTCGTCATGCGCACGGAAAAAGGCTTTCCTGTGCGGGGCATAAGCGGCGTGAACAGCGGCGCTGCGGTGACCACATCCCGCAGGTCCGCTACGAGCGTTTCCTGCTCGGCGCGACTGAAAAAGGCGGGAAAGTGGAGGAGGCCAGAGCTAAGTTCGATCATCAAATGTAAACTAGGGCGCGCAGGCGCACTGACGCCAGCGGCATCGTGCGCTATCTCAAGTTCAGGCTCCTGTACATTCGGGTTCGCAAGCTCCTGTGACGCTTTCTTGACGAAAGTTCCATTGTAGGCGACTAGTGTCCCACCCTAGGGAAGCATTTTCTGAGGCCCAACGTCCAGTGCGTACCCAAAACAAAACGAACGGCCCAGGCGGCAAATCTCGGATTGCGCTTGCGTTTCAGGAACGGTTCGCCGACGAGGCGAGCTTCATCAAGACGTGGTTCGAGAACCCTGTCGCCACAGGGGCGGTCTCCCCGTCCGGTCGTTTTCTCTCTCGCGCCATGGCCCGATACGTCAATGCGGCCTCCGAAGGGCCGGTCGTTGAGCTTGGCCCTGGCACCGGCCCGGTGACGCAGGCGCTGCTGGAGCGCGGCGTCGATCCATACCGGCTTGTCCTCGTGGAATATGATCTCGCCTTCTGCGGGCTTCTCGAACGCCGCTTTCCGGGCGTGCGCGTGGTGCAGGGCGACGCCTACAATCTTTCGAAGACGCTGGCCGGCATTCTGGACGGCCCCGCCGCCGCAGTCGTCTCCAGCCTCCCCCTGCTCAATCGCCCGGAGCCAGACCGGATCGCCCTGCTGGCCGATGCGTTCGGCATGCTGGGGCCAGACGGGGTGTTCGTGCAGTTCACCTACGGCATGGTTTCGCCAATGCCGCGCCGGCGCGCGCAAACCGTTTCGTTCACCGCCGAGGCGTCGCAGCCTGTGTGGCTCAATCTGCCGCCGGCGCGCGTCTGGTGCTATCGCCCTGCGTCGGCGCCGCTGCCCCCCAAGGCGAGCGCCGCGCAACGGCTGGTCCGCAACATCAAGAAGCACACAAACCGCGTGCGCGACGAAATTCTGGAGACGCGCGATCAGCTGGGGACAAGAATTCGCTTGGCCAAGGACCGCGTGCGCATCGACATCGCGGGTCATGGCACGCGCGTGCGCGACGAGGTTCGCGGCAATCCGGCGCTGGAAATCATCCGCAAGTTCAACGAGCGCCGCGAGCGCTGAGCGCCTTGCCAGGTTGACCCGGCGGGCCGGTCGCGTGAAACACCCTCACTTGCTCTTTGAAGCCGCGCCAGCGCGCGCCCTGAGGTGGCTGCATGTCTCGTGAAACGTCCCCTATTTCCACAGCTGTTCGCGACAAGCTGATCGTCGCCCTCGACCTGCCGTCAGTCGCCGCCGCGTCCGCCATGGTGGAGCGCCTTGGCGATTCCGTGAATTTCTACAAGGTCGGCATGGAGCTGACATACGCGGGTGGTCTGTCGCTCGTTAGCGAACTGGCCAGGGCGGGGAAGAAGGTCTTTCTCGACCTGAAACTGCAC
>CANMLK010000128.1 GCA_947498445.1 Beijerinckiaceae bacterium
AACGAAATCTCATCGAGCGCTTCTTCCTGAAGCTCAAACACTTCAGGCGCATCGCAACGCGCTACGAACAAACACCGAGAGCATTCATGTCCATGCTATCAATCGTCAGCGCGCATATTTGGACACGATGAATGTCAACGCGCTCTAGGTTCATTCCTGGCGGCGAGCGCGCGAAAAATCGCGTTCATCCCGCCGTCGGAATAAGTCGTGCGCACACTCGCGGCGCCGTCCTCCACCAGCTTTGCAATGCGCTGCTCTTCGGTCTCACGATTGGCCAGAACATTGGGGCCTGCCTGCGCATCGCCCGGCTCGAATGCATAGCGGCCACCGGCGACCGAGACGCGCGGCTCAGCCCGCGTCGCCTCAAAATGGTCGTAGCCCACCTTGAGCTGCCGCCAGAAGGCGATGTTGGCGTCGCTGCGATGGCGGGCAATGTTTTCCGCCGTCATGCGGAACGGGAAAGACTGAAACTGAAACGCCCGTTGGCCACCGGCGAAGGCGTCGCGCGCGAGGGCATAAACCTCTTCGATCTGCGCATCCGTCATCGCAAAGCAGCCTGACGATGTGCATTGCCCGTGCACCATGAGATACGCGCCCGTGCCGCCGTGGGCGCGGTCAAAAGCGTTGGGATAGCCAATGTCGAACGACAGATGAAATTGAGAGTTCGGGTTCATCTGCTTGGGGCCGACTGAGTAAAAGCCTTCCGGCGCCTGCCGGTCGCCTTCGCGCCGCTTGGGGCCCAGCTGGCCGGACCAGCGACAGATCGGGAACGATTTCAGAAGTTCGTATTTGCCCGCGCGGGTCTGTTTCCAGACCTCAAGCACCGATTCCTTCTTGAATACGCGCACCAGAATGGGCGCTGATGGCGCCATATCGCGAGAGGACATGAGCGCGCGCGTTTGGGCCGGCGCCGGGGCGTTAGCCTTTGTCGATGCGAGCACGGGGGCCACGGCTGACAGCGCAAGGAAGCCTGCCGCCGCGCCCAAGCGATAGGCGTGCGCAAGTGTCTTGCTCATGCAAACGGGTCGACCCATCATATCTTCAATGGCTACCGGCAACATATGTCAACAATGTGCGCGGGGCGCTGGATGCAGGCTAGGGCGCCAAGATTAACGCAGTATCAACCACAACGAGGGGGCGTTCACCCCCCTTGTGTGCATCTTGAAGCGCGCCTATTCGGTCCAGTTCACGATTGGGGCGAAGAGGTCGTCGGGCGAGGGCTTCTTCTCGAGGAACGCCTGATCCACCAGATAGCCCATGAAGGCGTCGAGGATCTTGCGGTTCGCCTCGACGCCATAGGGCCACGGGTCGTCGCCCATAAGCTGGTCCATTTCGGCGATTTCCTCGAAAAGCCACGGGAGCATTGTGCGCTGCGCCCCCGAGAAGCGCATCTGCTTCAGCGCCCAGCTTTTCGAGGCCTGACATGCCTTGAACAGCGCTTCCGCCACCCAGGGCTGCTCCTTGTAGAGGTCGTCGCGCATGACGAGCGTGTGCATGATCGGGTGGAAGCCCGTGCGCTGATAAAAGTCCTTTTCGCGCGCGCGGTAGTCAGGAAACAGTCGAATGACGTTCTTGCCCTTGTCGAAAGCCGCTGGGCGGCGCGCGCCGAAATAGGCGTCGATTTCGCCTGCCTCCAGCATGTCGTTGAGCGTGCGATGGGCGCCAATGAGCTCGAGTTTGATCGGGCGCACGGGGCGCAAATCCATCTCGTGATCTTCGGGCCGGCCCTCGTTCACGCCGCCTTCGACCCACGTGATCTTGTCGAGGTTCACGCCATAATCATGCTGCAGAATTCCGCGCACCCAGACGCCCGCCGTCTGCCGGTATTCCTGAACGCCAACGCGCTTGCCCTCGAGGTCCTTGGGCTCACGAATGCCGGAATTCTTGTTGATGAAAATGTATCCATGCCGAAAGACGCGGGAGGGGAAGATGGGAAGCGCGACAAACGGAAATTCGCCCCGCGAGCGCATGATCGAGTAATGGGCAAGGGACATCTCCGCCACGTCGAACGAACGCGTCTTGATCATGCGCGCGAAGATTTCCGGCGGCGACTGAATGGCCAGATACCGCAGGTCAATGCCTTCGGGCTGAACCACGCCCTGTGCAAGCGCCTCCATCCGGTCGTAAGGACCGCAGGCCATCGTAAGCGGCAGGCGCGACATGAATTCTCTCCCAATACGAAATGACAGAATGTGACCTTAGATTGCGAGCTAGCCATGTCAACACGGCGGCGCTCGCGCCACGGTCGCGCCCGGTTGACGCGCCATCCTATGTTTGCTGCGGCGCGCCATTTTGAACCGGCGCCCGCAGCAGTTCGCCCCGCGCGGGGCAGGGCTTGTCGCGAAAATATCCGCGCGCAAAGAGAAACTCAAAGCCCTCGATCAGGTCTTCGAAACGAGGGCGAGCAAACGCCATATTCTGTATGGACGAAAACCAGAGCGTTTTGTCAGGCGCGATGAGAAACACAGCAGGCTCGCAACATACGTCCGGCTCTGACATGCCGCTCGCGCGCACGCGCCCTTGCGTGAGAAACAATCCCCACTTGCGGGCTTCGACGGGCGAGAGGCCGTACCCGACACGCAAGTTGGCAAGGCCCCATTCGCCGGGCGTTTGTTCGCCGCGCTCGGCGGAATCGCAAGACACCGCCACGGACGTGATCCCGCGCTTGTCGAACTCCGACAGCTTGTTTTCCAGATCGCGGAGATACGCCTGGCATTGCTGGCAATGAAGACCACGATAAAACACGATCATGGACATGAGCGACGGGTTGTCCTGCGACAAATCATAAACGCCGCCGCCCGCCAACGGAATGCGTAACGCAGGCGCGGGCTCGCGCGGCATGATGATTTCGATGTCGCTCGTCATGATTATTTTGTTCCTTCCCGAGTGCTCGATGGCAAGATCTCATTCACAGCTGGCGCGCCAGGTGGATTGAGTCTGCGTGGCAGATTGCGGTTTGCGTAGGCCCACAGGACGCCGACGTAGCTGACGGTGATGAGGATTTTGATCCAGATGGTTCCGAATGCTGGAACGCCGGCCGTGCCGAGGATGCTCGCAAGTCCAAGAACGGCGAGTAGCAGAAATCCGTGCTGAAGAAGATAAGATGTCCACGTAAGGCCGCTGTACACCGGCGTATCGGGACGCGCAGCAAGAATGCGCCGTGTGAGCTCATGGATGAACGGCTTGAAGGTTGTCGCCTGATCCGTGAAGTCTCCAAAGCCCGTGTAACGCGTCGAAAACAGCGATATTTTTACCCGGTTCGGACCGATGAGGTCGCATCGCTCTCGCACTCTGTCCACGCGAGTCGGGTCGAAGCGCACGCGGATGCTGGCAATCTGATCGTAGGCTATGCGCTCGGGCCAGTGGTCGGACCCAATCGGGCCGCCCCATGGAAACAGCACGCGCCAGCCGATGCGCACCACGCTGCTCCAGATACCTGACGGCGCCGCCCCGTTGCGCTCGCGCACGAGCGCATCCGCAGTGAGCCGCCAGACCGTTTCAGGCTCGAGCACGCTTTTTCTGGTGGCGTAGGTGTCGACCGCTGACGCTGCGACCGTTTCATTCATCCGCGCTTGCTCCGCCCGTTTGGCCGCTCAATTGAAGCCGGTCAACAACTTTGGCGCAAGCGCGGCGTTAGCTGCGCCTCGATGGAGTTGGCGCCTAAAAATCAGCCGCAATGCACATATTTTGCGTCATTGGATTACGAAACGTGCGGATGGGGCGTTCATGGTGCGGCTCCTGCCCGCATTCACATCCCTAAGTGCCTGATTTGTTCAATACGCCTTTTCTATATGCATATTGGCCTCAATATTGCTTAGCAGTTGATCAGTTTTAGCCGGGGGCAGGATAAGCAATGGCATTTTTGAAGATTTTTCTTGCACTTGTCGCATTCGTCGCCACCGGCGCCGCCGCTTTTGCCGCTGATGTGAAGATCGAGCCTGCTGATACAGCTTTCATGATCATCGCCACGGCGCTTGTCCTGATGATGACGCTTCCCGGCCTCGCGCTGTTTTACGCAGGCATGGTGAGGCGCAAGAACGTTCTGGGCGCCATGGCGCAAAGTGCTGCTGCTGTCGCCATCGTCTCGATTTTGTGGTTCGCAATCGGCTATTCGCTCACATTCAGCGGGCAGGGGCCGGTGATCGGCGATTATGGCCGGGTGTTTCTGAGCGGCATGGGGCTTGAGACGGTCACGGCTTTGGCGCCAACCATCCCGGAGCTTTTGTTCTGCGTCTACCAGATGACGTTCGCCGTCATCACCTGCGCTCTTGTGGGCGGAGCGGTGGCTGATCGCATGAAGTTCTCGGCGTTCTGCCTGTTCTGCGTGTTCTGGCTGTTCATCGTCTACATTCCGTCGGCGCACATGGTGTGGGGCGGTGGCGCGCTGGCGGCGTTTGGCGTGGTCGATTTTGCCGGCGGCGCGGTGGTGCATATCAACGCGGGCGTGGCCGGACTTGTCGCTGCGCTCGTGGTTGGCAAACGTCGCGGATTTGGCAAGGAAAACATGTCGCCGTTTGATCTGTCGCTGGCGGTCGTCGGCACGGGGCTCCTTTGGGTCGGCTGGTTTGGTTTCAATGGCGGCTCCGCATTGTCAGCGGGCGGGCGCGCGGTGTTCGCCATCGTGGCGACGCATCTGGCGGCCTGCGCGGGGGCTGTGGTGTGGAGCGCGCTGGAGTGGATTCAGCGCGGCAAGCCCTCGGTCCTCGGGATTATTTCCGGCGCCGTGGCGGGCCTTGGCACAATCACGCCAGCCTCCGGCTTCGTCTTGCCGTGGCACGGCGTTGTGATCGGCGCGCTGGCGGGCGGCCTTTGCTATTATTTCTGCACCGTCGTGAAGACGCGTCTGAAATACGATGACTCCCTTGATGTATTCGGCGTGCATGGCGTCGGCGGCATTCTGGGCATGTTGATGGTTGGCGTGTTCGCAACCGCAAGCCTGAGCGCTTCAGGCGACACAGCGGGTGTTAGCGGCCTCATAGAAGGCAACGCCCATCAACTGTGGGTGCAGGCGGTGGGCGTCGTTGTGACGGTCGTCTGGTGCGCGGTTGGGACGTGGGTTGTCCTGAAAATCGTGGATGCGCTTTCAGGCCTGCGCGTTGACGCTGAGAAAGAACTGCAAGGCGTCGATATTGCGATGCATGGCGAGGCGATCCACCAATAGGTTGCTGGCGGAGCGCCGTCGCAAGGTAATTGTGTCGGCGCTCTTCCCGTTGAATGGAAACTGAACTGTCCGCCGCCGCGCGCGTTCTGTTGATGATGCGCTGTTAGCTGATGCTTGGCGCTCCAGTAGGGGGCGAGGGCGCATGTGGTCAGGGGAAGAAGCGTCACGGCCGCTCGCGGTTAGCAAGTCAGCGTCTGGCGCAGATGCCGATCGGTTGAGCGATCTTCATTTCGCCAAGCGGGTGGCCATCGCGCTGGGCATTGCGGCGCTATGCTATTTTCTATGGGTCACATCTGATGTCGTGATGCTCATCTTCGCGGCGATCCTTGTCGCCATTCTATTGCGCACGGTCGCGGCGGCGTTGACGCGGTATGCTCATGTTGGCGAGATATGTTCGTTGGCGCTTGCGACGATCCTGATTTTTGGGGCTCTTGCGGGGTTTATCTATCTTTTCGGCGCGCAATTGAGCGGACAATTGACGCAGCTGCAAGAACGCCTGCCCGGCGCGGTCAATGGCGCTGGAGAGCGCCTTGGCGTTGACAACGCCGTCCAGCGCCTTGAGGCGGCCATCAAGTCCGAGACGGGCTCGAGTTTTCTCTCCAGCGTCACGCGGTGGAGTTACAGTGTGGTGGGCGCGATCGCGAACATCGCGCTTGTCGTGGTGGCCGCAGTGTACTTTGCGATCGATCCCGTTACCTATCGCCGGGGTTTCGCCATGCTGTTCCCTCCCGATCAGCAATCGCGCGTTTTTGGTGCGCTCGACTCGAGCAATGATGTCCTGCGCCTTTGGCTTGCGGGGCAGTTCGTGACCATGCTGCTCGTGGGCGTTGTTTCAGCGCTGGCATATTGGTGGATTGGCCTGCCGTCACCGATTGCGCTTGGGTTGATTGAAGGCGTCACCAATTTCGTGCCCTTCCTTGGCCCGATATTGTCGGCCATTCCGCCGTTGGTGTTTGCACTGGCGATGGATACGCAGACACTGGTCTGGACTCTGGCGGCGGTCGTTGTCATCCAGCAGTTTGAAGGCAATGTCGCCACGCCGCTTATCCAGCGCCGCGCGGTTGCTTTACCGCCTGCGGTGGGCGTTTTCGCCATCATTGTAATCGGCATCGCCTTTGGGATTCCGGGGGTCTTTCTGGGCGTCCCGCTGGCGGTCGCGTTGATCGCGCTGGTCCGCAATTTATGGGTGCGTCAGACGTTGCAAGCCGAGCCAACGCCGGCCCCTGATAAAAGCGCCTGAGTTGGCGCGTGCTATGGACTGGGCAGGGGCACGCAAAGGTTCGCTTGAAATTATGGCATAAGCCCGCAACAATCATGCGGCGTCTGGCGAAGCCGGACACGCGGGGGGATGCCATGGGCCTTGAGTTCCTGGAGCGCTGTCGAATTGCCGCCCAGTGCGAAGACGCTGTCGCATATGTGGTCGTCGAATATCAGATGGTCGTTACGCATGTGATCGATTGCGCCGTCAAGCGCACAAAGAGCGGGATGGTCTATCGGCTTGCGGACGGGCGCGACGTGCATTGGGTCACGACCGCCCTTTTTCAGATCGTCGACACTGGAAAGCTGATCCAGCGATGCGATGTGGTGGAAGATCGCCTTTAGATCCCTGAAGGCAAACTAAAAGGCGCAGATCAACGCTGCGCCTTTTAATCTTGTGTGGTGTGATCGCGATGCTAAGCTCAATTACGCGGCCTTCGCGTTGACCTTGCTCTCGACCATGGCTGTGAGCTTCTTGTCAGTCGCGTATTCTTCATCGAGGTTCTGCTGAAGAAGAGCGGCGCAGTCGGCTCGTCCAAGCTGCTTGGCCCACGCGATGAGCGTGCCGTAACGGGTGATTTCGTAATGCTCGACAGCTTGCGCTGATGCAATCAAGGCGGCGTCGAGCACTTCCTTGTCGTCGATGTCGCCAGCCAGTTCGTTCGCCTCTTTGATGATTCCGTCAATCGCCGGGCAATCGACGCCCTTGGGCGAATGCCCATGCAGCTTGAACACCTGCTCAAGCCGCTTGATCTGACCTTCGGTTTCGCGAAGATGCATCGCGAAGCCCTGCTTCAGCTGAGCGTCCGTCGTCTTGTAAATCATTTTGGGCAGCGCCTTCGTGATCTGGTTTTCGGCGTAGTAAATGTCTTGCAGCGTATGAACGTACAAATCGTCAAGCGTTTTGATGTCGGCTGAAAACAGTCCCATGTCGGCCTCCGTTTGCGGGCCCTTCGGCCCGATGTGTCTGGGGAGGGAACGGGAGGGACAGCGGCAGGTTCCAAGCACTGTGATGCTTCGCGGGACGAGCGTAATTCTGTTTGAGGGCTGCAGGAAATCGGTCGTGGCTACGCCAACGCGATTGATTGTGATTGCAATCGAGGCCCGCAATTGCGGTGACAAGCGCTTACGCTCGGTCTTGTTCTCTCCCGGCGAAACCGCAGCGATTACACCCCAGCCGATCAGGGTGTCGGCGGGTCGTCCTTGCGAGTCAGCCTCTTTGCAATTATCTGCGCGGCGGCGGCGGGAGTCAGCTTGTCGTTATCGCGGTCCACTGTGTAATTTGCGCTGCGCATCGTTTCGATGTTGATGACGCCGACGAGCGGCTTCAATGCATCCAGAAGCCGCGCGTCGCCCGCGCGGGCGCCTGTCACCAGCAGCAGCGCGTCGTAAGGTGGAATGGCGCCTTGTGGATCGCTCAGCACCACAAGATCGGACGCAGCGATGCGTCCGTCGCTGGTAAAGCCAGAAATGACGTCCGCCTCGCCGCCCATCAAGGCCCGATACATCAGGGTCGGATCATAAGTGCGGATCGACCGGAAGTTAAGGTTGTAGGCGCTACGCGCGCTTTGCCATTCAGGTCGGACGGTAAACTCAAGGTCGGCGCCAAACGACAATTGTCCTGCGTGGCGGGCCAGATCGGCGATGGTTGATATGCCAAGCTCCTGCGCGCGCTGGCGGCGCATGACGAAGCCATAGGCGTTCTGAAACCCCAGCGAGCCAAGCACTTTGACGCCGCGCTCGCGTTGCATCCATTGCGTAATAGCCGCAAGCATTTCCTTGTGCGGCGGGATGTCGGACCGCTCCATGACGTTCGTCCACAAGGTGCCGCTGTAATCGACATAGACGTCGACATCGCCGGCTGCGAGCGCTCGGAAAATGACGGCGGAGCCAAGACCGGACTTTGTGCTGGAGGACAAGCCGGCGGCGCGCATCTGCTGGCCGATGAGTTCGGCCAGAATGAATTGCTCGCTGAAGTTCTTGGCCGCGATCACATAGGTCGATGTCCGATGCAGGCCTGTCGCGCCGGCCGCCGCAACGCCGATGGCGAGCGCTGCAACGCCTGCAATCACGAGTCGAATGCGGCGCCGCGCAACGCCATGTTCGACAAGCGCCAGAAGGCTGTCTGCGACAATGGCAAGCATGGCTGCGGCAAGGCAGCCGAACAGAACGAACACCCAGTTCTCAGTTTGCAAGCCTGAGAAAATGTAATTGCCGAGGCTGGTTTGTCCTACCGGCGTCGCCAGCGTCGCCGCGCCGATTGTCCACACCGCCGATGTGCGCAGACCCGCCATCGCGATGGGTGCGGCGAGTGGAATGTCGACGAGCGTGAGTCTTTGACGCCGCGTCATGCCAACGGCGTCCGACGCTTCAATCACATCGGGCGCAATGCTGGTCAGGCCAAGCACTGCGTTTTGCAAAATCGGCAGAATCGCGAAAACGGTGAGCGCCAGCAGCGCGGGCAAAAAACCGAGCGTGGGCAGTGAGAACCCGAAACGCTGCTGCGTAACCCCAGAAAGCGCGAGAAGGATGGGATAGAAAAGCGCGATAAGCGCCAGCCCGGGAATGGTCTGCACGAGACGGGCGAGACCCAGAACAATTGTTCTGCCTGTAGGCCGTGACGCAACCAGAAGCGCGGTTGGCAGGCTGATCAGCGTTGCTATCACCAGCGCCGCCGCGCTCAGCAAAACGTGTTGCCCAAGATATTCAGGCAGCAGAGCCAGCGCGGCGCGCCATTGTTCGCTCATGCCCGGCTCCTGGGCTGCTGCAGCATGGCGGAGATGCGATCAGCGCTGCGACGCGGCACGGCGACAAGGCTCGCCACCACGTCATCAGTTGAATTCAGAACATCGGCTGGCGAGCCGTCAAACCGGATGGCGCCATCCACCAGCACAACGATGCGGTCGCTCAGAAGCAGAGCCTCCATCATGTCGTGCGTCACCATCAACGTGGTGAGAGAAAGCTGCTGATGCAGGCGGCGCACCGAATGCCCGAGGCTCTCGCGCGTCACTGCGTCAAGCGCGCCGAAGGGCTCGTCCATCAGCATGATGCGCGGCTTTGCGGCAAGGGCCCGCGCAATGCCCACGCGCTGGCGTTGGCCGCCGGACAATTCATGCGGCATGCGCGCGGCAAGCGTAGCGGGCAGCTCCACGAGTTTGAGCAGGTCTGCCACGAGGCTGCCTGTCGCGGTTTTATCAGCTCCGTTCAGACGCGGCGTAATCGAGACGTTTTCCGCAACGCTCATGTGCGGGAAAAGTCCGATGCCCTGAAAGACGTAGCCGATCGAGCGGCGCAGGTCTTCGACCTTGAGTTCGCGCGCAGGGCTTCCGTCAATCGACACCAGTCCTGATGTGGGCTCCACCAGCCGATTGACGCATTTGAGGAGGCTTGTCTTGCCCGAGCCAGACGGCCCGACGATGCTGACAAACTCGTTATGCGCCACGCGCAGGGAAATCTCACGCAGGATATCCTGAGCGCCAAAGCGCAGGCCCACGCGATTGAGTTCAATAACGTCGGGCACGCGTATCCTTTTCTGCGCCTGTCGCGGGTGGGCGCACAGCGATCAAACACCGCAACGACAAGTGACACAAGGCAGGGCGTGGCGAAACCTTGCCCGGCTGCTTACCACTCGCACTCATAGCCAGCGCCGACGGAGGTCGAGCCATCCGCGCCGACATCGGTCTTGGCCTTGAAGCGGCGGGGGATGTCGACGTCGACGGACACGCCGCTTTCTTCAGGCGAGGCGCCTGCGCGCACGCCGAGGCGCACCCGGTCGGAGATGTAGCGCGAGGCCCCCACGGCAGGGCCGCCGCTGGCGCCAGTGGTAACATCGAGGCTGTCGACGCCCAGCGAGCGGCGCACGGATTCGAAGGCGCCGCTGGAGCCGACCGTCGAGCCAAACGCCTCGAAATACGGCGCGATCTCGCTGGTCACACTGACGCCGCGGGTGGGATCGAGCTGCTTGTCTGTGGAATCATAGGTCGCCGAAACGGGGAGGCCCACAATTGTGTAGTCAATCTCGCCCAGGATATCCCGCGTCTTGCCGGTCTCGACATCGATGCGCGCCTTGGCTGAAATGCGCTCCGCAAAGCGCCGCTGAACGCCGATGGAACCGCCTGCGCTTTCGGCTAGCTAACCCTCTGTCGCCTCGCGCGTTGCGTTCGCGTCCATCAGCAAATCGAGCCGCGTGCCGCCCAAGGTGGGCTTGATGAACGACGCCGAGACGCGCCCGCCGTACTCGCGCAGCGCACTGTCTTTCACAATGTTGGCAGGGCCCTTTTCGGTGAGATAGGCGCCGGTTGCCTCAAGCCGCAGCCGCTCCGCGCGGCCGAACAGGTTGCGATGGGTGAAGAACGCCGTGACGCCGGGGCCGTCCCGCGTTGAATATTTAGCGGAGACCCCTGCCGCGCGGGTCGGGCGCTCGCCCGTTTCAATGTCCACCGGCAGTCGTCCGAACGCATCGAGGCCCGAAACCTCTTCCGGCGTGCTGATACGAACCGCCGACACGGCTTCGATCTGCGAGATTGAACGGCGGATCGAGGCAAAGGTTTCGGGCGAATAGGGATCGCCCGGCTGTGCATAACCATACGAGCGGACGACGCGTGGATCGATGGAGGCGGGCGAGCGCACGGTGATTTCGCCCAGCGGCGCCACGGGGCCGGGATCGACGCGAGGCGCTTTCGCGAAGGGCTGCGAGCGCGCGCGCCCGGCCCGGATAAGCCGCAGCGGCCACGATAGCGGCCTGCGTGCGATCCATACCAATGCGCGGGGGCACGCCTGCAATGTCGATGGCGACGCTCGCGTTGTAATAGCCCGCACCCCACAGCGCATTCACCACGCGCGGTAGATCAGGTTGCGCGCGGCGCACAAGGGCGTCTGCATCCGGCGGTGCATCGCTACCCAGCCGCTGGAGCGTGGAGGCGTCGAGCACAGACTGCTTGACGCCCTTTTCATCGCCAGCGACAACGACGGTCAGTTCATAAGGCAAGGTCGTGTCGGTGGGTTCTGGCGCGCTCTGCACCCACGGCAGGAAATCGAAAAAGCTCTGCGCGCGTGCGGGTGAAAGCTGGATGCCCCCCACGACGACGACGAACTGAACGGAAGCGCTAAAGGCGACGCTCGAAACGCGAAAGGTGGACGTACGCACGCGGAGACGGGGTGGGGCGCTACCGCAATCCTGAGAAAACAAAAACGAACGCATGCACACCGTATGGTCAGGCTTTTGAAGCTGCCCATCATGGGGCGGAAACATAGCAGAAACACGGCCAGATTAGCGAAGCATGTGCATTTTTCACGATTGATCGGATTGCAGCAAGCGTGGCCGTCGTAAATTTTTTGATGCT
>CANMLK010000129.1 GCA_947498445.1 Beijerinckiaceae bacterium
CGACAGGCCGGCGGCGGTGGCGCCCGTTGCGGCGGCGCTGGCAATCGAGGACTGGCGCGGCGGCGCAAAGCCTGATGAGAAGATCGCCGTCATTGCAGAACTCACGCGGAATGGCCGCAAAGTTCTGATGATCGGCGACGGTCTGAATGATGTGCCTGCGCTGGCTGGCGCCCACGCCTCCATGTCGCCCATCGACGCCGCAGACATTGCGCGCGCCAAGGCGGATGGGATGTTCCTGGGTGAAAGGCTCCAGCCGATTATTACGGCGCTTGATCTTTCGCGAAAGGCGCGCGCGCTCATGCGGCAGAATTTGTGGCTCGCCGTCATCTACAACACCATCGCCGTTCCGCTTGCTATTGCTGGCTTTGTCACACCATTGATTGCCGCTGCGGCGATGTCGGGGTCGTCTGTCCTCGTGACTGTGAATGCCTTGCGCGCCCGCGCCCCGCGTCGCTTTGAAATGTCCAGGCCGCAATCAACACCAGCGCGTTCCGTACTCGGCACTGCTGCGAAGGCGTCATCATGAACGTACTCGTCTACCTCATTCCGCTTGCGCTGCTGCTCGGCGGCACATGGCTTTTCGCATTTTTGTGGACGATGCGCGCAGATCAATACGACGATATGGAAGGGCCCGCCTGGCGTATTTTGTCCGATGAGGATTTGCCGAAATGACGGCGCCCAATGCTGATGTAAGTGCGCCAATGCGCGCGGGGAGGCTCTCCTGCTTTTGTCCGGCAGGCGCCCCGATCGCGGGTGAAGCGCGCGGGCTGTTTACGCTTGCAGGGGGCTTTGCAGCCTCCGTTTTATCGCAGACGCTGGTGCTTGGTTTGTTGCCGCTTGCGGGCCTTTTGCTCGCGCCAAAACCCGCGATGGCGGTTTTACCGCTTGTCGCAATGCTGCTGGGCGCAGCGCTCGCGACATTTCCAGCATCTTTCTTGCTCGATACGTTTGGTCGGCGCGCTTCGTTTGCGCTTGGCGCGTCGCACGGGCTTGCGGGCGGCTGCCTGATGGCGTGGTCGCTCGCCGCGCAGCAATTTTATCCTTTACTGCTTGGCGCATTCTGGATGGGGGTCGCGCAGGGCTTCAGCCTCTTCTACCGGCACGAAGCAGCAATTGGCTCATCGCGCGGCGAAAAGCTTGTCGCAATTGCTCTCGTGTTTGGCGCCGGGAGTCTCGCCGGGCTCGTGGGGCCGGGACTTGCGCAGCTGGCGGAACAGCTGGCGCCGGGTTTTTACGTTGGCACAGCGCTGTTCGCTGCTGCGGCGCAATTCGCTACGCTGGTGTTTGCCGCCGCCACCTCGCGGCGCTTGCCAATTGCGCTCCCGGTTGCCGAAGCGCCGCCCGCTGTTTGGCGCGTGATGATTGCGCCAACATTGATCGCGGCGCTGGCATGGTTCTGCATGAATCTTGCCATGCTTGCCGCGCCATTTTCGATGATTGCTTGCGGCGTCACGGCCGCGGGCGTCATGGGCGCTGTCGCGTGGCATGTCGTGGCCATGTATGCGCCCTCTTTTATGCTTGCGCCGCTGGCAGGCCGCATCAATACGAAATGGATCGCGGCGCTTGGCCTGCTCGTCATTCTTCTCGCCTTGCTTGTCTTCATTGGCGCCGCTACAGCCGAGCGTTTCACCGCCTCGCTCGTTTTGCTTGCGATAGGCTGGTCGTTCACAACAACGGCGGCGACAGCGTGGCTACACGAAGAGGCTTCACCAAGCCGCGCCATGCTTGCTGTCCATGATGGCGCGCTTTTCATCGCGGCGATCGGCGGCGCTTTGGCCGCCTATCCCTTTGCGCCGGGTTGAGTTGGCCGCGTGTCCGCAGCGCGCCTATATAGGCTCGAGACTCGCGGCGTCGCCGCCTTCAGCCGAGGACTATTGAATGACATCTCCCGAAGACAGAATTGCTGCGCTTGAAGCGCGCTTTGATGCGTTGAACGAAACGCTGGCGACTGTTCTGTCCACGCTCGTGCTGCACGGCGTGCTGACGAAGCCCGCCGTTGAGCAGATCCTCAAGCAGGCGAAATCCAACGCGGCCCCTGCAGGCGCCAAGCAGGTTGACGCTCTGCAGCAGAGCTACCCGGCGGCGATGCGAGAAGCCATGGGGCCCGCACCTGATGAGGACGATGATCACGGCCATTGAGCCGGGGGTGACCGGGCGGGGCGGGGAGGCTACAAGATAGCCGACCCAAGCCCGGACCTTGACGTGATCCCTTCGCCCCACCGCTTTTCCGTTGCCCCCATGATGGACTGGACAGATCGGCATTGCCGCGTCCTCCATCGCACGCTCTCGCGCCGCGCGCGGCTGTACACGGAGATGGTGACGACGGGCGCCATCATCTTCGGGCCGCGTGAGCGCCTGCTTGGCTTTAGCGGAGCCGAGCACGCTGTCGCCTTGCAATTGGGCGGCAGCGAACCCGACGCGCTGGCCCGGTGCGCCGTCATTGGCGCCGACTATGGCTACGACGAGATCAACCTCAATTGCGGTTGCCCCTCCGACCGCGTGCAGAACGGCGCGTTCGGCGCCTGCCTCATGCGCGAACCGCAGCTTGTGGGCGATTGCGTGGCCGCGATGAAGGCGGTTGTAAAAATCCCTGTCACGGTGAAATGCCGCATCGGGGTCGACGATCAGGAGCCGCGTGACGCCCTGTGGAACATGGCGCGCGCCGTCATCGACGCGGGCGCGGACGCGCTCATTGTTCATGCCCGCAAGGCGTGGCTGAAGGGCCTGAGCCCCAAGGAAAATCGGGACGTTCCGCCGCTCGATTATGGGCTCGTCCACGCGCTCAAGCGCGAATTTCCAGACACGCCCATGTCCATCAATGGCGGCTTCACCACGATTGAATCGGTGCGCGCGCAACTCGATCATCTCGATGGCGTGATGGTGGGCCGCGCCGCCTATCACGATCCCGGACTTCTCATGCGCGTCGACGGGGAATTGTTTGGCGAGGCGCCGCCCGTCGCCGACCAGTTTGAAGCGGTGGAGGCTTATGAGGCCTATATCGCGGCGCGCCTCAGCGAGGGCGTGCGGCTGGCCGATATGACGCGCCACATGCTCGGCCTTTTCGCGGGCATGCCCGGCGCGCGGTCCTGGCGGCGTCATCTTGCGACCGAGGCGGTGAAGAAGGGCGCAGGGCTTGAGGTGCTGCGCGATGCGCTGGCCCACGTGCGGCGCGGCGCTGCGCAGGACGCGGCCGCCGGCGAAGCAGCCTGAGTGGGCATGGATCACCTCGCCGCACTCTGGATTTACGCGCCATCGGAATTTGCCGCCGCCTTTGCTATCGCGCTGCTGGGAGGGTTTGTGCGTGGCCTCACCGGCTTTGGCGGCGGGCTTGTGATGGTGCCGCTGTTCTCGATGTTGTGGGGGCCGGTCGAAGCCATCGGCGCCATGGTGGGGCTGGGCTTTCTGACGCAGTTTCAGGTGCTTTTCCCCGCCCTGCGGGTCGCCAGGCTCCGCGACGCGGCGCCACTGCTGCTGGGAAGCGCCCTTTTCACGCCGGTGGGCGTTGCGCTGCTCGTGTCGCTCGATCCTGGCATCGTGAAGAAGATCATCGCTGTGGTGATTCTCACACTCACCCTGGTCATGCTTGCGGGGTGGGTTTATCGCGGTAAACGCGGCCCGGCCCAGGGCTTCATCGTCGGCGGGCTGACCGGCTTTGTGAACGGCGTGGCGGGAGCGGGAGGGCCGATCACCGTCGTCTACGTCATGGCGGAAAAGACGCGGGCGGAATTCCAGCGCGCAAACATCATCCTGGCGATGGGACTGTCCTCCTTCATGACCATCTTCGCTCTCATCGTGGCCGACGCCATTGGCAAGCGCACGCTTGTCCACGTGGCCGCGTTCATTCTCCCAACCATTCTGGGCACCTGGCTCGGCGTGCAATTGTTCGCGCGGCTACCGTCGGGGTTGTACCGGCAGATCGTGCTCTGGTTTCTGATTGTGATCAGCGTGGGGCTGTTGCTGAAATAGGGCAGGGTGCGCGGGTGCGCCGCTTGCCGGGACGGCGGCGACAGGCTAGAATCTGCCCGTTGGACGGCGGCGACCTTACCGTTCACATGCGTGACTCAAAAACGCGCCGGGCGGTTAGCTCAGTTGGTAGAGCGCCTGCTTTACACGCAGGATGTCGGCGGTTCGAGCCCGTCACTGCCCACCATTCACCCCAGTCGGCGCCATGAAAATCGCTTTTCTGACCTGCCATGACTTGCTGAATGGCGCGCCGCAGCGGCGCGCTGACGCGTTTGAGCATGATCTGCAGATTGGCGCGTTGCGCAGCGCGATGGCGGGCGCGAGGTCGACTGTCATCGCAATCGACTGGCGCTCCCCCCTTGAGGCGTTCGACGGTTTTGATATCGCCCTGCTCGGGACGGCGTGGGACTATCAGGACCATCCATTGGCTTTTCTGACGCGCCTTGACGAGCTTGCTTCGCGCGGTATCGATGTCTGCAACCCACCCGCAGTCGCGCGCTGGAACATCGACAAGGGCTACCTGCGCGCGCTCGAATTGGCCGACGTTGTGACCATCCCCACGCTCTGGCGCGACGATCCGGATGCGGCGGATATCGAAGCCGCGTTCGACAAGTTTACTTGCGAGCGTGTGGTTGTGAAGCGGCGCGTGGGCGCTGGGGCGGTGGGGCAAGTTGATTTCATGCTTAGCGCGCCGCCCCCAGCCGCCTGGCGCTTGGGATGCGCGGGCCTCATCCAGCCGTTCCTGCCGTCCATAGTGACCGAGGGCGAGTATTCCCTCATTTTCATCGACGGCGAATTTTCGCACGCGCTCGTGAAGCGCCCGGCCGCCGGTGATTATCGCATCCAGTCACTGTATGGCGGCGTGGAAACAGCCGTCACGCCCTCGGCGAACGATCTGCGCGCCGCGCGAAACGTCCTTGATGCGCTGCCGTTCAAGGATTTGCTTTACGCGCGCATCGACATGGTGCGCGGCCTTGAAGGCAAGTTGTGCCTGATGGAGGCGGAGTTAATCGAGCCCTACCTGTACCCGCTTCAGGGGCCTGATCTCGGCGCCCGACTCGCAAGGGCGATCCAGAAACGCGGGCTGTAGGTCCGCCTTCTCATGCGCCGCTCATTCCGCCATTTTCGCCGCCTTCTCGACGTACTCTCGCGGAAATGCGTGGATGCGCTTGATGGCTGCCGTCGCTTCCGTCGAGTTGACGATGGACAGCGGCATGTGCAGCCGTTCGGCCTCGTCCAGAAACCCCTTGTCGACAGTGGTGGCGTCGAATGCCCCCCGCACCGCAGCGAGCCTGTCCTGCGGCACGGAACCTGACATGATGTAGGGGCGGCCAAGCTCGCCGGGTGCAGTAATGATATCGAGGATCGCCTTGTGCTCCGCCGACTGCACGAGGTCGCCTGCAAAAGGCATATCCTCCGGCATGCCGGCGACGCGCACTGGCGTGAAGCGCACGAGCGGAATGTACTTCTTGTCTCGCAGCATTTCGGGCGCGAGGCTCGTCCATGCGCCACATTCGCCGTCAAGCTCGCCCCGCTCCATCGCCAGCTGCTTGTCGGAGCTGCCGGGGAAACCCAGAATTAGTCGCACCTTCACGCCAAAGATCTCCCTCAGCAATGACGAATTGGTATAGGAGCTGGTGCCCTTGCCGGTGGCGCCCATGACAAATTCGTCGCGCTTCAGAAGGTCGTTCCAGTCTTTGACGCCCGTTGCGTGCCAGGCGAAGCAGATCGTCGAATTGCGCATAATGCTGCCAACCCACGCCACCGAGCCAAAGTCGACCGCGATCTTTTCCGGGTTGAACATGGCCTCGCTGATCAGAAATGGATTGAAGGTCGCGAGGACCGTACCGTCCTTCGGTAGATTGCCCTCCAGGCGACGCAGCGCCGTCAGACTGCCTGCGCCGGGCGCATTTTGTACGATGACTATCGGATTGCCGGGGATATGCCGACCGATGTGTCGCGACAGAAGGCGTGCATACTGGTCGAACCCGCCGCCGACAGAATATCCGATGACAACGGAAAACCGGTTTGACTTGTAAAACTCAGCCGGGGTTTGAGCGTGGCCAGGAACGTGCGAACCGCAGACCAACCCAACGACCGCCGCCGCGCCGCTCCAAACACGAGCTGAGAACCGCGCACGAATTTGCATACAGAGTTGCCCCATACCCATGTTTCTCTCCCGGTCCCCGGCTTAATGCGGGTTCTTTGTCGCAGGCTATCGCTTGACTATGACGTAGGTCAACGCAGAGCACCGAGCGTGAGCGTATGAATAGACTCGCGAATTCGACGCCTGAGGCAATTC
Source organism: Beijerinckiaceae bacterium (assembly GCA_947498445.1). Lineage (GTDB taxonomy): Bacteria > Pseudomonadota > Alphaproteobacteria > Rhizobiales > Beijerinckiaceae > Terripilifer. The sequence continues at coordinate 6,266 of CANMLK010000129.1, forward strand.
CTTCCCGCCCTCCGGCGTCCTCGCTAACTAGCCCTCCGTAACTCGGGGGGCTTTTTCTTTTTGGCGGTTACTCCGCCTTTTTGACGCCCTTCAGAAATTCATCGAAGAATCTCAGCAGCGGCCCGGACACCTGCAACGACCTGCTGAACGGTTCGTCAAGCGGCTCCGATTCGAAGAAGTGTCCGGCGCCTTGCAGGACAAGCCGCCGCGCATAAAATTTGGTTTGCCTCAGGGCGAGCAGAAAATCGTCGGTCTGGCTGCGATCAACCACATCGTCTTCCGTCCCGGTGATGAGAAGGAAGGGCGTGCCGTTGCGCCGCTTCTCGACATAAGTTGTCGGGGAGGCTTCGATATAAAACCGCCTTTCTTCAGTGGCGGGGGCGCCCATGAATTTCTCGGTGATGTTGTCGTAGGGCCTGCAATGGACGTCGTGACTCCATTGGCGCGCCATATCGAAAACGCCATAAAACGGCGCGACCGCTTGCGCCCGCGTGCTGAGGTGCGAATAGGCGTCTTGCGGATAAGCGCCCGCGAAGGGCGGTTCGTCGCCCGCCAGCGCGACAAGCGAAACAAGCTGCCCGCCAGCGGAGCCCCCCATGAGGCCAATGCGTTGGCTATCAACTTTGATGTCTGCGCCGCGCCCGCGCAGAAATTGCACGGCGGCTCGCAGATCGTGCACCGCCTCGGGATAGGTCTTCACGCCGGGTCGCGAAAGTCGATACGCGATGGGAAAGAAGACATATCCGCGCGCCGCAAAATACGCGCCCCAGTGTCGATAACTTCCAGGGCCGCCCGATTGCCATCCGCCGCCGTGCACAGCGATGATGGCGGGAAAAGCGCCTTCGCCGCTGGGCTGATAAAGATCGCCACGCAGCGACACGCCATCATGCTGAGCGTATTCAACACCCTTTTGAACGGTCCAGGCGGCGTCAGACATTTGCAGTTCAGTCCTTCAATAATTGCTCGCGCAACATCAGCATTTCCGCCAGCGCTTCGGTGCTGACTTTTGGCGGCGCGATGTCGAGTTTCTCCAACTGCATCGCGATGATCTCGGAAATCATGAGCCGCGCGAACCATTTGTTGTCGGCCGGAACAACCCACCAGGGCGCCCATTTTGTGCTGGTGGCCTCCAGCATGTCTTCATACGCCTTCTGGTATTGCTTCCAATGGGCGCGTTCTTTCACGTCGCGGGGGTTGAATTTCCAATGCTTGTCTGGCTCCTCGATACGCTCGATGAAGCGACGGCGTTGCTCGTCGTACGATATGTTCAGAAAGAATTTCATGACGATCGTGCCATTGCGCTCCAGATGGCGTTCAAAGGCGTTGATGTCCTCGTAGCGGTCTTTCCAGACGTTTTTGCCGCGCGCCTCGGGCGGCAGCTTCTGCTGTTTCAAAATGTCTTCGTGCACGTGAACGACCAGCGTCTCCTCGTAGTGGGAGCGGTTGAATATCCCGATCATCCCGCGCGCGGGCAGCGCCTTCTGCACACGCCAAAGAAATGTGTGATCGATTTCTTCAGTACTTGGCGCCTTGAAGCTCGTGACGTTGCAACCCTGCGGATTGACGCCCGACATGATGTGGCGAATAGCGCCGTCCTTGCCCGACGCATCCATTCCCTGAAGGATGACGAGCACCGAATACCGGTCGTCCGCGTAGAGCGTTTCCTGCAATTGCGCAACACGGTTGCGATTTTGCGCGAGCTGCTCGATGGCATCGCCCTTGTCCTTGAACCCACCCGTGAAAGCGGGATCAAAATCCTTCTTGAGAGAAAGCGACGATCCAGGCTTGACCGCGATGTCCTTCAATCGAAACTTGATGGAGTCGCCGTTGACGCCAATCCGGCGTTTCTTGTCGAAATCCCATGAACCGAGCATGCGGCGCCTCCCGTGCGAAGCCCTTCAAAAGGGGCTCTGCGGCAAGTTCGCAGCAATCGCGTGCGCGGGCAAGCTGCGGGTGACCATGGGCAGGGCGCCAGCGCCGGAGCAAATTGTCGCCGCTTCGCCTAACAGACTGGCAAAAAGGCCGCTGCATGGGCACGGCGCCGCCCGATTGATCTTCGTTCATTGCCGCCGAGGCTTTAATCTGTGCCCAGCTGTCGAGCCGTTCGACTGCGCTTGCGGACCACGCCACCATGCGACCCTTTGCGGAACAGGCGGAGCGCTTTCGCTCCACGGCAAGGCGCCTGAAGGCCCAAGACCTCCGGCAACTTGTGATGGTGGGCGACGCTGTCAGCAGCGTCAGCGCGTTTATACACAGCCTGCAGAAAGAGCGCGGCGTCTCGAACGTCTACCTTGGCTCGCGTGGCCTGGAATTTGGCGAGCGGCTGGCGACCACGCGCGCCGCGTCCCGCGCCGATCAGGCGGCCGTGTGCGAGGTGTTTGACAGGCTGCAAGAGGTGGCCGGCGAAGTTGCATTTGACGCGCGCCTGTTCAGCCGCATCGCTTGTGTCGTACAGGATCTCGATTCGCTGGATATGATGCGCGACCGCATTGCGCGCGTCACGGCGCCCGCCGTGGACGCGACCGCCTATTTTGTCGATTTGATTTCGGCGCTGCTTGCCATCGTGTTTGAGGCTTCCGACGCAACGGCGGATGCGGAAACTTCGCGCGCGCTCGTCGCCATGTTCAGCTTCATGCAAGGAAAAGAATTTGCCGGGCAGGAGCGGGCGGCCACTGCGGCAGGCTTCTCATCGGGTTGTTTCACCCATCAGAAACACAGCCAGCTGCTCAAACTTATCGATGCGCAGACGCGCTCCTTCCAATTCTTTACCAAGTTCGCAGCGCCAGAACTTAAAGCGCTCTATGATGAAAAATTGTCTGGCCCGGACATGATCGAATTCGAGCGATTGCGACGGATTGCCTGTCTCGCAGGGCCAACCGCCGGGCTAACCGGCATCACAAGTCAACAATGGTATGATCAGGCGACGCGCAGGATGGACGCTATGCGTTTCGTTGAGCGCAAGCTTGATGATGACCTGCAAGGTCTTTGCAAGGCGAAACTGGCGGCGGCCGAGATTGCGATAGGCGTGGGCGACGTCGACGATTTTCCTGTGGGCGAAACGGGCCGCTATCAAATCGCCTTTGTCATCGGGGGCGCGGACGAAGCGCTGTTGAGCGACGCGGCGGAGACGGGAGCGGAAGTGCTTTCTGTCGATGGCGTAAGCCCGCGCGTCGGGCGCTCAATCCTCGATATTGTTCAAAGCCAGGCGGGGCGCCTGCAGCAGATGAGCGAAGAGCTGGAAGCTGCGCGGATGGCGATCAACGAGCGCAAGATCATTGATCGTGCGAAAGGAATTCTCATGCGTCACCGCGGTGCCTCGGAGCAGGAGGCTTATGAATTGCTGCGAAAAACAGCCATGAGCCAAAATCGTCGCATCAAGGAAGTGGCCGAGGCGGTGATCGCCATGAGCGACATTCTCAAGCCGGCGTGAATTTACCTTAGAAGATCCCTGACGTTCCTTTTGCCAGGTGAGCAAGCCCAACAACACAACAGCCGCGCTAGTGAAGCGCGGCTGTCCGATATGCTTGAGATGCAGATGTTTTATTCACACGCGATGCATCTGCAAACCTATGGCTTAAGCATTTCTCAGTCTTTTCTGGTCAGGCCGACGACCTTGGCGATTTCATCGATTTGCTTTTCTTGCGCGATGATAGCGGCGCTGAACTCATCCGCGCCGCCAGGGTTGGGCACTTGACCGCTCGCCACGAGCTTGGCTGCGATTGCAGGATCAGCTGCGATCGCCTTGACGTCATCACCAATGCGCGTGCGCAACGCCGATGACACGCTGCGCGGACCAAAAAGTCCAACCAGTCCATCAACCTCCAGCGATGGGAAACCCGCTTCTCGCGCTGTTGGCGTATCGGCAATCAACGGCACGCGTACGCGGCTGGTGACGGCCACGAGGCGGGCGCCGGCCGACTGCAACGCTGGTTGCTGGATGGCCAGAGATGACATCGTGACTTGAATACGCCCAGTGGCCATTTCGCCGGCGCCCTGCACGAGATTGTTGAAGGGCACTTTCGCGATCTCAAGTCCTTCTGTCTTGATGAAGCCATCCCATACGAACTCGGTGATCCCTGGAACGACAACTGCGTTCAATTCCTTCGGGCGCTTGCGGGCCAATTCCACAAATTCTTTAAGTGTCGTAACGCCAAGCGAACTGGAGACGCTGACAGAAAGGATTGTATTGGAGAACCGCGCTATGGGCAGAAGGTCCTTTTGACGATCGTAGCCGCGCTTCTCATGACGGTAGGGATGTGGCGTAAAATTGCCTGCGGGAGAGAAAAGGAATTGATGATCGTCGTTGTCGTTCACCACGGCGCGAATTGCGATCAGACTATCGCCGCCGGGCCTGTTCTCAACAATCACGGCCTGTCCCCACTTGCGTGACAATACATCGGCAGCCAGTCGCGCGCCGATGTCTGCGCCAGCGCCAGGTGCGAACGGAACGATGAATTTCACGGCGCGGCGTGGCCAGGCCTCGCTTGTTTGAGCCGATGCGAGTGTTGGCGCGGCGATGCCTGCGATGCCAAGCGCAATGGCCCCAAGGCGCGCGGCGAATATCCGTCTGTTCATTTCTGTCGTCCCCTTGGGTGTTCCCTGTACGCGCTTTCAATTGTGGCGCGCTGCGCATGAAACTGCCCCGATTTATGAGGAGCGGCAAGTCTTCGACGGCGGAAACGAAAAGAGCCCGGCGATTTGCCGGGCTCTCAAGTCGTTCTTCAGTCGTTCTTAATAGGGGCAAACATCCCAGAAGCCTGACGAGCGGCTGGGGTTCGTGTAGTACCAGCACAAGCCCTCCTCTGGCGGCTGCCCATAATAAGCCGCGGCAGAGGCGGCGCCGATCACGCCGATTGCGGCGCCGACGGCGATCGCTGTGCCAGGGCGCCAGCGGTAGGGGCGGTTCCAGTTTCCGTAACCAGGACGGCCCGGGCGGTAGACGGGTGGGCGCACGCCGGGGCGATAGCCGGGCCGAACCCCTGGGCGAAAGCCCGGCGCCACCGCGATCGGGCGACCAGGGCGGACGCCGGGACGCACGCCTGGGCGGAAGCCCGGCGCCATGCCTATCGGGCGGCCGGGGCGGACACCCGGGCGACCGCCTGGGCGTCCCATGGGACGCACGGATCGAACAGCGCCGCCCCGACGAGCATCTCCGCGCCCGCCAAACTGAACGTCGTTCACCTGGCTCTCGAGAGCGGGTGCGGGCGCCACTGGCAAAGCCTGCGCGATCCGCGGCGTCGCAAACATGACGCCAGTTGCGACGATGGGGATGTCCCGAGGAATGTTGAAATAGGAGGGTGGCGGCGTTGCCCGCCTTGAGCCGGTAGGCTCGGGGTGCTGATTCCACGAAGAAAGGCAACGCCATGAAAAGGACTACCACAACGCCGGCCGCCGCTGCGACGGCCATGATGC
>CANMLK010000130.1 GCA_947498445.1 Beijerinckiaceae bacterium
ACGCGCGCTTTCGACGCAAAGCGGCTCGTCCAGTGCATGGGCACAAACACGCTGCCGCGTGACTGCCGCGCCGTAATCTTTGCGCGCACGATGATTTCGCCGCGCTGGGATGCGACGACGACAAGCGCGCCATCGATAACGCCAGCGGCTTCAGCATCCGTAGGGTGCATCTCGCAAAACGGCTCCGGCGCATGCGCCATGAGGCGGCCTGTTTTGCCAGTGCGCGTCATCGTGTGCCACTGGTCGCGCAGGCGCCCGGTGTTGAGCGTCAAGCCTTCGCGAACCGCCTGATCGGGCAGGGGCGTCGGCACAAACCGACCCTTGCGGTCGGGGGTAAAGTAACCGCCGTGCGCGAAGAAGCGCGTCTCAGGCGCCTCCTCGCCCTTGCGCTGTGGCCATTGCACGGGCGCCAGCGTATCGAACTGTTCGTTGCTCAGAAGCTCCAGCGCGCCAAGGTCAAAGTCGCGCGCGCTGCTATTCTCGTGGCCTGAAAGCGCGGCGTGCTCGCGAAAAATTGCGGCGGGACTCTCAAACGCGAAGCCGTCCGCAAAGCCCATCCGCGCAGCTACGTCGCAGATGATGTCCCAGTCGTGCCGCGCTTGCCCGGGCGGCGGAAGAAACGCCCGCTGGCGCGTAATGCGCCGTTCGGAATTGGTGACAGTGCCGTCTTTTTCGCCCCAGGCCGTAGCCGGCAGCAAAACGTGCGCGAGCGCGGTGGTGTCCGTCTCGCGGGTCACATCGGAGACCACGACGAACGGGCAGTTTTCCAGCGCAACGCGCACAGCGTCGGCGTCCGGCATGCTCACCACGGGATTGGTGCAGATGATCCAGATCGCCTTGATGCGCCCGTCGCCAACCGCCTGAAACATGTCCACGGCCTTGAGGCCGGCTTTGTCGGCGATGACGGGGCTAGCCCAGAAACCCTGCACAAGCGCGCGATCCTGCGGGTTCTCGATCTGCATATGCGCCGCAAGCATGTTGGCGAGGCCGCCAACTTCACGCCCGCCCATGGCGTTAGGTTGCCCGGTGAGCGAGAAGGGCCCCATGCCCGGCCTGCCGATGCGGCCCGTGAGCAAATGGCAATTGATGATCGCGTTGACCTTGTCCGACCCACCGGTGGACTGGTTCACGCCCTGCGAATAACAGGTGACGACCTTCTCGCTCGAAGCCCACAGATCGCAGAACTTGGCGAGCTGCTCAGCGTCAACGCCAGCCGCGCGCGCAATCTCGTCACGCGACAGGTTGCGCGCCATGTCCAGAGCCGCCTGCGCGCCGCTGGTGTGCGCGTCAACATAATCGCGGTCTATCCGGCCCGTCTGTTCAAGGTGGGAGAGCAGGCCGAGGAACACGGCGACATCGCCATCAGGCGCAATCGCAAGATGCAGGTCAGCAATCTCGCAGGATGCGGTTTCGCGCGGGTCGATCACGACAAGCTTTGTGCCCCGCGTCTCGCGCGCTGCGACAAGCCGCTGGTAAATGACCGGATGGCACCACGCCAGATTGGAGCCGACGAGCACGACAAGATCAGCTTCTTCAAGATCGGCATACACGCCCGGCACCGTGTCCGACCCAAACGCGCGGCGATGGCCCGCGACGGACGACGCCATGCAAAGCCGGCTGTTGGTGTCGATATTTCCCGAGCCGATAAAGCCCTTCATCAGCTTGTTGGCGACGTAATAATCTTCCGTCAGCAACTGGCCCGAAACATACAGCGCGACGCTGTCAGGGCCGTGCTGCGCGATCGTTTCGCCAAAGCGGCGCGCAACAAGATCAAGCGCATCGTCCCAGCTTGCGCGCGCGCCGTTGATTTCTGGATGCAGCAAGCGATCATCAAGCGACAGCGTTTCGCCAAGCGCAGACCCCTTGGAGCATAACCGTCCGAAATTAGCCGGGTGATCCGGGTCGCCCGCAATCGACACCGACCCGTCAACTTGCGGCGTTGCAATCACGCCGCACCCCACGCCGCAATAGGGGCAGGTGGTCTTGACGGTGATCCCCGGCATTGTCATATCGGCATCAGGCGAAGGCTGCGGCGAGGCGGCGCGCATCCATCAGGATGCGTCCGTCCTGCACCTTGAGCGCGAAGACGTTAGAGCAGCCGTGATCGGCGCCCGTCGCTTCGCCCGTTTCCAGATCAATGATCCAGTTGTGCAGCGGGCAGGTGACGGAACGTCCGTGCACGATGCCCTGGCTGAGGGGGCCGCCTTTGTGGGGGCACTTGTCGCGCAGCGCAAACACGGCGCCGTCCGCCGCCTTGAAGATCGCGATGTCGCCTTCGGGCGCGCGCACAATGCGCGAACCGCGCACCGGAACGTCGTCAACGCCGCCCACATCAATCCAGTCATTCATGTGCATGGTCATTCAGCGGCCTCCGCGAGATCGAGTTGCCGGATAGGCGCAAACTCATAGGCTTCCTTGCCCGCGACGCGCTCGGCCCACGGGTCGATCTGCGCAATCTTCTGGGACAGGACGAAGCGCGCGTAGAGCACGCGCCGCTTTGCTGCGTCATCCACAACTGCCGCGCGGATAGACTCGATTCCGACGCGCACAGACCATTTGTACATGCGCTCCAGATAGCGGCCCTGTTCGCGATAGAGTTGCGTCAGCGCCGCAATGGTTTCCATGCACTCGTCTTCGGTCTCTACCTTGCAGAGAAACTCGGTCTGGCGAACGTGAAGTCCCGCCGCGCCCGCAAATGAGATTTCGTAACCGGACTCGACGCAGATCACGCCGACGTCCTTGCACGTCGCTTCAGCGCAATTGCGCGGGCAGCCGGACACCGCCATTTTCACCTTGGCGGGGGCCCATGAGCCCCACATGAATTTCTCGATCTTGATGCCGAGGCCGGTTGAGTCCTGCGTGCCGAAGCGGCACCAGTCCGTGCCGACGCACGTCTTCACGGTGCGAAGGCCCTTTGCGTAGGCGTGACCGGAAACCATACCTGCGTTGTTCAGATCAGCCCACACGGCGGGCAGATCTTCTTTCTTTACGCCAAGCAAATCGATGCGCTGGCCGCCTGTTACTTTCACAGCGGGAATGGCGAACTTGTCCGCTACGTCCGCGATGGCGCGCAATTCGGACGGGCTCGTCATGCCGCCCCACATGCGCGGAACAACCGAATATGTGCCGTCTTTCTGGATGTTGGCGTGGACACGCTCATTGATGAAGCGCGACTGGCTGTCGTCGGTGTACTCTTCGGGCCAGTCACACAGCAGGTAATAGTTGAGCGCCGGACGGCACTTCGCGCAGCCGCAAGACGTCTTCCATTCAAGTTCCTGCATGACCTGCGGGATGCTCTTTAATTCCTTGGCCACGATGAGCCGCCGCACGTCGTCATGGCCCAGATCCGTGCACGTGCACATCGGCTCGACCTTGGCCTTCTGGAAGCCGTCGCCGAGCGTCATCGCAAGGATTTGCTCCACCAGCCCGGTGCATGAGCCGCACGAGGCCGAAGCCTTGGTGTGGGCGCGCACGCCGTTGAGGTCGGTCAGGCCCTTGGCGCCGATGGCGTCAATGATCGTTCCCTTGCATACGCCGTTGCAGCCGCAGATTTCTGCGCTCGCAGGGAGACCTGCAACGGCGGCGTTAGGGTCCGCCGAAGCGCCCCCCGCAAATGAGCGGCCGAAGATCAGCGTGTCGCGAATGTCGGATACGTCTTCGCCCGACTTCACGAGTTCGAAGAAGTACGAACCGTCAGCCGTGTCGCCATACATCACGGCGCCGATCAGCATGTTGTCCTTCAGGACAAGGCGCTTGTAGACGCCCCGCGCCGCGTCGCGCAGCACGATCTCGTCGCGGTCCGGCGCATCGGCGAAGTCGCCGGCAGAGAACAGATCAACGCCCGTCACCTTCAGCTTGGTGGAGAGGAACGAGCCTTCATAGCGAGGCGCAGGGTCATTCGTTAGCCGCGCGGCGATTACTTTCGCCATTTCGAAGAGAGGAGCAACAAGGCCATAGCACTGGCCGCGATGCTCGACGCATTCGCCAACCGCGAACACATCCGCGTCGCTCGTGCGCATTTCGTCGTCGACAACGATGCCGCGATTGACCGTAAGACCGGCAGCCTTGCCCAGCGTCGAATTGGGCCGGATGCCGACCGCCATGACCACCAGATCGGCGGGCAGGGTGCGCCCGTCATCCAGCAAAACGCCCGCCGCGCGGCCGTTCTGCTCGAAGATCGCCTTGGTGTTGGCTTTCGTGATGACGTCGACGTTGCGCGCTTCCATTGCGCCCTGCAGCAGATAGCCCGCAGCCGCGTCGAGCTGGCGCTCCATGAGCGTTGGCATCAGATGCACCACGCTCACCTTCATGCCGCGCATGGCAAGGCCCGCAGCGGCCTCAAGGCCGAGCAATCCGCCGCCGATAACGACCGCATGGCCGCCCTTTTCCGCAGCCGCCAACATGGCGTTGACGTCATCAAGGTCGCGATAGGTTACGACGCCCGGCAGATTGACGCCGGGAATGGGAATGATGAACGGGTTCGATCCTGTGGCGACGAGCAGTTTATCGTATGAGGTCACAACGCCGGTCGAGTCCGTCACCGTCTTCGTCGCGCGGTCGATGGCGACGACGTTGACGCCCTTGCGCAGATCGACGGCGTTGGAGGCGTACCAGGCGTCGTCATGGGTGACGATATCCTCGAACGCCTTCTCACCCGACAGCACCGGCGAGAGCAGGATGCGGTTATAGTTGACGCGCGGCTCGGCGCCGAAGACCGTTACCGCGTAACGATCGGGCGCCGTTTCGAACACGTTGTCGAGCACGCGGCCCGCCGCCATGCCATTGCCGATGACGACCAGTTTCTCGGTCATTGTAATCAATCCCACGCTATGTTCAGGCGGCTTCGACGAAGCGATGACGTTCGTAGAGGAACTTCAGCACTCCCTCGCGCGCCTTGATGTATTGGCTGTTGGACACAAGCTCGAGGCGCTTGCGTGGCCGCACCAGACCAACCTCAAGCACTTCGCCCACATGCGCCGCCGGACCGTTGGTCAGCATCACGATGCGGTCGGACAGAAGCACCGCCTCGTCCACGTCGTGGGTGATCATGATGACCGTGTTGCCAAGCGATGCGTGAATTTGCATCACACTGTCCTGCAGGTGCGCGCGCGTCAGTGCGTCGAGCGCGCCGAAAGGCTCGTCGAGCAGCAGCACTTTGGGCTCCATGGAGAGCGCGCGGGCAAGGCCCACACGCTGCTTCATGCCGCCCGATATTTCGCCCGGACGCTTGTCCTTGGCGTGGGCCATCTGCACGAGTTCAAGATTGTGCATGTTCCATTCGTGACGCTCGGCGCGTGAGCGCGTGCCCGAGAACACCTTGTCCACGGCCAGTTTCACGTTGTCGTAGACCGAAAGCCACGGCAGCAAGGAGTGGTTTTGAAACACCACCGCGCGGTCCGGGCCGGGCGAATTCACTTCACGGTCTTCAAGCAGGATGGCGCCGCTCGTCACGGGCAGAAGTCCCGCGACCATGTTGAGCAACGTTGACTTGCCACACCCCGAATGGCCGATGACGGAGACATACTCGCCCTTGTTGATGACGAGGGTGACATCCTTGAGCACTTCTGAGACAGCGCCGCCGCGCTGGAAGGTCTTTGAGACGTGATCGATCTTGAGATACGGACGTTCCATGTGATCCTCCTTCAGCTTGCTGCTGTGCCGCGCGTGGCGAGATTTCCGAGGAACCCGACCATCCGGTCGAGCACGAAGCCAACCAGGCCGATGTAAACGAGCGCCACGACGATGTCGGGCAGGCGCGACGAGTTCCAGGCGTCCCAGATGAAGAAGCCGATGCCGACGCCGCCAGTGAGCATTTCAGCCGCAACAATGGCGAGCCACGCGAGGCCGATGCCGATCCGCAGGCCGGTGAAAATATACGGCGCCGCAGACGGTATCATGATGCGGTAGAAGAACTCGAAAGCGTTGAGCCGCAGCACCGCAGCGACGTTGCGATAGTCCATCGGAATATTGCGGATGCCCACCGCCGTGTTGATGATGATCGGCCAGATCGCCGTGATGAAAATCACGAAAATCGCCGACGGGCTTGAGTCCCGGAAGGCTGCCAGCGAGATGGGCAGCCACGCTAGAGGGGGCACGGTGCGAAGCACCTGAAACACGGGGTCGAGCCCGCGCATCGCCCAATCGGATTGGCCAATCAGGCAGCCAACAAGAATGCCCGCGACAGCTGCAAAGCCGAAGCCAATGCCGACGCGCTCGAGCGAAACGAGCACGCGCCAGCCCAAGCCAACATCCTGTGTGCCGTAGACGAAGAAAGGATCGACAATCAGATCCTTCGCTTCCTTCCACACCACGGTAGGAGCCGGCAATGTCGCGCCCGGTTTGTCGCAGAGAATCTGCCAGATCAACAGCAACGCGATGACTGTGACCAGCGGCGGAACCACGGCCGTGGCGATCTTTCGCAAGATCGGCCCGAACGTGAGATTCCGCTTCTGCAGGCGGGCAGGGAGGGAGAGTACCCGCGCCGCTGGTTTCACAAGCGGCTCATCGTTTTTGAACAGGGGTAAAGACATTTGTGGCTCCGTGCCGAATGAATCAGGCGACGCGCTTGATGGTGAGGCTCGCGAGATAGGCCGCAGGGTTTTCCGGGTCGAAGACCTTGCCGTCGAAGAACGTCTCCTTGCCGCGCGATGTGGTCGCCGGGGCAGGCGCGTTGATGACCTTGGCGGCGGCGCGCCAGATGTCTTCGCGGTTCACCTTGTCAACGAGCCCCTTCACGTCGGTGGTGGGTTCAAACTTGCCCCAGCGGATGTTTTCCGTGAGGAACCACGAGTCATGGCTCTTGAAGGGATAGGACGCGTCGTCCTTGAAGAACTTCATCTCCTGCCCGGTCGCTTTCACCAGGCGGCCGTTGCCATAATTGATGTCGCCCATCAAGCGACCAAGAATGTCTGCGGGCGGCACGTTGAACCATTGACGGCGGCCGAGGATCGCGGCCATCTCAGCCTTGTTTTCAGTTTTGTCGCACCAGATCTGCGCTTCGATAACGGCCTGAAGCATGGCCTGAGCGGCCTTCGGGTTTTTATCGACCCAATCGGCGCGCATGCCGAGCGCCTTCTCGGGATGCTTGTTCCACACTTCGCCCGTGGTGCAGGCTGTGAAGCCGATACCCTGATTGACGAGTTGCTCGTTCCACGGCTCGCCAACGCAGAAGGCGTCCATGTTGCCGACCTTCATGTTCGCAACCATCTGGGGCGGCGGCACAACGATGGTCGAGACGTCCTTGTCGGGGTCGATCCCGTTGGCGGCGAGCCAGTAGCGAATCCACAGATCGTGGGTGCCGCCGGGGAAGGTCATCGCGACCTTCACCTCCTTGCCTTCCTTGCGCTTTTTCGCGAAAGCTTCGCGCAGGGCGGAGGCGTCGAGCGTTGCGTTCGTGTCCTTGTATTCCTGTGCGACCGAGATGGCCTGCGCATCAAGGTTTAGCCGCGCGAGGATGTACATCGGCGTCGGCACGCTGTTCTGCGTCACCTTGCCGGTCGAGATGAGGTAGGGCATCGGCGTCAGAATGTGCGCGCCGTCAATGCCGTTCTTTTCGGACCCAAGAACGATGTTGTCGCGGGTTGCGGCCCAAGACGCCTGCTTGGAGACTTCCATCCCCTTCATGCCGTACTTGTCGAAAATGCCCTTTTCCTTGGCGATGATCAGCGCTGCGGAATCGGTCAGCGCGATGTAGCCGAGCACGGCCTTCTGCGTCTCGGGGCCCCCAGCTTGCGCAAACACGCCCGAAGGGAACATACTGCTTACCGCGGCTGTGAGCGCGGCGGCGCTGCTTGTCTTCAGGAAATCGCGGCGACCTGCGTTGGAGAGGTCGGCGGGCGGGGCATTCGTGGCGGGCTTGCTGTCCTTCGTCATGTCTTGCTCCAGTTCGTCAATCTCAGTCGGTCCGCGAGGGCCGGAAAATAAAAAGCCGCGCGAAGGTCGCGCTCCTGTGAGCGTCCTTCGGCGGCTTTGCCGGTTGATCAATCAGATCGGGTCGCGACCATCGTTGGCCGCTACGCAGCTTGTAAGGCACACGCCGTGCCAGACGAGCCCTGCGGGAAAGGCCTCGCCTTTTTCTGCCGCACTGCACAATAAGCGCTCTGCTTGTTGCGGCGGCGCCCAAGTTCAAGGCGCCGTGCGCCCATCGTTAGGGGCGCCTCACTTGTCCGGAATGTGGACACAAACTAGGCTTTGTCGAAGCGAAGCTCTCGCTCCATCTTTTTGAAAATCGGCGATGCGTCATGCGGATCGTTTCAAAGGCATTGATCTGCTTGCTAATTGGCGTGGCGGGCTATGGGCTCGCCGCGTTTCTTGGCAATTTTCTGCTGGAAGCTGTCGGCGTCTCCACGTTCGAGGGCGAACGGGCGATGACGGCAGCTTTCGTGATCGGGCCGCTGGGCGCGTTTGGCGGGCTATGGTTAGGGGGATGGGCGGCTCAGCAACTTTCCCGCGAGCCAACCTCATTTGGCTCAATCGCAAGAATAGTTGGCGCAGCCTTCGTCTGGTCAGCCTTCTCGCAGCCCTCGGCTTTGCCATTGGCAGTCTGTAATCGCGCTAGACCCGCAGCGCGCCGGCGTACGTGAAGGCTTACGAACGCGCGAAGGGCTGCAGAAATGCCGTCGTGACGGCGTTGAATTCGCCCGCGTGGTCGATGTGCGGATAATGGAAAGCGCCCGGAATCGTCACAAGCCGTGAGTCCTTGAGGCCAGCGTGCAGGGCGCGCGCGCTTTCGAGGGGCACTGAACCCGCAACGGATGAGTGATCGGCTTCGCCCGCCACAATGAGCGTGGGGCAGACGATCCGTGCAAGGTCGCCGGTTGAGTCATAGCGACCGAGGTCTTCCATCACCTCGATGTATGTTTCGGGGCCGTTCGCCAGATAATGCGTCTTGTACCAGTCGATCACATCTGGATTGGATTTCAGAAAGTCATCGGGAAAGTGGCTGTCGATCTGCGGGCCTGCAGCTGCGCTCATCCCGTGCGCGCGTATCTTCTCGTTGCGCGCTGACCGGCGCTCCGCAAAGCCCGCGAATATCTTTGGGGCGGTTGAAACAAGCACCAGCGCCGTCACCCACTCGGGATGAAGCGCGGCAAATTTCTGCGCCACAAAGCCGCCCAGCGAAACGCCCATGAGGGCGGTCTTTCCGATCTCGAGCGTCGTCAGCAGAAGGCCAAGATCGTGCACGAAACGGTCCACCCCGACGGGACCGGAACCGCGCGACGATTGCCCAAGTCCGCGAAAGTCATAGGTGAGAACCTGAAATTGCTCCGCCAGCACATCACGCTGATAGCGCCAGCCCTCGCGCGTGCTCAGGCCAACGCTGTGCAGGAGCGTCAGGCAAGGCCCGTTGCCCTTCAAGTCGTAAACGCAGTCGTGCCCGTCGATCTCGATGCGCTGGTTCATGGTCGCTCCATTTGGTGCTAGACCGGCTCAAGGCGAACATGCGGCTCGGCGGGCAGCTCGACGCGGATCACGTCATCGGGCCGCACGAGTCCGCCGACGCGCACCACCCCCATCACGCCGGATTTGCGAACAAGTCCGCCATCGTCCGAGCGCTCGATGACAGCCTGCATCAATCCCGGCTGAAAAGCGTTGATCTGTTGGCACGGATTGCGCAGGCCCGTGATTTCAATCACAGCTTCTTCGCCAATATGCAGCAGCGCGCCGCGCGGGAGCGCGAGAAGATCAACCCCGCGCGAGGTTATATTCTCACCAAGGTCGCCTGATCGCACGTGAAAGCCCTGCGCCGCCAGTTCGTCGAACAATTCAGCGTGGATGATATGCGCCTGCCGCAGATTGGGCTGGCTCGGATCTTTTGCGACGCGCGAGCGATGTTTCACCAGCGCGCCTGAATGCGCGTCGCCCTCGACGCCAAGGCCCGCAATCAGTCGGATCGCGGAGCAGGGCTGTTTCGTGAAAGTGTGGCCTGACGAGACGCCAACGCTTGCGACGGCCCCTTGCTGGATTGTCAAATTATGTTCCCCTTCACCCCAGTTTTGCCGTGGCTTCGATCTCGATCAACTTCTCGGGTCCCGAATAACCGTCAACCGGCGACATCGATAAAGGACCGCGCAGATCTGGAAACAGGGCGTTCAGTTTGAGCCACGCCTCACCGGCGTCAATCTTGCGAGACACGTGCGCACTGACGCCAACTACATTGTCCCAACCCGCGCCTGCAGCCTCAAGGTTTCGCGCGATATACGAGCGAATGTTGGCGATCTGCGCGTCAAAGCCCTCGCTCACATCCGTACACCCGGAGACGTAGACCATGTTTCCGACCGCAACGAACATCGGCGGCGCGATGGCCGGCTCATACTCGCGCGCTACTTTCTGTTCGTGGGTGAGGGCGCGCACGGCGACAAGATCAATGGATACGTTAGCGGCGCCCGGCAGGCGGGAGGGGTCAATGTAGCTGGAGCTTGCGGAACGAAGAGCGCCCTTCAGCATCTCCACGCGCACATCGCTTGCGAGGCGGCGGGCGTTCGCATCGCGGGCGAACAGACGGCTGCGCACGAGATGCGCCGTGGAAAAACCCGACGCCTCAATCAGCGCCAACCCGTCTGTCATGGCGCGCCGCGCTTCATCTGCGACTGATCCGCCAGATCCAGTCAGGCTCACAAGGAGATGTTCGCGTCCGCCGAGGTTTGTGATCGCGCTCTGGTGCATGGTTTCCTCCGTTGCGCCAAGACTAGGGGCAAAGCGCGCTATTTGCCACTGGCGCCATAGAGATCGGCCAATTTTTTGCGCGCGCTATCCGGCAGCGTCATGAGCTGCGCGACGTGATTGCGAACCGTTTGCGCGGATACCGGATCAAGCGCGACGCCAGCGCGCATGGCGTCCTCAAGGGCCGCGCGATCATAGGCGATCCGCTCCAGCGCGTCACTGAATGCGGCCGCCATCTCCAGCGCCATGCCGGGCGGGGCGGCGAGCGGCCACGCCAGCTCAGCCTCAAGAGAAAGCACGCCAAGCGTTGCTGCAATGTCGGTGGATGGTTGCGGCCACGTGCTTGTGAGGTCAGCGCCACCGAGAATAGGGCCAGTGAGAACAGGGCCAGTGAGGCCAGCATTTGTCCGGCTGAATCTCGCAACCACGTCCATCTTGCCCGTGTCGAACCACTGGCCGCGACGGCGCTCTATGTCGGAAGAGGGCCAACCGCAGGCCGCATCGATCTCGCCGGTCTCGATCGCGCGCACCAGCTCGAACCGGCTGGTGTATCCGTTCGAAATCTGGAACGGATAACCCATGAAATCCCGCAGGGCGCGAGCATGGATATCGGCGCGTGAGCCAACCCCAAGCGATCCCGCCCATATCTTTTCCTTGCCCGCTGATTCGCGCGTCTGGATACAGCCCCATGAGTCCGGCGCTACGGCGCCGAGCCAGACAAATCGCGCGACGCTCACTTCCGCGCCGGGCAATTTGAGTGCGGCAGCGTAAATGATGTTGGACGACAGAAGCGCGATGGTCGATCCGTCAGGCGCGGCTTCTGACAAGCGGCGCGCAGCGATGAGACCGGCACCGCCGGGAACGTGCCGCGCGGTCACGTCCGGCGCGCCCGGCAAAAAACGCCCCAGATGACGAGCCAGAAAACGCGCAGTCTGATCATAGCTCATGTCCGGCGACATGCGATTGGACGCAAGGGTCGCAGCGTCCGGCCGGGCGGGTTGA
>CANMLK010000131.1 GCA_947498445.1 Beijerinckiaceae bacterium
GCAGCAGCAGCGTCAGCAGCAAATGCTGCAGCAGCGCTCGCAGCAGCAACAGCAGCAACGCCAGCAGCAGCAGATGCAGCAGCAGCAGCAGCAACGCCAGCAGCAGCAGATGCAGCAGCAGCAGCGCCAGCAGCAGATGCAGCAGCAGCAGCGCCAGGCTTGCGGGCGTCCCGGATTGCCACCCTGCCGCTAAGCGCGTTCAGCAAACAAGCAACGAAAAGGGCCGGCTCATCACCGGCCCTTTTTTATGACGCAAACGCTGCGCTACTTGTCGATGGGCGCGATCAAGCTCGACGTGTCCCAGCGTCCGCCGCCCATCCGCTGAATTTGCGCGTAGAACTGGTCGACGACCGCCGTGACGGGCAATTGAGCGCCATTGCGGCGCGCCTCGGTCAGGCAAATGCCAAGATCCTTGCGCATCCAGTCCACTGCGAAGCCGAATTCGAATTTGCCCGCGGTCATCGTCGCGTGGCGGTTTTCCATCTGCCAGGATTGAGCGGCGCCTTTCGAAATCACGTCGATGACGGATTGGGTGTCGAGGCCCGCCTTTTTGGCGAACGCCAGTCCTTCGGCCAGTCCCTGAACGAGGCCGGCGATACAGATCTGATTGACCATTTTCGTGAGCTGGCCCGCGCCAGACGGTCCCATGAGCCTGCAGGCCTTGGCGTAGGCCGCCATCACAGGTTCAGCGGGCGCATATGCGCCAGAATCGCCGCCGCACATGATCGTGAGCTGGCCATTTTCGGCGCCCGCCTGACCACCAGAGACGGGCGCGTCTATAAAGGCGAGTCCGAGCCTACTGGCGACTTTTTCGAGTTCCCGCGCCACGTCCGCTGAAGCGGTTGTGTGGTCGATAAAGGTCGCGCCCTTCTTCATGCCTGCGAAAGCGCCGTCTGGCCCCGTCGTTACAGAGCGAATATCTTCGTCATTGCCGACGCAAGCGAAGACAAAGTCCTTGCCTGCAGCCGCTTCGCGGGGTGTCGGGGCCGCCGCTTCGCCATGTTGCGCGACCCATTTCAGGGCTTTCTGCGCCGTGCGGTTATAGACCGTGACCCGATGCCCTTTGGCCGCCAGATGGCCCGCCATCGGAAAACCCATTACGCCCAGACCCAAAAAAGCAACCGCGGCCATGCGCCCCTCCGATTGATTGTCACCCGGGCCCAAGATAGCGCCCTTTGCGCGAATGTCGCGCTTGAAGGCCTGTGTTCTGGTAAAGTAGACAAAATAACGGCTCGCACTTTGCTGCGGATTCAGGTTCACATGTCGGCCGGGAGCAAAGCTTCGGCGACAGGGACTACGAGGAGAAGAGCGCGTGAAAATTCGTAGACGGGATTTTTTCAAGACAGCGGCCGCAGGCGTCGCGGCGACGACCATTGCAGCTCCGGCCATTGCGCAGACGGCGCCGGAAATTCGCTGGCGCCTGACGTCCAGCTTTCCAAAATCGCTGGACACGATTTTCGGCGCCGCCGAGACCTTCGCCAGGGCTGTGTCGGAAGCCACGGACGGCAAGTTCCAGATCCAGGTTTTCGCGGGCGGCGAGATCGTCCCGCCGCTACAAGCTTTAGATGCTGTGCAGAATGGCACGGTCGAGGTTTGCCACACCTGCATGTATTATTATTGGGGCAAGGACCCGACGTTCGCCTTCGGCACAGCGGTGCCGTTCGGCCTAAACTCACGTCAGATGAATGCGTGGTTTTATCACGGGGGCGGCAATCAGCTCATTGACGAACTTCTCGGCGACTACGCCTGCGTCGGATTGCCGGCAGGCAACACGGGCACCCAGATGGGCGGCTGGTTCCGTCGCGAGATCAAGACGCCTGCCGATTTCCGCGGCCTCAAGATGCGCATCGGCGGCTACGCCGGCACTGTGCTTCAAAAGCTCGGCGTCGTGCCGCAGCTCATCGCCGGCGGCGATATTTATCCCTCGCTTGAGAAGGGTACGATCGACGCGGCTGAATGGGTCGGCCCCTACGACGACGAAAAACTGGGCTTCCAGAAGGTCGCGCCTATTTATCATTTCCCCGGCTGGTGGGAAGGCGGCGCGGCGCTTCATCTGCTCATCAGCAGGCAGAAGTTCAACGAGTTGCCGAAGCACTATCAGTCCATCGTGCGCAGCGCGGCGGCGTTGGCGAATGTCGACTGTCAGGCGAAATATGACGCGCAGAATCCGGCCGCCATCAAGCGTCTTGTTGGCGCGGGCACGCAGCTCAGGCCCTTCAGCAACGACGTGCTTGAAGCCTGCTTCAAAGCGTCGAACGAAGTCTACGCCGAGAACGCGGCCAAGAACCCGAAGTTCAAGAAGATGCACGACGCCTACATGGCGTTCCGCGGCGACCAGTATCAGTGGTGGCGGGTGGCGGAGTTCAACTACGACCTCTTCATGGTGCGTCAGCGGCTCTGAGCTGGCCTCGCAAAACAGAAAGGCCCCGGCGAAAGTCGGGGCTTTTCTTTTTGAGCGCTTGCCAGAGCTGAGCCTTTTGTCTCCGCTGCTGTGCGTCAAGGGCTGCAAAGTCCCACAGGGGAGTGCGACATGAAACGACGTGAATTCTTAAAGGCGGCAAGCGCCGCAGCAGGCGGCGGCACGCTCGTCATCGCCGCCCCGGCCATTGCGCAGTCAGCCCCTGAAATCCGGTGGCGGTTGACGTCCAGTTTTCCCAAATCGCTCGACACTATTTATGGCGCTGGCGAGACGTTTGCGCGCGCGGTGAGCGAGATGACCGACGGACGTTTCCAGATTCAGGTCTTTGCGGGCGGCGAGATTGTGCCGCCGCTGCAGGCGATGGACGCGGTGCAGAACGGCACCGTCGAGGCCTGTCATACGGCGATGTATTATTATTGGGGCAAGGACGCGACATTTGCGTTTGGGACGGCGGTGCCGTTCGGCCTGAACGCGCGGCAGATGAACGCGTGGCTCTATCACGGCGGCGGCAATCAATTGCTCGATGAGTTTCTCGCCGATTATGGCTGCGTCGCGCTGCCGTGCGGCAATACGGGCACGCAGATGGGCGGCTGGTTTCGCCGCGAGATCAAAACGCCCGCGGACTTCCGTGGTCTCAAAATGCGAATTGGCGGATTTGCCGGTGTGGTGCTGCAGAAGCTGGGCGTGGTGCCGCAGCAACTTGCCGGCGGCGACATCTACCCCTCGCTCGAAAAGGGCACGATCGACGCTGCCGAATGGGTGGGGCCGTACGACGATGAGAAACTCGGGTTCCAGAAGGTCGCGCCTATTTATCATTTCCCCGGCTGGTGGGAAGGCGGGCCGACGCTGCATCTGATGATCAGCCGGCAGAAATTCGCCGAGTTGCCGAAGGCCTATCAGGGAATCGTGCGCACGGCGGCTGCGATGGCCAATCAGGAAATGCTTGTGCGCTATGATGCGCAAAATCCGCCTGCAATACGCCGTCTTGTCGCTGCGGGCACGCAGCTTCGGCCGTTCTCCAATGAGGTGCTTGAAGCGTGCTTCAAGGCGACCAACGAAGTGTACGCCGAAAACGTCGCCAAGAATCCGAAGTTCAAGAAGATGCACGACGCCTATATGGCGTTTCGCGGCGATCAATATCAATGGTGGCGGATTGCGGAATTCAACTACGACCTGTTTATGGTTCGTCAGCGGCTCTGATGCAAAAAAAAAGCCCCGGTATCCGGGGCTTTCTCGTCAGAACTTGAAGTCGGGCATCTGGAATGAGTCCGGCGGCGGCGCGATATTGCGGAACTGCTCTTCCACCGCGCTTGGATCAAGCTGCTTTACGTTGCCCTTGTAGTGCATCACCATTTGCGGAAAGGCGATGACCAGCGCCACCATCACCAACTGGATGCACACGAACGGGATGGCGCCCATGTAGATCTGGCCTGTGGTGACGGGTTCCATCATCTTGCCTGTGACGCGATCCTTGTAGGGATCGCTCGGCGCCACGGAGCGCAGATAGAACAGGGCGAAGCCAAACGGCGGATGCATGAATGACGTCTGCATGTTCACGGCCAGAATGACGCCGAACCAGATGAGATCGATGCCGAGCTTGTCAGCGGCAGGCCCCAGGAGCGGGACGATGATGAAAGCCAGCTCGAAAAAGTCGAGGAAGAAAGCCAGCAGGAAGACGAGGATATTGACGAAAACGAGGAAGCCGAACTCTCCGCCCGGCAGCGACGTCAGCAGATGCTCAACCCACGTATGGCCATTGACGCCGTAGAAGGTGAGTGAAAAGACGCGCGCGCCCACGAGGATGAACAGCACGAATGAGGATAGTTTCAGGGTCGCGTCGAGCGCCTGTTTCAACAGTTTTATGCTCAGGCTGCGCTTGGCGAACGCCAGCAGCAGTGCGCCTGCCGCGCCCATCGCGCCGCCTTCGGTCGGCGTCGCGATGCCAACAAAAATAGTGCCAAGCACGAGGAAGATCAGCGACAGTGGCGGCACCAGAACAAGAATGACCTGTTGCGTCATATTCGCCATGAGGGCGACGCCCGTGGCGCGGTTGAGAACGGCGAGTGCATAGAGCGTCAGAGTGGCGGAAAAAGCCGACCAGACGGCGACATTGTCAGCGAGCATTTCCGGGCGATACTGGCGGATCAGGCCAGCAAAAAGCAGCCCGATGAGGATGCCGAAACCAACAATGGCCAGCGTGTTGACGCGCGGCGACTCCACCTTCGACAGATTGTCGCCCAGCAGGTTGCGGCCAAACGCGACCAGCGAGATTGCGCCTGCGATCAGCAGAAGGATGGCGGGATCGGGCGTCGTGACAGTCGCCCCTGCCAATCGCGCAATGGTCGTGACCGCCCAGATCAGGAAGTAGAAAATCGGCACGCCCGCAACGAGAAGCGCGAAGGCCGTCGTGATGGCTTGCCGACGGGACTTTGTCTTGTCTTCAACAATCGTGCGCGCTTCGATGGGAAGAGCCGGGGCGCTTTCGGGCTTGAAGACTGTCATCAGCCAGACGTAGCCCGCGTACATCATGGACAGGATGAGGCCGGGGATGATGGCGCCCTTGTACATGTCGCCAACGGAGCCGCCGAGTTGGTCCGCCATTACGATGAGAACGAGCGAGGGCGGGATAATCTGCGCCAGCGTGCCGGAGGCCGCGATCACGCCGGTAGCAAGGCGCCGGTCGTAGCCATAGCGCAGCATGATGGGCAGGGAGATGAGGCCCATTGATATGACGGAGGCGGCGACAACGCCCGTGGTGGCCGCCAGAAGCGCGCCTACAAACACAACGGCGAAGGCGAGGCCGCCGCGCACGGCGCCGAATAGCTGGCCGATGGTGTCGAGCAGGTCTTCGGCCATGCCGGAGCGTTGCAGCACGAGGCCCATGAACGTGAAAAACGGAATCGCCAGCAGCGTCTCGTTGTTCATCACGCCATAGATGCGCTCGGGCATCGCTGAGAGCAGCGGCCAATCAAGCACGATGGAGCCACCGGAGAGGGGCGCCAGTTCGACGCCGATGATGAAGAAAAGCAGGCCGCACGCGGCGAGCGAAAACGCCACCGGGTAGCCAAGCAACAAAAAGAAGACGAGCGCCAGAAACATGATTGGCGCGAGATTTTGGGCGATGAAAGCCATCATTCGGGGGCGTGCGCTCCCCCGCGCAGATTGGGTTCGGGGATCAGGCCATTCATGAAAGCTATGCGCTTGATGACTTCCGAAATGGCCTGCGCCAGCAGCAACGCGAATCCGAGCGGGACGAGGAGTTTCGCTGGCCACACGATGAGTCCGCCCGCGCTCGACGAGATTTCGCCCGACGCGAATGAGCGTAGAAAGAAGGGGACGCCGAGCCACAGCATCAGCAGGCACAGCGGCGTCAGGAACAGCACGTGACCGATAATTTCGATCCAGTTGCGCGCATTCTGCGACAGGCGCGCGGACACAATGTCGATGCGGATATGTTCGTTCTGTTTCAGCGTGTAAGCGGCGCCCAGAAGAAACACGGCGCCGAACAAATACCATTGCAGTTCAAGCCACGCGTTCGAGCTGACGTTGAAGCCATACCGCACAAACGCATTGATCGATGACACGAGAACAGCAGCGAGGACGAGCCACATCATCGCCTTGCCGACACGTTCGTTGAACCAGTCGATCGCGCGGCTTATTGTGAGCAAACTTGACATACCCCCTCCAGGGCCGGCGCGTCACCGCGGCTGCAACCCCACGTCTAGCATTCCCATCCAAGGGCTAAAAGGCCGGATGAGCCGCGAAGGGCGGTTCAGCGGGCTGCAAGGGGGAATACTTTGGTGGGGTGCTGCGGAATTAGCCGCCCGTGACGCTCATGTGGCGGCCTACGGCGGGCTGCTGCGTGTCACGGCTGATGATGAAGTCATGCCCCTTGGGCTTGCGGGCTATGGCGCGCACGATCGCCTCATTGAGAAGGTCGTTGCTTTCGCTGGCGCGCAGGGGCGTGCGCAGGTCCGCGGCGTCCTCCTGCCCAAGGCACATGTAGAGTGTGCCGGTGCATGTGACGCGCACGCGGTTGCAGCTTTCGCAGAAATTGTGGGTAAGCGGCGTGATGAAGCCGATGCGGCCTCCCGTTTCCTTGACGCGCACATAGCGGGCCGGGCCGCCGGTCTGGTAATCGCTGCCTTCGAGCGAGAATTCGCTGGCCAGATCCGCCTGCACCTTGTTCAGCGGGAGATATTGATCGGCGCGCTGGCCGTCGATCTCGCCCAGCGGCATCACCTCGATGAAGGTGAGGTCCATGCCGCGCCCGTGCGCCCAGCGGATCATGTCCGGGAATTCGCCGTCGTTGACGCCGGCCAAAGCGACAGCGTTGATCTTGATCTGGAGGCCTGCCGCCTGCGCAGCGTCCAGCCCGTCCATCACTTTCGACAGATCGCCCCAGCGGGTGATCGCGCGGAACTTGTCAGCGTCGAGCGTATCCAGCGACACGTTGATGCGCCGCACGCCGCAATCGGCGAGCTCCTGCGCATATTTGGCGAGCTGCGAGCCGTTTGTGGTGACCGTCAATTCCTCCAGCGCGCCGCTTTCGAGATGGCGCGAGAGGGAGCGGAAGAGGCTCATGATATTGCGGCGGACCAGCGGTTCGCCGCCTGTAATGCGCAGCTTGCGTGTGCCGCGCGCAATGAAGGCGGCGCACAGCCGGTCGAGTTCTTCGAGCGTGAGGAGATCCTGCTTTGGCAGGAAGTGCATGTCCTCGGACATGCAATAGACGCAGCGGAAGTCACAACGATCAGTGACGGAGACGCGCACGTAGGTGATCGCCCGCCCGAACGGATCGACGAGCGGCGCAGCGGCCGGGTTCAGCATCTGTGTGGGCGGCTTGGGCGCGTGTATGTTCATGCTCTCCCTCTCAAGCCCTATATATGCCGGAATATAGCGGTTGGCGAGTGGGCAGGCATGATTGTGCGCTATTTGTTGGGGCGCGGCGCCGGGAGGGGCGGGATCTCCATATCGGCATGCGCCTCCAGCAGGCCGACGTTACGCGTCATGTAATAGACCATGACATGCGCCCGGTCGGTCGCCGCAAGTTCGCGTTTCAGGCGCACGGCCAGCACCCGCCCGCGCTCTTCATGGGCGTCCTGCTCGCCTTCTGTCCATGTCTCGGGCACGGGGTCCGTTCCGTCCTCGTCGTCAGGGTGAGCCAGCCGCCAGTCTTCCGCCCATTCCTTGAGGTGGCGGGTGAGGGACCACGAGATGCCGAATTCATCCTCGAAGATTTTGCGCGGATGTTCGTTGATGGGCTCGTCCAGCGACCAGATGACCGCATCCAGCTGAAACGGCTCGATCTTGATGCGGCCGGCGAGCATCACGGGCCCGACGGGCGCGGGCAGAGGCTGGAATGTAACCCGTTCAGCGCCCAGTTCCTGGCATATAAGGTCAAAAGCCTGATTGCCCTCCGCCTCAATGGTCTTGACGTCGTCCGGGTTCATCAGCGCGCAGCGGCGTGGATCGTAGGGGTCCGCCACGTTGCAAAACACACAGCCGATGTTGGCCAGCAGATCGCGGGCGGGCTCGGAGAGATATTTTTCCTGCCAGCCCCACGAGACGGCGTCGTCTGTGTCTGCGCGAAACAACGATCCGTCGTTCCATGACGGACGGATAATGACGGAAATGTCTTCGGGATCGCGAATCTTGAAGCCGTTCTCCGAGAGGTTGTCCCAGCCTTCGGATGGATCGTTGGAGTTTGAAAGGCCAGCGAACGCAGAGCCGGTATTCGTGAGCTTGTTGCGCATTGACCAATAGGTCCAACCCGCAAACGCGACTGTCGCAACAGCGCCGGCGCCAAAGGCCAGCGAGCTGCCGGGGCCGCGCAGAATGCCCATGAACGCGGCTGCGAGCACGAACGCAGTGGCCACGAGGTAGCCCCAGAATGCCCGCCATGTCCTGGTGCGGACTTCCTCGCCGGGGTCGTCGTGTGGGTCGAGATAGCGGGGGGCGAACCAGCCCAAATAAAGCGCTTGCCAGATCGCCGAGAAGGCGAACAGCCACGGCGCGAAAGGCGACAGGAACATCAGCGCGAGTCCGCCAGCAACGACCGGGACAAGCCCTGCCAGCATCAGGCGTTCGCGAAAACGCTCTGCCCATGGGATTGGTTTGCTGCTGATCGCCTCAAGCGCGTGATCCAGGAACGAATAGTGAGTGATCATCCCCGCGCCGATGATCGAGCCGAAGCAATAGAAGGCGCCAATCAGCCGCAGGATGAATTCGGGAATCTGTGCGTCAACATTCATAATGGGGTTCAAACCGGAAGTTTGGCGCAAAAAAAGCCGGACTTGCGCCCGGCCTTTGATTGAGTTGATGGCGTTATGCGTGTTAGCGCACGACCACCACGCGCGTGCCGACGCGGACGCGGGAATAGAGATCGGTGACATCCGTGTTGGTCATGCGGATGCAGCCAGATGATACGGCCTGACCGATCGTCTCCGGCTCATTGGAGCCGTGGATACGATAGAGCGAGGAGCCGAGATACATGGCGCGCGCGCCAAGAGGGTTGTCCGGTCCGCCAACCATATGGCGGGGCAAATCGGGACGACGCTTCAGCATCTGCGGCGGCGGCGTCCACCCGGGCCATTCCGCCTTGCGGGTGATGCTCATATTGCCACCCCAGGTGAAGCCCGGGCGGCCAACGCCCACGCCGTACTGGATGGCGGTGCCATCACCCTGCACAAAATACAGGCGACGCTCGGCTGTCGAGACGACGATGGTGCCGGGTGCATGGCGACCGGGATAAGCGACGACCTGACGCGCAACAGAGCTCTGCTGCGGACGGAAAGATGCTTTCTCTGCGGTCTGATTGAAGGCGGCGCGGAAGAATTCAGCAGCTGATTCCTGCGCCTGCGCGGCTCCCCCGAGCCCGATCATGCTGGCGGCTAGCAAAGCCGCTCTGGTGAGATTTCGCATTGGCGATTCCATATCGTGCGTGCGCGACCAGGAGGGCCCCGGTTTTGCCGCATTCATAAAACGCCTCAGGATTCGAACATACGCAAGAGGCTCACGCGAAAATTGATGCCGCGGAGCTTGCTCCGCGGAGGATTGTTGCAGCGCCGCCACAGCTAGCTGTTCCAGCGCGCTCGCCCTGAGCAATTGGGGTCCAACGCCATTTGCGTTACTGCGTGATGATGCGCTTGGCCCGCGCCACGGTCTCGGCCGGGGTTGAGAAAACGCGCGTCACGAGTTCCTGCACTTTTTGCCCATTCGTCGGGCTGACGTCGATTCGCGCCTTTTGTGCGTCGGCCTTGAACTCGGCGTCAGCCATCGTCTTGTCGAAGGCTTCGCGCAGAACCTTCAAAACGGGCTCGGGTACGCCGGGAGGCGCAACGAACGGCCGGCCAAAAATCTGCTGGCTCACGACGAGTTCCGCCGCAGCTTTATCGACTGGGTTGGCGATGAACTTCCACATGTCCGGCACGCCGAGGTCGACGAGCTCGCTCTCGGGGTCAAGTCCCGTCTGGATGAGGACATTCAGCTTCTTTGCCTTGATCCAGTCGCCGCGCTGAGCTTTCAGGCTGGACCAGTCAAGGCCGCACATGCCGTCGACTTCACCGCGCTCCAAGGCAAGGAAGATGTCGGCGCTGCCCTTGTAGCCGCTGACGACCTCAAATTGGGAGCCGGCGACGTGATTGAGCATGTAGGCGTAATCGCGCGTGGAGCCGCCCGCAGCGCTCGCGCCCATGATGGTCTTGCGCTTGCGCGCATCCTCGAATGTCTTGGTCTGGGACTTTTCGAACGTGATGCACACGCGCGTGCCGCTATCAGCGCTGCCCAGATAAGAGAACTTGGTCACGTCGAACAGCGTTTGCGGCTTGGGATCAAGAATTGGTCCGATGATCACGCCCGGGAAGATGATCCCGAACCATGTTCCATCCTTTGGCGCGGTGTTGAAAATCGCTGCAGCCGCAGTGGCGCTTCCGGCGCCGGGCTGGTTGCGCACGACGATGGTCGGCTGGCCGGGAAGGTACTTCACCATATGGCGCACGGTGAGGCGGCCATAGGTGTCGTATCCGCCCGCCGCGTCGCTGCCGACAATCATTGTCAGCGTCTTGCCGGCGAAGTAATCCGACTGCGCGGAAACGGGCGCGCTGAGTGCGCTGCTCGCAAGAAGCGCCCCGCATAAAGCGGCAAGCTTTGCATTTCGCATGAATCGTTTCCTCCGTTTGTTTCGACGGCAACGCTATAGGCGACCCGGGCGCCGCCGACAATCCGTACAAATATCAAACGAAATGGGCTCGCCCGGATGATGTCTGCAGCCCTGTTTTGCCGATAAATTCGCACTGCATAGCCTGCGCGCTGGCGAGGGAGGCCCGCGCCTTGACAAGCGGGGCCTCGGGGCGGATGTTCAAAAAAATCGACTGGAGGAAACGCGATGCTGTCCCACAAGGACAACGAATTGCTGACGCGCGTTGGCGCAGGCGCGCCAATGGGAGATTTGATGCGCCGCTACTGGATTCCGGCCGCGTTCTCCAATCAGATCGACAAGCCTGACTCGCCGCCAATCCGCGTTCGGCTGCTTGGCGAAAATCTTGTTCTTTTCCGTGACACCGAGGGCAGGATCGGCCTTCTCAGTGAATATTGTCCGCATCGCACAGCCTCGCTTTTTTTCGGGCGCAACGAGGAAGGCGGCTTGCGCTGCGTTTATCACGGCGTGAAGTTCGATGTGAACGGCGCATGTCTTGACGTTCCGTGCGTGCCGCCGGGCAGCAACGTGAAGGACAAGATCAAGGCTGTTTCCTATCCGTGCATTGAACGCGGCGATCTTGTGTGGACTTACATGGGCCCGCCTGAGCACAAGCCGGAGTTTCCCGATCTCGAATGGGCTCACGTGCCAGCGTCGCATCGCTTTGTCACGCGCCATGTTCAGGAATGCAACTGGTTGCAGGGGCTGGAAGGCGGCTTCGATGCCGCCCACCTCTCGTTCCTGCATAGCGGGCTCGTTGACATGCGAAAGGGGCGCACCGACCATGATCGGCGCA
>CANMLK010000132.1 GCA_947498445.1 Beijerinckiaceae bacterium
GGACCAAAAGGAGCGCGGCATCGGGCCACGGTAGCCATCGAGGCCCTGCTGGAGGAGGAGGGGGAAATGATTGCCCGCAAAGCCATAGAGGCCGCCAAGGCGGGCGACATGGTCGCCATCAGGCTCGTACTCGACAGAATTTGCCCCGCAACAGAAGTCGAGGGCCCCCCACATCGAGCTTCCACCCATCCATGACGCTGGTGGGGTCGCCGACGCCCAGCAAGCGATCCTGCAAGCGGCGGCGAACGGGGAATTGCTGCTGGATGAGGACGAAGCGCTTTCGGGTCTGCTGGAAGCCCGTAGGAAGGCACTGGAAACGGAGGAACTGGAGCAGCGCATCGCGGCTATGGGAGCCATGAGCCAA
This sequence comes from Beijerinckiaceae bacterium, assembly GCA_947498445.1. GTDB lineage: Bacteria > Pseudomonadota > Alphaproteobacteria > Rhizobiales > Beijerinckiaceae > Terripilifer. The sequence goes on from CANMLK010000132.1 coordinate 365, forward strand.
CGCAAATTAAGCCCCTTGCAAAACGGCTGTCGGCATTGGTAAAGCGAACGACTGCCAGATCAAGCGCTTGAGGCGAAGAAACTCGCCCAATGGGAGGAAATCGCTGACCTCATGGATATTTCGCGACATGAGGGCGAAGACCTAATAACCGCAATCATTGATGCGATACACGGGCGGTGGCCGGGTGCGAATAGCAAAGAGGCTATCTTGGCTCGGATGGACCAGTGGGTTCGTTATCTAGCGAGGCAGCAGAAGCCAATCGGGTGTCAGGAGAAGAAGTGATGCCGACTGGGTCAGGGCATCCGACTGATGCCCTATTCGCTGTTGTCCGCCTTAATCCGTGTCAGAAGTGTATACTCGAGGGCATATCGCTCAATCCATAAGATAAAATTTCCTTATTAATCAGTGCTTTATAGAATAAAATGGTCGGAGTGAGAGGATTCGAACCTCCGACCCCCTGCTCCCGAAGCAGGTGCGCTACCAGGCTGCGCTACACTCCGATCCGTCGATACATGCGACGGCGAAACCGACCGCGATGCGCGAAGGCCTGCCTTATACCGAGGCGATAGGGCCTCGACAAGCGAATTTCCCCAGCCATGCGCAAGCGCGCCTGTTGCAGCGATGCGCCCGCCCGACTATGGTCCGCCGCGCATTGGGGCGTCGCCAAGCGGTAAGGCAGCGGATTTTGATTCCGCCATACGGAGGTTCGAATCCTCCCGCCCCAGCCACACAGTTCTCCGAGTTGAGACTTTTCCCGCGAGAGCGAGAAAACCCACGTGTTTGCGGGCTTTGTGCGCGCCGCCGGAGATTGGAGACTGAGACAGCGGCGGCAATTGGCCTCGTTCTCCGTTTTTGGGGTCGCCCGTCTCCACGCCCGAATTTCGAATCTCCGTGTTTGCCGAATTTAACTCGCGGAGACGGGTTCGCTTGCCGTGGAGACTGGTTGCGAGGCGAAGTCGCGCGCGGTCGTGCTAAGTCGAGAGGCCGGAAAGGTTCGCGCTCGTCTTGAAGCGTGTCGCGCTTAAAATGCCATAGGGGAAAATTTCCTGCTGCGCGGAACGCACGCATCTCGCACTGAGGTTTTCAGGTGCCGAGGATCGCCCCGCCCTGATCGGACCAATTGCTTGGCAGAGCTTTTGCAAGCCGCGTGACCGTGAGATCGGCGGGCGCCGTTCCATCCGCAATGGCCTCAATGATGCGTGGCGCGACAAACGCGAGTGGCATCAGGAAGCGGACGTGGCGTTCGACCAGACCCTCGCGCTGCGCGATCTCGTCGAAGGAGGCCGCATCGCCATTGAGAAGCTGATCAAGCCATCCACGGGCGCGGCCGATGGCCTTAAGAAGTGTCTTCCTCGTCTCGGTCGCCATCGCCGGTTGCGATTGCGGCTGATGCAGATAGCCCTTGCGCGCTGTGCCGCGGACAATGAAGGGAATGGTGATGGTGTTGGGTTTGTGATGATGATCGACGTCGAAGTTGGTAGTGCCATCGGATTGCGATGCGAGTTTAATGTTAAGGTGACCCGCCGTCACCACGATGCGCTCAACTTGCTGCTCAACCAGCGCGCGGTCTTCGAGGTTGCATTCACTGACAAGATGCTGCCGCAGGGCTTTGCAAACCGCCTCCTCAACATCCGGCCCCGAGACCCGCGTCACTGATCCCGCCCGATGCTTCTCGCCCTGCCCCAGCGCCTGCGAGACATAATAGCGATATCGGATACCTTTCTTGTTCGTATGGCTGGGTGACATCGGATGGCTTGCATCATCGAAGATACGCCCCGTCAGAATGGCGGACGATGATGAGCGTCTGATCTTTCGCGCGACGCTGTGGCCCTCCATGCGTTCCTGCACGGCCTCGAAGATTGCTTTGTCGACGATGGACTCGTGCTCGCCCTTGTGGACTTCGCCTTTGTAGGCGATCTCTCCGATGTAGAACCGGTTGCGCAGCATGTAGGCGAGAGGTCCAACACGGAACCGCTCGGCCTGGATTGTCTTCCCACTGGAAAGCTGGCGCGGCTTGGGACGGACGTTTTGCTCGTCCAGCCAGGCTGCGAGTTGCTGGACTGATCCAAGCTCAAGATACTTCTCAAAGATCAGCCGAACGGTTTGTGCTTCTTCAGGAACAACCTGAAGCTTCTTGTCAACGCTGCGATAGCCCAGCGCCACAGGACCGCCGACCCATATGCCCTTGCGCTTAGAGGCAGAGATCTTGTCCCTCACGCGCTCGCCAATGACCTCGCGTTCGAACTGGGCGAAGGAGAGCAGCACATTGAGGGTTAGTCGCCCCATGCTGGAAGTCGTATTGAACGACTGGGTGACCGAGACGAAGGAGACGCCATGCTCATCGAAGAGCTCCACGAGCTTGGCAAAGTCGGCAAGAGATCTTGTAAGGCGATCCACCTTGTAGACGACGATGATATCGATCTTGCCGGCCCGGATCTCCTCCAGCAGCGCCTGCAGGGCTGGACGATCAAGGGACGCTCCGGAGAACGCCCCGTCATCGAACTCGCCGGGCGCCAGCCGCCATCCTTCATGCGCCTGACTCTTGATGTAGGCCTCACAGGCTTCGCGCTGTGCGTCTAGAGAGTTGAAGGCGAGATCGAGATTATGGTCCGTCGACTTGCGCTTGTAGATGGCGCAGCGCGAGACTTCTGATTGGTTGAGTTGCTTGGCGCTCATGGCGCGCATCCCCTGCTCGCGGGCTGGATGGCGTGGGTCGGCGACGAGACGGCCGGTGGCTCCGTTTTGTTAAGCCGGCCAACTTTCTGCTTCGGCTGTCCGACGCCGAAGAACCTCGGGCCGTTCCACTTCGTCCCAGTGATCTCGAACGCGATGGCCGAGAGACTGGGCCATGACTTGCCCTGCCAGAGAAAGCCGTCTGGCAGGACGGTCACTTCGTGGACCGTCCCCTCGTACTCCCGCATGATCACCGAGCCCGGCTTGCCCCGGCGACCGGGCAAGGGAGGGGAGCCTGATCCAACAGACGCCAGTATCCTGCGGACCCGCGCCGCCTCTCCGAAGGCCTCGACCTGTACCGACCAGGCCAACACCCTTGCGATCAGATCCTTCGTCAATGCAGGCGGCGGGTCGCACGCCCGCCGCTTGCGCCACAACGCACGCAGTTCGTCGACGCCCATGGCAGCGACACCTGCGAGCTCCGCATCGACGTCAATCTTCAAGCGCGGCATGGATCAAGCTCCCACATGATCCGGCTGGCCTGTAATGCGGTAGGTTGTGACGCCCTCCTCCCGCACTCGCTCGAGAGCGAAGCCCTTCTTTCGCAGTCCAGTGAGCAACGCGCGCGTTGTGTGCGGCAGCCAGCCGGTCGCGGCTATCATCGCGTCAAGTGTTGCGCCATCGTTCCCACTGAGCATTCCAACGATCGTTGCCTGCTTTGAGCCAACGCGGCTGGCAGTAGCATTCACCGCTTGTGAGGCAGCCCCGCGTTTTTTACCTGACGGCGCCTGCGGCTTGTCGCCCGAGCTTTCTACGGACGTCTGTTCGATTGAGTGAGCATGCTTTGATGCAACCTTCGCTTTGCTAGCCAAGGTTGTGCCCGGCGGCGTTATCACGTTCGCACAGCCCCTCTCACCCCCCTCTTCCGCGTTGATCGCCTTCAGGCCCGCTTTCGTGATTACTAAAGCGATCCCGCGTCCATCCTCATCCTTCCGCCAAACCGGGACGCCGGGCTTTGCTCTCACCTCGCGCATCAGCTTGCGCCCGACGAGACTCGCTCCGACCTTCATCGCAGCAGCCTTCATCATCCGCGATGGCAGAACCGCCGCGCCATCATCCCCGGCCGCAGCGGCCGAAAGAACCACCAATTGTGAATCTGTAAGTTTCGTCATCATGCGCTCCTGTGCAGCGACAGCATCCGCTGTCACCAGCACGACCCCGCAATCGGCTTATCGCCAGCGGGGTTCAGGAGCGCGCGGGCCTCATCGCGCGCGGTGAGCGAGCAATGCTCCGTTCCGAGAGGAAGTCCAGTCGCCCAGAGCTGAAACCTGATTTTCGCTGGACGGACTGAGCGCCATCGTTGATGGCGCTAAAAATACATTATGAAACTTAAGGTCTTAGTTTCTTCGGCTAGATGATTAGAATCGAATTGTGCTCCCTCTACCAGCATCGCTCCGGCGGCAGGCTAAGTCTGCCATTGCGCGAAAACTTCCTTGAAGAGCTTGCTCCCGGGGCCACCTTTTTCGAAGGTGATCTTGACGATGCGACCGTCGCTCAGGCTTGCTGGCAGATCGAACCAGTCCCCGCGCGACATCAGATCGTAGTTTTGCTTGATGAATTGTCCGTCCAACGCGATAAAGAAAATATCTGGTGTGATCATGGCAGACGATCCGCTGAGCCGATCTACAAGATTGGAATTGTTGCGGCGCATCTGCAGCGCGTCGACTTCTTTGATTTGAGGGACGCTGCTGATCGCGTTGTGCTCAAAACGCACGGTAATTAGATGCGACGCGGCTAGCGTCTTGTAGAAGTTCTTTTGGCTCTGTCACGTCGCGGGGCCTTGCGGATCTGGCTACGGCTCCATAGCTCACCGGGATGACGAAAATCAGCTACAGTGGCTACCGTTTTCCGCCTGAGGTGATCCAGCAGGCGGTCTGGTGTACCTTCGATTCTCGTTGAGCTTTCGTGACGTCGAGGATATGGCGCGAATTCGGCGCACGCGGCATTCATATCGGGAAAGAGCGCGTGCGCAAGCTGATGAAGGCCTATGGCCTTCAGGCGCGCGGGAAGCGCAAGTTCAAGGTAACGACAAACTCCAATCATGCCTTGCCGGTCTCACCGGACCTGCTGGAGCGGAACTTCAGCGCGCCGGAACCGAACCGGGTCTGGACGGGCGACATCACCTATGTCCAGACGGATGAGGGGTGGCTGTATCTTGCTGTCGTGATCGACCTGTTCAGCCGACAGATCGTCGGGTTTGCCATGCACGAGCGCATGATGCGCCAGCTTGTCATCGACGCTCTGAGGATGGCCTGGTTCCGGCGAGGGCCGGCTTCCGGGCTGATCTTCCATTCTGATCGCGGTAGTCAATACGCCAGCGGGGACTTCCAGAAGCAGTTGAAGGCCTTCACAATGCGTGGATCAATGAGCCGCAAGGGCGATTGCTGGGACAACGCCGTAACCGAAACACTCTTCGGCTCCTTGAAGGTCGAGCGGCTCCACGGAATGCGGTTCGCTATTCGCCGGGCGGCAAAGGACGAAGTGATGGATTGGCTCCAGTTCTACAATCATCGCCGCCTTCATTCGAAGCTGGGCTATCTCAGCACCATCAACTTCGAAAAGGCGAAGACAAATGAAAGAAAGCGGCTTGGCGAGGAAGGAAGAAAGGCAGCATAGTCAAAGCGCCAAGGGAGACGCCAAACGCGGGTAGGTTCAGTCCCGGCGTAGCCTGACGATCAGCCATAGAGCGCCCGAGACATTTCAATTCCTCCCGTAAATAGCAATGCACCCGGGGCAGGGTTGATTTTTATCGGTCACCGCAATGTACAGTCGGCCGGTCGCCTGATGCACCGCCGCCGACCGCGCCCCACGCGACGTCTTGATCTGCTGCAGGCCCTGCTTTGTCTTGGTGTCGACGACCATCAGGATGCCGCCTGAGGTCGAGTGGTAATATTGGCCAACTCCCGGATTCGCCGTCGAGCCGCCATTGCCGCCGTAATCCTTGAGCGAGCCAACAACTTTGGCCGAGGGAATATCGAAAATCGCCATATCGCCGCCCGGCTTCTTGTTCGCTCCATGAGCGTTGCTGCAACCAAGGAAGATGGTTGTGTCCGAAACGATGGAGAGGCTGTGCGGATGGCAGGGGAGTTCGTGCAGTTTGACCATCTTTCCGCTCTTGGGATCGGTTTGCGCCAGCAGCCCTTTAGACTCATCGACGCTCGAAACCGGGATCGCGGTGTAAAACATCCCGCTGGGCGCGTGATAGGCTGAACGCTCCAGATTTTCTGCGGATTCTGGAATCAGAACTTTGCCGATGATCTCGTTGCCCGCATCGGTCGAGATGAAACTAAGATAGGGCGGGGCGTCGTTTGAATTGGCGACGATGACAGTATTGATTGGCCCGCCCAGCGCCATCCCGTTGGCGCGTTTCTTCCCGCCAGTGTTGAGCGTGCGCGTGATCGTATTGGTTTTGATGTCGATCACCTTGATGGTGCTGTCGCCATCGCTCACCCAAACCTCGTCGCCGTCCTTGACGACAACGACTCCGTTTGGACCCGAAGCATCGCCGTCTTTCAGTCGTCCGATGAAGCCTGAAATCCGGGTGACGAACTTGTTAGTCTTGGTATCGAATACGACGACGCCTTTGTTGGTTTTGTCGGCGAGATAGCCAAGGCCGGAAGCCTGGTCGATCGCCATGATGCCAATGTCGGTGATTGTCTCACCGGGGATGGTGATTTCGCCGACCTTCTTCAGTCCTTCGGCATGGGCGGAACTAGCGGATATCATGGCGGCGATCGCGGCAAGCATCACATAACGGGAACGCATGGCTTCTCTCCCCTGATAGTTTTTTCATGAACATCCCACAGCCGGAGTTTCCCGGATGACCTTGAGCTGGGATGCATGGTAGGCGTTTTCTGAACAGGTTGGAAGCCGTCAAAGCCACACTGGTGCGTAATCCGCATCCTCAAATAAACGCAGAAAACGCCATACTTGACGATTGCCGCCACCCGTGTGAGCCTCAAGAAAAGACAGGGTGAGGAGACGACAGATGGCGGTACAATTCATTGATCTGGTGAAGGAAGAAGAGCTCGACTTGGGCCATTCCAAGAAGGTGCTCTTTGGGACTGATCATTTTCATACTTGGATCCACGGCGATTGGCCCGGGACCAAGGGCCCCATGCACAAGCATACCGCAGATCAGTTCTTTTACTGCGTCCAGGGTGAATGCACCTTCCACTTTCCTGATGGATCAAAGCAGGCGGTCGGGCCCGGCAAGATGATGATCATCCCGAAGGAACATCTCTATCAGCTGGATAACACTGGCACGGAGTACATGATTTTGCTTGGCGCGCGCGCCGAGGCGGCGGCAAAACCCAGGTTCAGCCCCAAGGACGAGCTGGTGGGTGACAATAATTATGTTTTTGAGCATCCGGACAAGGTGAAGGTTCCGCCAAAGCATCGCCCGGTTGATCCTTGATAGCCAGAATCAAATCCGGAGCGTGACATTAAAACCAAGATGATCGTTGGATAACGAGGTGCAGAATGATTTCGAGCTTCAGAAGATCCAGGCGCTCAGCAAAAGCCGCGAGCCGACTCGCAGGCTCTGCCGTTGTCATTTTCGCCCTCTGCTCAACTGACGCTTTGGCTGAAACCGTCGAGGCCTTCTATAGTAAAAACAATCTCACGGTGGCCGTCGGGACAGGCGTTGGCGGTTCGCACGACGTGAACGCTCGCGTACTGGCGAGGTACATTGGCAAGTACATCCCGGGAAATCCAGCTGTTGTCGTGCAGAACGTTCCAGGCGCAGGAAGCCTGACGTTAGCCAATCAGTTGAACCATACAGCGAGGCGCGATGGCAGTTTCATTGGCGCTTTGAATCGGGCGGCTGTGTTCGAGGAATTGTACACAGGGCGCTCAACCAAGTTGAAGTTCAATCCGGTCGAGCTTAACTGGATCGGTGCGCCGGATCGTATTACTGCAGTTGCAATTTCATGGCACACATCTCCGGTCAAAACCGCAAAGGATCTTTTGCACACGCAGCTGATCGTTGGATCGTCGGGCGGAACGACGACCACGGTTCCCAAAATGATGGAGGAAGCTGCTAATTTCAAATTCAAGGTAGTGATGGGGTACAAGAGCGGCGGCGACGTCGACCTGGCGATTGAGCGTGGCGAGATCGAAGGTCGGGCAGCCACTGCCTGGGGAGGCCTCAAGGGCCGAAACACCGCCTGGCTAACAGATAAGAAGATCAACTTGCTTTATCAAACCGGTTTGTCCAAGCATCCTGAGTTGCCAGACGTGCCGCTAGCCCTGGATTTCGCCCGTAACAGCGAAGATCGGCGCATGATGGAATTGTTTTTCGCAGCGGAGGATATTGGCTATCCCTACGCGGCGCCGCCGCAAACACCCCCGGAAATGCTCGCGGCTCTTCGTGAGGGATTTGCCCGCACCATGAAGGATCCAGACTTTGTTTCTGAATTGCAGAAGCAGAGCTTGGACGTGAACCCGGTCTCTTGGGAAGCAATGACAAAGATTATAAACGACGCCTATCAAGCGCCGGACCATATCAAATCTCGTCTTCGCACCGCGCTAAAGGAATGAACCGTCGGTTACCTTCCCTCGGATAAAAATGAGCCTCGCCTTGCAGAATGTGATCCAAGCGCCCGTGGGCGACAGCGTCATGGGCGTACATGTCTTCGGTCCAGATTCCACTCAGTTGATCAAAGCCGTCATTGTTCTCATGTTTCCGCGCAGCGGAATGGATGGCTTCCCGCAGCGCATCGCGCATGAGCTTGCAGAAAATGGGTTTGTTGTTTTCGTTCCCGACATCACCCATCGCGCCCCAGGTGACGTTCCCATCAGAGATCGGAAGCGCCTGCTGACAGACGACGGCGTCATTGAGGACATTGGCGCGGTCCTCTCGCTGGTGGAAAAATCCGCATCGAGAGATAAGCCACGGTTCATCATGGGGCACTGCATGGGAGGTCGAAATGCGCTGTTGGGAGCAAGCGTATATGACTTTGCAGGCGTCGTGACTTTATACGGTGGTGAAATGTTTGACGCGTGGGGCGGATCGACCACGCCGTTCATGCGGCTGCAAAACATCAAATGCCCGGTTTTGGGATTCTTTGGCGGCAAGGACAAGAATCCTTCGCCTGCCGACGCAGAAAGAATAGATCAGGAATTATCGCGGGCGGACATTGAACATCGCTTTGAGACTTACGAAAATGTCGGACACGCTTTTCAACAAAATGCCGCGCGATCACCGGAGGAGCGGCAAGCGGCGGACGATTCAACTCGAAAAGTCATTGGCTTTCTGCTTGAGCAATGTGCAAGACAATTCGAAATCAGCCGAGGCGGATCAACCGGTCTGGCGAGCAACGTGGGGATAGAGTGACATGAATGTCCAAACCAGTGAATCTGCACTCTCTTATAGCGCTGATCTGGCGAAGACTTTTGTCCTGACCTGCCAAATCCTCCTGAACGAGGGCGTCTCGGAAGCCGCCTTCAATGTGAGCTGTCGACTGGCGGGCGGAAACATGCTGACGATGCCCGTTACCTCACCGTCGCTCGTCAGGGAAGACGGCCTGCTGGTGAACGAAATCTCCGCCTTCGACGGCCCGTGGAAGGCGCACAACGCAATCTATGAGGCAAGGCCGGATGTTGGCGCCATCGTTCATGTTCATCCCACTTATACAGTGGCGTTTGGCACGCTCCTGCAGGAGTTTCAGCCGATCCACCACTACGGCGCTCCGTTTTTCGGAAACCTCCCAAACTATGATCGGCCTGGTCAGACTGGCAACAAGGAAGAGGCTAGACGCCTGGCGCAATGTCTGGGCGACGCGCGAGCGATGTTGCAACAAGGTCATGGCATGATTGCAGTGGGGCAGGATCTGCGAGAGGCGCTTTTGCTAACGCTGTACCTGGAAGAAGCGTGCCGCATTTACTCCATAGCGTGCCAGATGGGCAAACCCCACCCTCTCACACAAGAACAGAGTGAGACGATTACGCGTCAAATTCTGAAGCCGCGTTCCCAGGGGAAAGCCTGGGATCACTATTGCGACAAGCTGAGACGCCGCGCCTGATCTGTTTGCGGGCCTGACGTTTTTTCCTCTGGGGCCTAGCTTGCTTGCGGCGCCACGCTGTGGCAAGTGTTAGGCAAAATTTTGCGCCGAATTTTGCTATAAGCTAGCCCTGATGCGGACTTTACCTTACACTCGCGCTGTCAATGCTTTGCGGTCGGAGCCTCTGCCGCTGTGACGCTAAGGAGCTAATGTACATGGCAAAGGGTCAACAGAAGAAAAACAAGGAAGTGAAGAAGCCTAAGGCTGACAAGAAGTCCAAAGGAACCGGATCTTCATATAAGCAGAGTCAAGAAAAGGGGTCGGGTCTGGTTGATTCGTCCGGGCGCAAATCTTGAACCGCGGTCCTGTTCAGCAGTATTTAACCTGACCGAATTCTAGAATTTACGTCATTAAAGGCGCCCATCCTTACGGATTACGCAACAGGCGTAAACGAGAAGAATCTCGCTCCCGGCGGTGCTGCACACGCCGGGAGTCTCCAATTTGCACAACGTCGACGATTGTCGCTTCCGTGCTGTGGTCAGACCATTGTCGCTGCGAAACTGCGCAACCGCTTTGCCAAGAGGCAGCCAGGGCCGAGATTGCGACGGCGGGCCCGTTCGCTTATCGCGACGCGCTAAACGTTCGGTTACCAGCTATGCTGCCATTAGCTTCGTGATATCCTCGCACTTCGCGGAGGCGAATGTGATGACGTCAGCTGCCGTTACGATCCTCGTTGGAACCACGAAAGGCGCCTTTCTGATTGAAGGCGGCCGTGAGCGAAGCGGTTGGAAAGTGACGGGCCCACATTGTGACGGCTGGCCAATCAACCATGTGGTAGGTGACGCAGAAACAGGCTTGATCTGGGCTGGGGGCGGCGGTGACTGGCATGGTGCGGGGATCTGGCGTTCGGAAGACAGCGGGGCAACCTGGAAGCTGACGCGTCTCACCACCGGCAAGATGGATGAGTGGGCCTCCCGAGATCCTGCCTTTGCAAAGATGATTGGATGGAGTGGCGCCTCGCTTCCATTCGAGGACAGCTTTTCCCAAATATGGTCCCTCTGTCGCGCGCATGGCGATCTTTACGCTGGCGCGAAGCCTGCAAATTTGCTGCGCAGCAAGGATAACTGTAAAAGCCGGAGCAATAATCCCTCACAGAAGCGGCCGATTTGTTTGGTCGCGCCGGACTAAAAGTACGGCAGATAAAGGCCCTTGATCGTTGGATCGGGGGCTGGGGGATGAAGACAGTGGAGCTTTACGCAAGGGTTAGACAC
>CANMLK010000133.1 GCA_947498445.1 Beijerinckiaceae bacterium
ATCTCGCTAGCCGTTGCGTGCGGCCCGATTCCTTTTTGTAAAAGCGGCTCGTCCACATCCGACGGGATAACATCAATCGGTATCCCAGCGTTTGTAAGCATGGCTCTTCGCGCCTTGCTTCGCGAGGCGAGAACCAGCGGTTCGTCTGCGAGCCAAAGTTTGCGCTGGATGGATTGCACGCCTAACCCTCAGCAATAAACTTGAGTCTATGCTCTTTCAAAAAGTCGATAATGGCCGCTGCTGTTTCCTCAATAGAACGTCGCGTAACGTCGATTGCCGGCCAGCCATTTTGCTGAAACAGCCGTCGTGATCCTGCTATCTCTTCAGCGACGGACATCCTATCGACATAGGAGCTTTCCTGACCCGCATTCAACGTCAACAAGCGATTTTGTCTGATCTGAATAATTCGTTCGGGGGAAGCTATCAATCCTACGATGAGAGCCTTTCGGGTTGCGTAAATTTCCGGTGGAAGGGGGACGCCGGGGACTAAGGGGATATTCGCGGTTTTTATCCCCCGATTGGCCAGGTAAATGCTGGTCGGCGTCTTTGATGTACGACTCACACCCAGAAGCACGACATCAGCTTGATCAAGGTTGTCAGCGATCTGACCATCGTCATGCATCATCGTAAAATTGAGTGCATCGATGCGTTTGAAGTACTCTGCGTTCAGCATGTGCTGGGCGCCAGGACGCGACGTCGAGACCGCCCCGAGATAGGATTGAAACAACTCGAAAATCGGCTGCAGGACAGACAGGTGCGGGCTGCCGGTTTCTGCACAAGCTCGCTCGAGCTCTGACGCGAGCTCCTTGTCGACCAATGTATAAAGGACCACTCCGGGCGCCGCACCGATTTCGGCGATCGCGCGATCAAGCTGGGTACGGGTTCTAACCAAGGGATAAACGTGTTCGATTGAGGCCACGCCCTGGAACTGAGCTGTGACGGCTCGACTGACAGCAATCAGAGTTTCTCCCGTCGCATCGGAAACCAAATGGAGGTGGAAATAGTTGCGATTCACGATGCTGACTCCGTCGGCCTGAACCACCAGATTATCTGTGGAGAGCGGTGGATAACCATCCCCGTTTAAGCCAGCCCTGTGAGTTGATGCCCGAAAGTCGCCATTTCATCAACAGACACGAAGCGTTTGATAATTCCGGGGCGCTTGGACGCTAAACGGTTCATTAACCTTTATCAGTCGTAACACCTAAACCGCCTTACCGTTAATACATTATTAAGAAAGGTGTTCCGGCGTTTTCCCGCCTCTGTGGAAAACCAAATGTCTGCCACTTCATCGACTAGCTTCCTGTGGACAGGATATGCAGTTCAAGTCATGAGTCTTGTCAGACCTACAGGAGTCTTAAAATAAGACTTAGAAAGAATCCTTAAGGTTTGTTTTAGAGACGATCCGCAATCGGAATTGTGATGTTTGTCTGGATTAAAGTTTTTCACGTGCTTGCGATCATCTCATGGATGGCAGGCTTGCTTTATTTACCTCGTTTATTTGTTTACCACGTTGAAGCTACACGTGGTTCTATCCAGAGCGAGACGTTCAAGATAATGGAACGGCGTCTATATCGCGCCATCATGACCCCTGCCATGGTCCTTGCCTGGGCGACAGGAATCGCCCTGATTTGGTATGGAGGCTTCATCTCCGACGGGTGGCTTCAAGCCAAGCTTGTATTTGTGATGGTCCTCACTGCATCTCATTTTCATATGGGGCGCCTTCGGCGGTCTTTCGGAGATGACACAAATATCAAACCGCAGAGATATTTCCGTATTCTCAATGAGTTACCTACCGTTCTGATGGTAGGAATCGTCATATTTGTCATCGCCAAACCTTTCTGAGTCGTACAACTGACGCGCTTGTGTTGATTTTGGAATCGGCTTATCTATCGGGTCTCTCCTCACGGGAGCCGCTACCTTGCAAGCCGCGCATCACGGTTTGGGTCGGCCCTAGCCCCCCGGGCGCCGTATTTTCAAACGTCAGCACCCATTGCCTAAGCGATGGGACTTTTAGGGATCGTCCCCATGCGGGAAGTCAAACTTCATGATTTGAAGCAGAAGTCGCCGACCGAGCTTCTGAGCTTCGCGGAAGAGCACGAGGTTGAAAACGCCTCTATTATGCGCAAGCAAGAGTTGATGTTCGCGATTCTGAAGCAATTGGCGAGCAAAGATATTGAGATCATCGGCGAAGGCGTCGTTGAAGTCTTGCAAGACGGGTTCGGGTTTCTGAGGTCGTCTGACGCCAATTATCTCGCGGGGCCTGATGACATTTATATATCGCCCTCACAGATACGTCGTTTTGGATTGCGCACAGGCGATACAGTCGAAGGATTTATCCGGAGCCCTAAAGAAGGCGAGCGCTATTTTGCCTTGCTTAAGGTCAATACGATCAATTTCGAAGACCCAGAGAAGGCTAGGCATAAAGTTCATTTCGACAATTTGACGCCTTTGTATCCGGATTCGCGTCTCAGGTTGGAAATAGAGGATCCGACACGCAAGGATCTATCCTCTCGCGTCATCGATATCGTATCCCCGATCGGCAAGGGTCAACGAGCATTGATCGTAGCTCCCCCGAGGACCGGCAAGACCGTCCTGCTTCAGAATATCGCTCAATCGATTACGACAAATCATCCCGAGTGCTACCTGATCGTTCTGCTGATTGATGAGAGACCGGAAGAGGTCACTGATATGCAGCGGTCAGTTAAGGGCGAAGTTGTTTCATCCACCTTTGACGAGCCTGCAGTTCGCCATGTCCAAGTATCCGAGATGGTGATCGAAAAGGCAAAACGGCTGGTCGAACATGGTCGTGATGTGGTTATTTTGCTGGATTCAATCACTCGTCTCGGACGTGCTTACAATACGGTTGTCCCCTCATCCGGCAAGGTGCTCACCGGCGGCGTTGACGCTAATGCTCTTCAGCGGCCGAAGCGATTTTTTGGCGCGGCTCGAAACATCGAAGAAGGTGGCTCTCTAACGATTATTGCTACGGCTCTCGTGGACACCGGGTCCCGTATGGACGAGGTTATCTTCGAAGAGTTCAAGGGTACGGGCAACAGCGAGATTATTCTTGATCGTAAGGTCGCGGATAAGCGCGTGTTCCCCTCCATCGACATCACACGGTCTGGAACGCGCAAGGAAGAGCTTCTTGTTCCCGCGGATATCCTCAAGAAAATGTACGTTTTGCGGCGTATCCTCAATCCTATGGGTACGGTGGACGCCATCGAATTCCTGCTTGGTAAACTTCGCGAGACGCCGAAGGGAAATACGAGCTTCTTTGATTCGATGAATACGTAAAATACTGGACAGATACCTGCGGTAGTACGGGACTTTTCTCGTAGGGGTCGATGCCATGTCTGACACGATCTTTGCGCTGTCGAGCGGCATAGGCCGGGCAGGTGTAGCTGTCGTTCGGGTTTCGGGCCCCGCGGCCAGTATCGTGGCCGTGAGTTTGTCGGGGAAATCTTTGGCCCCTCGTCGTGCGCTTCTGACTGAGCTTTGCAATAAAGGCACCGGAGAAGTTATCGACCACGGGCTTTTGTTGTGGTTTCCGGGTCCGACCAGTTTTACAGGCGAAGACGTTGTTGAGTTTCACATTCACGGTGGGAGGGCTGTTGTAGGCGCGCTCCTGGATTGTTTAGGCGAATTTGAAGGTCTCCGGGCCGCAGGTCCCGGCGAGTTTACGAGGCGAGCGTTCCAGAATGGCAAGCTTGATCTGACGTCCGTCGAGGGGCTTTCGGATCTTGTTGCGGCTGATACTGAGTTGCAACGGCGCCAAGCGCTAAAGCAATTGTCCGGAGAAGTTCCTCGAATAGCTCAGTCGTGGCGGCAGCGTCTCGTTGAGTCGCAGGCGCTCATCGAAGCTCACCTCGATTTTCCTGACGAAAATGAGATCCCGGTCGATATAACGCGTGAAATAGAAAGCGATTTAGCAGAGTTATGTTGCTGTTTTTGTGATGCATTGGCTGGGCGTAGAAGAACCGAGATCGTTCGGGATGGTGGCATCGTCCTCATTGCGGGCGCCCCAAATTCCGGGAAATCTACACTTATAAACCGTATAGCCTCGCGAGATGTCGCGATCATCTCTGAAATACCGGGAACGACTCGTGATTTATTGGAGATTACAATTGATTTAAGAGGGTTGCCTGTAACATTTATCGATAGCGCGGGAATCCGAGAGGCCTCTGACGCCATCGAGAAACTGGGCATAGCTCGCACCCGCGAAAAGGTAAAAGAAGCGCATATTGTTTTGTGGTTGTCTGCAAATGATGCGACCCCAGCTGAACCTGATCTGTTGCACCCCAATCTATGGACGGTGAAAACCAAATCCGATCTCTTATCGGTTAAAATGCCGGATAGTGGGATCTCTGCGTTGACGGGAGATGGGGTCGCGGACCTTCTGCTTAAGGTCTACGATGATTTGACATCTACTGACGTTGCCGGTGAGCCATCACTTCTTGTGAGCCGCCGGCAATTCGCCGGTGTGAGCGCGGCTAGAGAATCCGTGTCGCGTGGTATTGAGAGGCTAAGGTTAGGGCAGCTGGAGTTGGTGGCAGAGGAGTTGCGGGTCGCGGCTTCTTATTTGGATGAGATGATCGGCGTCATTCGCAACGACGACCTTTTGGATGAAGTCTTTAGCCGTTTTTGCTTGGGTAAATGATGTTTCACGTGAAACATTCCGATTCGCTAGCGTAATCAGTTGGACGAGGGTGTTTTGGCAAAGTCCTACGATGTTGTGGTAATTGGAGGTGGTCACGCCGGATGCGAGGCCGCTACGGCCGCCGCGCGGGTTGGTGCGAGAACCATTCTGGTAACGCATCGCTTTGCAACCGTTGGAGTTATGTCCTGCAACCCTGCCATAGGCGGGCTTGGAAAAGGACATCTTGTCAGAGAAATTGATGCTCTAGACGGACTCATGGGGCGCGTTGCAGATGAGGCCGGGATCCAGTTTCGGCTGCTCAACCGGTCGAAGGGTCCTGCAGTAAGAGGCCCGCGAGCCCAAGCAGATCGTGGGCTCTACAAGGCTGCGATGCAACGGGAAATCAGACTGGTTCCCGGTTTGGATGTGCTCGAGGCAGAGGTTGCCGCTATTATCGTCTCAGGGGCGAAAATAGCAGGCGTCACCCTTGGCGATGGCTCGAAGATTGATGCGGGCTCAGTTGTCATCACTACAGGAACCTTTCTGCGGGGGGTTATGCACATTGGCTCCAGCCTCTCGGTTGGCGGGAGACTCGGAGATCCAGCAAGTCAGTCGCTATCTGATTCGCTCCTAACCCATGGGTTCACTCTCGCGCGACTTAAGACAGGCACGCCACCGCGTCTTGACGGCAGAACCATCGACTATAGCGGGCTCATACCCCAGCTGGGCGATTCGTCTCCGGAACCATTTTCCTGCCTGACGAAAGAGATAACCCGGACCCAGGTTGCATGCCACGTCACCGCCACTACGTCGGCGACTCACGACATCATCAACGCAAATCTTCACCTTTCCGCTATGTTCTCGGGCGCAATCACTGGGCGTGGACCGCGATATTGTCCTTCCATTGAGGACAAGGTCACGCGTTTTGCTGATCGCAGCAGCCATCAAATCTTTCTGGAGCCGGAGGGTTTGGATGACTTTACAGTGTACCCAAACGGCGTTTCGACTTCTTTGCCAAAAGAAGTGCAGGCGCAGTTCATTCGGACGATACCCGGACTAGAGCGTGTGAATATTCTCACCCCAGGGTATGCGATCGAATACAATCATATCGACCCCCGGGAACTGACGCTGGGGTTACAGACCAAACGGGTTGCCGGGCTGTTTCTCGCCGGACAAATCAACGGGACAACTGGCTACGAGGAAGCGGCAGCTCAAGGGCTTCTCGCAGGGCTTAATGCAGCGCGCGTAGCATCCAGCCAGGACGAAACCCATCTTGCCCGAGACATAAGCTACATCGGGGTGATGATCGACGATCTAGTAACCAAAGGCGTCACAGAGCCTTACCGCATGTTTACATCGCGCGCTGAATATCGGTTGAGCCTGCGTGCGGATAATGCTGATCAACGTTTGACCGCGCGCGGCGTCGGCCTTGGGTGCGTGGGCGACGTCCGTTCTGAAGTGTTCAATCAAAAGATGCTGGAATTGAAAAAATTGAGAGGCGCGTTGGAGGAAACCAGATTATCACCTCAGGAATTCGCCAAGCGCGGAATAGAGGTGAACCGGGATGGTGTGCAACGTAGTCTCTTTGAAGTGTTGTCCCGCCCCGATCTCCCGTTCAAGAAGTTGGCGAGCGCTTTTCCTGAATTAGAAAACTTTGATGACCGTATCTCCGAGCTTGTGGAGAACGACGCCAAGTATGACGTATATCTGCGGCGACAAGAGGCGGACCTTTTGCGCCTGCGTGATGCAGAGGAGCAGATCATCCCCTTAAACTTTGACTACGAGGGGCTCCCTGGCCTGTCGAGTGAGATCAAGCAAAGGCTTAGTGTCTTAAGGCCGCACACCGTTGCTCATGCCGGCCGGGTAGAGGGCGTCACCCCCGCCGCAGCTACAATTTTAGCTGCAGCTTTGCGGCCCCATCGATTCGGTTCCACAACGAGAGGCGCAGCGTAGTGGTCTTACGGTTTGGCGACAGTTGCCATTTATTCGATGTTTCACGTGAAACATTGGAGCGGCTCGAAACATACGAAAAATTGCTCCTTCAATGGCAACGCGTAAAAAACCTGGTAGCCTCATCTACCTTATCGCAAATATGGCAACGGCACTTTGCGGATAGTCTGCAGCTGCTCGCTCTCGCGCCTACGGCCTTGCGCTGGGTCGACATCGGCTCCGGCGCAGGCTTCCCCGGAATTGTCATCGCGGCTTCGCTTGCGGATAGGCCGGGCGCAGTCGTACATCTCATCGAATCAGATAGCAGAAAATGTGCCTTTCTCCGTGAGGTAGCCCGACAATTGGCGGCTCCAGCCGTTGTTCACAACGCTCGGGCCGAAACAATGATCGCTGATCTGGATCCTGTTGACGTCGTGACAGCTCGCGCTGTAGCACCCCTCCAAACCCTGATAAAACTCGCTCTGCCCCTTCTGCACGGCGGCGCCGTAGGCCTTTTCCCTAAAGGCCGTGGGTATCGATCCGAACTCACTGATTTCGTGTTGCCACAGAAGTTTCAGTTGGACATCGCGCCGAGTTTGACCGAAAACGAAGCAGCAATAATTATTCTCCGTGGGACCAGCGCGACGACGTTGGCGCCCAACCCCTGATGGGATGGCCTCAATGCGTGTCATTGTCCTCGCAAACCAAAAGGGTGGGGTCGGAAAGACCACAACAGCGATCAATCTTGGGACTGCTTTGGCGGCAATCGGCGAGAAGGTTCTGATTATCGACCTCGATCCCCAGGGGAATGCGTCTACCGGTCTAGGCATTGATCGTAAAAGCCGTTTGGCATCCACGTATGATGTGATGGTCGGAGAAAGGTCCCTCCTGTCGGTTTCTCAGCCCACATCTGTTCCCCGTTTGTTCGTTGCGCCATCTACTCTGGATTTGCTTGGCGTAGAGCTGGAAATCGCGGGTGACAGTGATCGATCATTCAAGGTGCGAACCGCGATCCAGGAGTTGGGAAAGCAGATAGCCCAAGACGAAGATCCGTTCACCTATATCCTGCTCGACTGCCCACCTTCGCTTAACCTACTGACAATTAATGCTTTAGCAGCTTCAGATAGTGTTCTTGTGCCGCTGCAATGCGAGTTTTTCGCGCTGGAAGGGTTGTCACAGCTGCTTTCGACGATTGAGCAAGTTCGTAAATCACTCAATCCGCGGCTCGCCATCCACGGCGTGGTGCTTACGATGTACGATCCGCGAAACAATCTTGCTACGCAAGTTGTTGCGGACGTTCGGCAATTTATGGGTGATAAGGTCTACGATACGATCATTCCCCGAAATGTTCGTGTGTCGGAAGCGCCTTCGCATGGCAAGCCTGTCCTGCTTTACGATCTGAAGTGCGCTGGTAGCCAAGCCTATCTGAAGCTGGCTTCGGAAGTCATTCAGCGTGAGCGGCGACTGCGTGCTGCTTGATTCGTCAGCGTAACGAGGAAAAAATGGCAGACGAAAACCGCCCACGGCTCGGACGTGGTCTGGCCGCGCTGATGGGGGACGCATCAGTTGCTTCGGCAACCCCTGAAGCCGCGGGCCGGGGTGTCAGACGTGTTCCGATCGAGTATTTGCGTCCCAATAGCCGCAATCCGCGCCGTAGCTTCGACGATGAACAGCTGGATAGTCTGGCTGCGTCGATACGAGAGAAGGGCGTAATCCAGCCTATTATTGTTCGCGTTGTCCCAAACGCGACGAACAGTTTTGAAATCGTGGCGGGCGAGCGTCGGTGGCGGGCTGCGCAACGGGCGGGTCTCTATGACGTGCCCATCGTCGTCATTGAGGCAAATGACCGCGAGATGCTGGAAATAGCCATTATTGAAAACGTCCAGCGAGCCGATCTCAATCCGATCGATGAGGCATTGGGCTACGAGCAACTCCTCAGTCATTTTCAACACACGCAGGCTGATCTTGCACGCGTTATCGGCAAGAGCCGGAGCCACGTTACAAATACGCTTCGGCTGCTTAACCTTTCCGAAAGCACGCGCAAGCTCGTCATGGATGGGGCGCTGAGCGCTGGTCATGCGCGCGCCTTGCTGGCTCTACCTGATGCGGATGCAGCAGCGCGGCGGGCGGTTGCTGATGGTTTGTCGGTTCGTGATCTGGAGCGCCTTGCCCAGGAAAGCTCGGGAGCATTGGAGACGAAAAGCGTTCGCGGCAAAGCAAGCCAGAAAGATCCAAATATCCGCAGCCTGGAACGTGAGTTGTCGGATGAACTTGGTCTGGTTGTCGCCATTGATCACATCGGTGACGGCGGACGTCTCACGGTGACGTACAAAAGTCTCGATCAATTCGATATGATATTGGGCCGCTTGCGCAACTAGGACGCTCTGCGGGAGCCGCGCACAATCCACCAGAGGCAGCGCATGGCAAGTCTATCTGCGCTGCGCGAGTCCCGCCGAGCATGCGCAGACGCTGTCGCTATTTCTGCAGCTATTTGCAGCAGCCGTGTAGCGCTCCACGCCTTGATCTGATTCAGGATAAGCGTTCTCTTCTGCCCGAAGTAATTGCGGGGCAAGCGCTCGCCAATGCTGTCGAGCGATACGCCACGATCCAGATCGATTCGCATCCGATGCAAAAACAGGATGTGCCGAAGCAAGAACCCCATGAAAACGCCGGGATCCAGCTGAGAAAACGTCTTCTGCCCGGCTTCTATAGCTGTTCGATAGTCCCCATTAAAGGCAATGAAGATTGCTTCATCAATGCTTAGAGCTGCAGCGTCGGCGATAACGGCTTCAACATGCCCTTCGTTGATGATGCCTTGCCCGGAGGCATAGAGGACCAATTTC
The DNA here is from genome assembly GCA_947498445.1 of Beijerinckiaceae bacterium. Classification (GTDB taxonomy): domain Bacteria; phylum Pseudomonadota; class Alphaproteobacteria; order Rhizobiales; family Beijerinckiaceae; genus Terripilifer. The sequence goes on from CANMLK010000133.1 coordinate 9,409, forward strand.
TCAAGCTCGGATCGTGTGACAAGTCTGTCCGCGCCAAGATGGCTTGTCAGAAACTCTCTTGCGCCTGGCGTAATCGTCAAGCCCGCGCGCTTCATTTCCTCATCCACGATCAGCTCGAGTTGCTTCATCGTGTCGGGATAGCATTCCACCGCGGCGCCTTTTGCATAGCGAGTGACAAGCTTGCGAAGCGGCGAGTCGCCTTTCAGATCCCCGGCGCTGATGACGACTACACAATCCTGCGGAGGGTCTGCGATGAGATCTTCTATCGCAGGAGCGAAAGTCTTGGAGCCAGCATCAATGTGGATGCAGCGGCTTCCGCCGAAGAGTCCAATCGTGTTGGCTTCGTCGGCCAGTTTGCCCGGATCAGACGCAATCTGGTCTCCATCAAGCCGCAAGAGCTGAAAGGGATCGCGAGGATTTGCGACGGCGGTGCGAACAATGCTGTGGGCACGTTCGGCAACAAGCCCTGCATCCGGTCCACAAAAAAGGTAAAGCCAGATGTCGGCTGACCGACTTCTGACGAACCTGTCGGCTTCGTGATTTTTGATCGCGACCACGTGGAATTAAGGCCGTCGCGAAAGGTCTGCCGCCAAACGCGTGCGAATCTGATCCGCGAGGCCGCGTGCGCTTCTGATTTCAGCGTCGCGGGCCGCCCGCAGGTTGGCAAAGCGCTGACTGGTGCGGTCATAACTCGAGGTCACGAAAGCGACGCCAGACGCGACCGGGGCGCCGCCGGCGACAGGGAACAAGCGATAGTCAGCGTCAACAATCAGCATGCCTGATGTGGCGCGGCCGCTTACTGTATCGACGAGAGGCGCCTGAACACGTTGTTTGACGCTGACCACGAGCCTGTAGCGCGCTTGAGTCACCGCGCCGGTTCCATTCAACAGAAAAATCAACTCGTTGCCGAGATAATGCCCTATGCGTTCGGCAATCGGCTCGACCTTGATGGCGCGGAAGTCCTCAACCAAGGCTTGACCAGACGGGCCACCGTACATCGGCTGAAAGCAGCCCATGAGCGGGGCGCTCAGGACAATGGACGTGAGGATAACCCGCAGTGCGGGCTTTAAGTTAACCGACAACATTCACGATTCTCTGTGGAACCACGATCACCTTGCGAACCATACGCCCTTCGAGCGCTTTTTGCACGGCCTCGAGTTCAAGCGCCGCTTTCTCAAGGGAGGTTGCGTCAATCTCACGAAGCACGATTAGCTCACCGCGCTTCTTGCCGTTGACCTGAACGGGAATGGTGATCATGTCGTCATGTGCGAGGGTCGCATCCACGCTTGGCCATGGAGCAGTGGACAGCAGTTCTGTATGACCCAGGCGGGCCCAGCACTCTTCCGCTAAATGGGGCATCATGGGTGCAAACGCCGCGACGAGAAATTCGCCAGCTTCCCGGTATGCTAAGGCCAGTCCGTCCGAAATTGTCTCGGTCTCGATGGCGCCCACAGCAGCGGAGAGAGCATTCGCCATTTTGCGGATCTCTGCGATAGCCGTGTTGAAACGAAGCCGCTCAATATGGTCTTGCGTTCGTGAAAGATGACCATGGGCAATGCGTCGTATCTCGAGCGCTTTTGCTTCCTGCGCCCCTGCCGATGACGATCCACTTGGCGCCGCCATGTTGGATATCTCGCCCACAAGCCGCCAAAGCTGCTGTACGAAACGCGACGATCCTTGCACGCCTTCCTCGCTCCAGATCACATCTCGATCGGGAGGAGAGTCCGACAACATGAAGAGGCGGGCGGTATCAGCGCCGTAATCAGCGATAATATCGTCGGGGTCGACAGTATTCCGCTTGGACTTCGACATTTTCTCGACCGAGCCAACTATTACCGTCCGCCCATCATTCCGGGCTGTTGCGCGACGCTCTGCACCAGACGTTTCGATGTCGATTTCCGCCGGTGTTAGCCAAGCACCCGAGGCATCACGGTACGTCTCATGGACGACCATGCCT
>CANMLK010000134.1 GCA_947498445.1 Beijerinckiaceae bacterium
TGCGGCGCCTGGAAGCGCGCAGATGGCGAATGCAAGAAGTCCGATAGTCCTGTTCCTGCTGGTCGGCTTGCGCATGGAAAGTCTCCCGTCGATCAGTTTTGGAGAAAATAGCCGCTTTTCATGCCCGCGTTGAAATGCTCGGCGACAGCCGGTCCGACGCCAAGAGGAAGATCCTTCTCGGCGCGGAAATAAAAGTGCGTGCTCGCGTCGAACCGCGCAACCGAGACGCGCGGCGGGGGCTCGATGCGCCCGAAGAGGGGCACAACGACCTCGCGATACACTTCCGGACTGTGATCACGGCTGTCCTTCGCGATGGCGAAAAGCACGTTGGGAACTCGATTGCCCTTCTCCGCCGGCACGGGGTGAGGCAGGCCCTGATAGGTCGAAATCAGTTCCTGCGCCGCTGCGCCCGTCAACCCAAGCCGCTCGACAGTGACTTGCGCGGCGGCGGTCAGCGAGGCCTGAATGTTATGGGTGATAATGTATTCAGCCTTGAACTGCGGACGGCACTTTTCCTGATCCCACCACGCATGGACCTCCTCCATAAGCGAGGGAAGTCGCATCAGCGCGTTTGGGCCCTCGCGACCCAGCGCCTCGGGACCGGCATAGCGCGCGCAATCTCGCCATGTGCGGATGTAGAGTTCGTTGAACGGATCGGTCCGGGTATTAGGCGTTTCGGTCACGCGCTCGAAGCCCGCGACCTTGCCAAGCGCGCCCGACCAGTCGTGCTGCTTTTCCTGAATGGCGCCGAAGGGCGAGTGCTCGGCGGCGATGACGCCGGCAAAATTTGGCACTCGCTGGCTCACCATGAAAATCATCGGCCCGCCAGTAGAATGGCCCGTGCCGTAGATGCTGTATTCGCCCGCGGGGAAGTGGCGGCGCATCGCCTCCTTCATGCCCTCGACGAAGGCGACTGGCCATCCCGCCATGCGATGATAAAAATTCGTGCCGGGTTTGGCGCGCGCAAGCAGGCGCGATCCATAGCGTAATTTCTGGCTGTCATCGTGCACGATGTCATACTGGTCGCGGGTGATGTATTCGCCGCGCTTCCACATGGGCGTGCGCACGGAACCGTCCGAATTCACCGTGTCGCCCGGCCAGTCACGCGAGGGATCATCAAGATAGAGACGTCCCGGAAACGTCATGGCGACGGCCTTGTGTCCAAAACGGCTCGCGTAGAGGCGCGCCATCGGCTCCATCGATTTGAAGTCGCCGTCGCCGCCATGGAGAAGAAATACGCCAATCTTCTTGCCGGCGGCGTCGCGGGCGGCCTGAGACTCGGATTTCGGCGCGAATACTTTCACGCCCATGTCCCATTCGAGCCCTACACATTCGATGCGGAAGATATCCTCCGACACCGTCAGCTCGATTTCAGGCCCCGATAGAACCCGGTTCGAAATCTCGATCAGCTGGTCGCGGCCATAAAACTCAGGGGCCGTCCATTGCGACCCCTTGTCGTTCCCTGTCATATCGTCCTCCCATCGGTTGTCGCGATTGAAGTCGAACGAAGGGTCTGCGTCAACAAGCCCGGCCGCACGCCTGCTTCGATCCCACCCGCAAGCCCTACTTGCTGGAATGCGATCAGCTGAGCGACGACCTCAGCCTCCGTTGGAAGCGGACGCTCACCTGCAATAAGCGCACAACAAAAAAGCCCCCGGAAACCGGGGACTTTTGTCGTTCGCTTTGTTGATTGTCTGCGCTTTTTGAAGCGCAGAAATGCTTAGCGCTTAGAGAACTGGAAGCTGCGACGGGCTTTCTTCTTGCCGTACTTCTTGCGCTCGACGACGCGCGGATCGCGCGTAAGGAAGCCTTCCTTCTTGAGCGCGGGGCGAAGCTCCGGCTCGAAGTTGGTGAGCGCCTTCGACAGACCGTGGCGCACGGCGCCGGCCTGACCCGAAAGACCGCCGCCAGCACAGGTGATCATGAGATCATACTGACCGACGCGCTTGGAGATCACCAGCGGCTGCTGAACGATCATGCGCAGAACGGGACGGGCGAAATACACGTCAAACGCGCGGCCGTTGATGGTGATCTTGCCCGCGCCGGGCTTGATCCACACGCGGGCAACCGCGTCCTTGCGCTTGCCGGTAGCATAGGCGCGACCCATCTTGTCCAGCTTCTGGACATACACGGGAGCCTCAGAAGCCTGCGTGGACGTCGCGTCCTTCAGATCCTGCAGGGAGGAGAGAGTCTCGGCCATATTCAGGCGCTCCTGGCGTTCTTAGGATTGAGGCTTTTGACGTCGAGCGTTACGGGGCTCTGGGCCGCGTGCGGATGCTCAGCGCCTTTGTAGACGCGCAGGTTTGAAAACTGCTGACGGCCCAGCACGCCGCGCGGCAACATGCGCTCGACAGCCTTCTCGACGATGCGCTCGGGAAAGCGGCCTTCGAGAATGAAGCTGGCGGAGCGCTCTTTGATGCCGCCGATAAAGCCGGTGTGGTGATAGTACATTTTCTGTTCGCGCTTGCGGCCAGTCAGCACAATCTTTTCAGCGTTGATGACGATGACGTTGTCGCCGTCGTCGACGTGAGGCGTGAAGGAAGGTTTCGTCTTGCCGCGCAGATGCATGGCGATGATCGTCGCCAGACGGCCCACAACGAGGCCCTCTGCGTCAATCAGCACCCACTTCTTCTCGACGTCGGCAGGCTTGGTCGAGGTCGTATTGCCATACATGATCGGATGTCCGTTTCTCGAGGAGCAGCCAAAGCGGCCCCATCAGGGAATGCGGCCTTATAGGCGCCACGCCCCGTCTCGTCAACACCGTTTGGCGTCGTAAACGACACAGAAAGCCATATAAGACAGGCATTTTTGATACACGGTATTATAATACCGGATCAAATGGCCGGGAAATGCTCCTCCGCCCAAGCTGGCGTGGACTCGATCAGTCCGCCCAGTGGACCTGATGAGAGAAACAACACAGCGCAATCCTCGCCCAGCGCGTCGCCAATCGCAGCCACCGCGCCGCCGTCCGTAGACAAGCCCTCGGCGTCGACGCCCGCCGTCTTCAGCCGCGCGAGAATATCCGCCAGACCGATTTGCTCGTGGGTGCCAGCGCCCTGCTCTGCAGGCGGCCAGACGAACACCTTGTCGGCCCCCCGGAAGGAATTGTCATACCAGTGCAGCGTCGCACGGTTGCGCCAGGAAAACGTATGCGGCTCGAAGACGACAATCAGGCGCTTGTCGCCAAAGTGCTGCTTCATGGCGGCGATGGCGCTGACGGTCTTTTCGTCCGATGAGCCAAAGCCCTCGAACATGGGAATGCGCGTCTTCTCGGATTTGCGATCAAGCCGCCGGCGAATGCCCTTGAAGGAGGCCATGGCTGCGGCAAAGCCCTCCGGTGACACAAGCCCCAACGTCAGGGAAAGCGCGGCCACGCCGAGCATGTTCTCGATGTTGTGCAGGCCCAGCTGGCTCGTTTCGCATCGAACAACGTCCTGCGTCCCGTGCACAATGGTGAATTGCGTACGCTCGCCCCACACAATATCGCGCGCCCGCCACTCGCCCTCGCTGACGCCGTAGGTGACCACCGGCCGCTTCACGCTGGCCAGAAACCGCGCCGACAATTCGCCGCTGGTGGCGGCAAGCACAAGGCCCTGCGCTGGCACAAGATCGACAAGCTGCGAGAACGGCGCGAGGTAGCTCTCAACAGTGGGAAACACATTGACGTGGTCGTGCGCCAAAGGAGTCAGCAGCAGATGCGCCGGGCTGTAATGCAGAAACTTGGATCTATTGTCGGTATTGGACGAGGGATATTCGTCCCCTTCCAGCAACATGAGATCGCCCGCGCCAAGCCGCGCGGATCGCGGCGGCGACAGCGGCGCAGCGCCAATCATGTAGGACGGATCAATCCCGCATTCGATGAGACAGTGCGCCAGCAAGGACACGCTGGTGGTTTTGCCGAACGAGCCCGCTGCGACAATGGCCGTGCGCTGCGCGGCCAGCATGCCCAGCACATCCGCGAACGACAGGATGGGCGCGCCGCGCGCGAAAGCTTCCGCAACTTCCGCGTTTGTTTCGGGCACCAGCTTGGCGTTCTTGCCGATGATGATCGACTCAACGCCCGCAGGAATGTTGTCGGCCCCATAAGGCGTTCGCGCCTCAAGCCCCTCGGCGCGCAGCACGTCGGAGATCGGCGGATACACCGCCTCGTCCGAGCCGGTCACCACGACGCCCGCGTCCCGCAATAACATCGCCGTCGCGCTCATGCCGACGCCGCCAACGCCGATGAAATGCGCGCTGCGATAAGGAAAACCCGCCATGCGCCTCAATGCTCCGAAATCTCGAATCGAACCCTGCTAACCTAGCAGATCAGCCCTTGGGCGGCGGCACGGAATAGGTCCCGGTTGCATGGGCGACAGCGTCGCCGCCCCCCTGCCCATAGAGCCACGCTTCGCCGACGATGAGACGCTGGCCAAGCTTCATCAGTCGCGCATCAGCAACGAGGTCGCCGGGCTCCGGCTTGCGCAGGAAATTGATGTTGAGGTTGGTGGTCACCGCCAGCGCGCCACGCGAGGTGTTGGCGCGCGCAGGGTCATCCCCCACGCCAAGCTCGGCGAGAATTGCCGCGTAGAGCGCAAGATCGGCGAGCTCGAACATCGAGGGGCCCGAAATCGTGCCGCCCGGCCGCAACCGGCGCTCGCTGTAGACTAACCGCATGCGCGCGAACCGGGCGCCGGTCTCCTCCACGATAAAATCGCGTCCCGGCGCGATCTGGGGGAAATGATCGGCGAAGAACGCGTTGATAGCGTCAGCGGTGAGCGGCTCGGTCATGCGCGCCAATTGACACGCGCGGCGCCCCAGAACAAGCCTGCGCAGAGCCGCGAAACACTAGACCTTGGTCGAAACACGCCTTTGGAGCCCATCGCATGGACCACGACGATTACACGGATGACTATCTGCACGATGTGCTGACCGGCCAGGGCGTGGTCGCAGTCGTTGGCTTGTCGAACAATCCGTCGCGGCCGTCGAACGGCGTTTTCCTCGCCATGCTGCGCATGGGTTTTCGCGCGGTGGGGGTCAATCCCGGCCTTGCGGGCAAGGAGATTGGCGGCGCGCCAGTCTATGCAAATCTTGCCGACGTGCCCGGCCCCATCGCTATCGTGGACGTGTTCCGCAATTCGGAGGCTGCGGCAGAGACAGTCGACGAAGCGCTCGACTTGCCCACCCTGCCCCGCGCCATCTGGCTACAGCTTGGCGTGCGCAGTGATGAGGCCGCGCGACGCGCCGAAGCACGCGGCGTCAAGGTGGTGATGGATCTGTGCATCAAGGTGGAGGCGATGCGCCTGCGCGTCTCGCCCCCCGCCTGATCAGGCAGCCTTCTCGGGTAGCTTGGCCATCACGAAATCATACTCGATGGTGGCCCACACGCCGTCGCGCTTTGATCCGTCTGGCGCAACGCCCGGAGGATGTTCGGGATAGTCACGCACCAGCTCGTCCTTCACGCCAAACACCGCATCCGAGTCGAGATACTTGTCGGCCCGGTCGAAAACGTGGGTCACGAGCTTCCGGTGCCACGGCGCGTGGATCATGAAATGCAGATGAGCCGGCCGCCACGGATGGCGCCCCTGCGCATTCAGCATTTCGCCAACCGGGCCATCAGTCGGCACCGGATAGAAGGTCGGCTTGATCGTCCAGAAATGGAACTTGCCGTTTGCGTCCGCGACGAAGCGACCGCGCCCGGCGTGCCCGTCCAGCTTTTCAAGCTGCTGCACGTCGTAAAAGCCGTCATCGTCCGAATGCCAGACGTCGACAAGCGCGCCCGCCAGCGGCGACCCGTCTTCAGATGACACGCTGCCCGTCACATAGGCTGGCGTACCGCGCATCTTGCCAGCAATGTCTGCGCCCAGCGGAAACACCTGTGGATCGTCGACATAAAACGGCCCCAGCACGGTTGATTGCGTAATGTTTCCGCCGACCGGATTGTTCACCGCATCCACAAGCATCGAAACGCCAAGCGTATCGGACAGAAGGACGAATTCCTGCCGGGCGCCGTCGCACATTTTGCCTGTGCGCGTAAGAAAATCGATGGCGTATTCCCATTCTTCATAGGACGGGCGCACATCGCGCACGAAATCATGCAGATGCCTGACCAACGAGGCGCAGACCTCCTTCACCCGTGGATCGGTAGAGCTGGCGAAGCGTTCGATGACAGCGTCGGTAATGCTCTGCTCGTTGAAATTGCGCATCGTGTTCCCCTGAACCCTGTGCCGCCCAGTCGTGTGCCCAGTTTAGTCGTGGCCCCAGCTTAGTCGTGTCCCCAGCTTAGTCGTGTCCCCAAGTCAGGGGCTCGCCTGCTAGCCACGAAGCGCCCGCGCGGTAAACGGCATCGACGCGCTCGCCCTTGAGGCCCGGCATGTTCTTCTTCACCGGATAGCCGATCTTGTGCTGCAGATAAGCCAGATGCCGGTAGCCTTCGGGAAAACTTTCCAACAGTTCCTGATCCATCGGCACGCTGGCGCCCGGCGTCACGGGGTCCATGCGATCTTTCTCGTAGATCGGCTGGCGCAAAATGAAGCCCCACTTGCCATCGCGCTTTTCAAGGAAGTCGTAGAATCGACCCGTGCAAACCACGTCCACAAGCACATCATGCACCTTGGCGCGCTGGTTGATTTGCATCTTCGTCATCGAAATGGCGCGGTTGCCGCGAATCTCGGCGGTATGCGCGCCCTGAAAATGAAGAATGCTGACGCCCTTGGCCCAGCCTTCCTTGTTCATAGCGATGAACTCGTCGCCTGTTCCTTGCGTCCACGTGGCGAGCATCCGGCCTTCCGGATGCCAGACGGTGCGAAACTGCTCCCACATTCCGGCGTCGCGCCACAGAACCCAATTGTCCACGAGCTGACGAATGGCGATGCGGTCGAGAACGTCGTTATCCATTTGCGCCCCTCTGGCGAATTTGAGTCTTCCCTGCCGCGCGATCCTTATTCGGGCCGCCGCAGCCGCAATTTCATAGCCTCACCAGCCCCGCGAGGCCAGTGGCGCCTTTTCTCCGCGCGCCCGGCAAACTAGGTTGCCTCCGTTGAGTGGATAGCCGCATGTTGCGGGCAGGCCCGCCTGCTGAGTGAAAAGGACGCCAAAATGACCGACCACACCGTGTCGCCCCCGGCCTTTGCAACGCTTGCGATCCACGCCGGCGCCCAGCCTGACCCCACGACAGGCGCCCGCGTGACGCCGATCTACCAGACAACGTCCTTCGTGTTTCAGGACGTGGACCACGCGGCGAGCCTGTTTGGCCTGCAGGCCTTCGGCAACATTTACACGCGCATCACCAACCCGACAAACGCCGTGCTCGAAGAACGAGTCGCGGCGCTTGAAGGCGGCACGGCGGCGCTTGCCGTCGCCTCCGGCCATGCGGCCCAACATCTCGTCATGCACACGTTGATGACGTCCGGCGACGACTTCATCGCGTCGACCAAGCTCTACGGCGGCTCGATCAACCAGTTCAACCACAGCTACAAGAACTTCGGCTGGAACGTGAAGTGGGCGGACCCGGATGATCTCGTCGCGATCGAGGCCGCCATTGGGCCGCGCACCAAGGCGATCTTTATCGAATCCATCGCAAATCCGGGCGGCGTGATCTGCGACATCGAAGCGATATCGAAGATCGCGAAAAAGCATCGTATCCCACTCATCGTCGACAACACGCTGGCGACGCCATACCTCGTGCGCCCGTTCGAGCATGGCGCGGACATCGTCGTTCATTCGGCGACGAAGTTTCTCGGCGGCCACGGCAATTCCATTGCCGGCGTGATCGTCGATGGCGGCTCATTCGACTGGCTGGCCGACAATCGCTACCCGATGCTGAGCGAGCCCCGGCCCGAATACAACGGCATGGTGCTTGGCCAAACGTTCGGCAATTTCGCGTTCGCGATTGCGTGCCGTGTGCTGGGCCTGCGTGATCTTGGGGCGGCGCTCTCGCCGTTCAACGCCTTCCTTGTCCTGACGGGCATCGAGACGCTGCCGCTGCGCATGGAACGCCATTCGCAGAACGCGTTGGCCGTCGCGCGCTTTCTGGAAAGCCACCCGGCGGTTGCGTGGGTGAGCTATCCCGGCCTTGAGGGCGACAAGTATCACGAGCGCGCCAAGCAATATTGCCCGCGCGGATGCGGCGCCGTCTTCACGTTCGGCCTGAAGGGCGGTTACGACGCGGGGCTGGATCTTGTGAAGAACCTCAAACTCTTCTCGCACCTTGCGAATGTGGGCGACACACGCTCGCTGGTGATCCACCCCGCCTCGACAACGCACCGCCAGTTGAGCGACGCGCAGAAGGCGACGGCGGGCGCCGGTCCCGACGTTGTGCGCGTATCCATTGGCATTGAAGACGAGAAAGACATTATAGCTGATCTGGCGCAGGCGCTGTCCGCCCTGCCCGGTTGATGGAGCCTGATGAATGTTTTTGCTGATACTGGGTATCGTGATCTTTCTTGGCGTCCACACGCTCACCACTCTGCGCGAAACGCGCACGGGGTTGATCGAAAAATACGGAGCGAGCGGCTACAAGGCCGCTTACTCGATTGCTTCGCTGGTTAGCCTTGTCCTCATTATCTATGGGTTCGGGACTTATCGCGCTGGCGGCTATATCCCGGTGTGGAATCCGCCATTCGCCATGGCTTATGTTGCGGTTCCTCTCACATGGATCGCCTTTATTGCGCTGGCTGCCTCCCATGCGCCCACTGGCAAGATCAAGTCGACGCTCAAGCATCCCATGCTGGTTGGCGTAAAGTCCTGGGCCCTGGCCCACCTTCTCGCCAACGGCGATCTCGGCTCCATGATCCTGTTCGGCTCGTTTCTGGCCTGGGCGGTCTATGATCGCATCAAGGTCAAGAAGCGCGGCGACATGGGCCCCGCCCCCGCGCCTTTCGGCAAGGGAGACTGGATTGCTATCGGCGTCGGCACGGTGGTCTGGCTGGCGTTTTTCGCCTTCCACAACGCGTTGATCGGCGTGCGCGCCCTGTCGTAAAGCTCGCCTCAAAACGCGAAGGAGCGGAATCTGTTTTTGAAGATTCCGCTCCACGCCCATGGAATGATTCAGATTTTCAACGAACCGACAGCACGCGCCAGTGCGCTGTCGCCATGCCCAGCACGACGATGGCGAAGCCCTGGTGTAGCAGGCCCCACCCCAGCGGAATCTCACCGTCAACCGCCAGCAACGTGGCCACGCCTATGCTGGCTTGCGTGAACACAAGCCCCACAATAACGAACGCCCGCTTCGCCGCCCTGGAGCCCGGCGCCACGCTGCGCGCGGTCCAGGCGTGCCAAAGCACAAACGCAAGCAGCAGATAGGCGCCGATGCGGTGCTGAAACTGCACAGTAGCGTGGTTCTCGAAGAAGTTTCGCCACGCGGGCTCCATGCTGGTCATCACGGACCATGCCGGCGCCAGCGCCCCGTCCATCAGCGGCCATGTGTTGTAGGTCAGGCCCGCCCGTGATCCGGCCACGAAAGCGCCCAGCGCAATCTGGAACAGCACGAAGCCGACGAGAAAACCTGCCGCCCTGCGTAGCGCCGAGGCCGCCATCTCAGGCGCACGGGCGCGCAAACCCATGGCGACCGACAGCAGCGCGACAAAGGTGATGGAAGCCAGCGTCAGATGCACGGCCAAGCGTTCAGGCGCGACCTCCGTGCGGTGGGTGAGGCCGGACGCCACCATCCACCAGCCCACAGCACCCTGCAGACCACCTAGGGCAAGCAAGCCAAGCAGTCTCCACCGCAAGCCACCCTGCACACGTCCCGTCCACCAGAACCAGGCGAGCGGCAGCGCGAAGGCGAAGCCGATGATCCGCCCCAGAATCCGGTGACCCCATTCCCAGAAGAAAATGAACTTGAACTCCGGCAGCGTCATCGACGGGAAAAGCTGCCCATATTGCGGAATTTGCTTATACTTCTCGAATTCAGCGAGCCACGCGTCCTCGCTCAGCGGCGGCAGCACGCCCGTCACCACCCGCCATTCCGTGATCGATAATCCGGACTCTGTGAGCCGGGTCGCGCCGCCCACCATGACCATGAGGAACACCAGCGCAGCCACCCCGAACAGCCACAGCCGTACAGGAGCCATGCGATCGACCGCCGGAGCCGCAGGAATATGTGAGAATGCGTTTGTGGCGATTGTCATGATCACTGCTGATTGACGTTTAGATGGCTGGAGACATATGCCTCTCACGCCGCCGCGTAAACGCGCGCAGCGGTCGCACCCTTCCCAACGCGAGGCGACCCGTGTCCCTACCCCGCCGCCAACGAAAACTGATCGGCGCCGTCGCCATGCTGGCGTTTGTCATCGTCTATGCGCTCATCGCCATGGCGCTGGCGCAAGCACGGCCATTGCAGGAAGCATCCAAGCTCATTCAGGGAGTCAGCTACGCCATCATGGGGATTGCGTGGATCATCCCGATTTTCCCGCTCATCAAATGGATGGAAGGCGGCCGGGACGATTGAAACCGATAATCAACTGACGTTGATGCGGCGGCCGAGGTTCCAGAGCGCGAACGGCAAGCCGGTCAGCAAACTTTCAAGCGACCTGGCGTCTTGCAACTCGCCCTGAACCGCAAGACGGGGCAACGCAATCATATGCTCGCGATGATCTGGGAAGAGAACGCCGGGTCGGGTGGTCACCGCGGTCTCGTAGCCGCACTCTCTTGCTACTGCGAATTCTCTAGGGCCGGCCGAAAGCCTGTCGCCGAACGGGTAAGCGAGGTGGACCACAGGTCGTCCAATCTCCCGTTCGATAATCTGGCGGCTTTCAAGCAATTCACGACGCACGCTTGCCTCATCGTATTTCGTAAGCCTTGCGTGAGTCAGTGTGTGGGCCCCGATGGTGCAAAGCGGATCTTGCCCTGCGGTTCGAATCTCGTCCCACGTCATGCACAATTGAGCGAAGTCGCCTTCAGCCCCTGATTGGGCAAGCAAGGCGCTGATGCGATCAAGCATCGCAGCCTCATCGTGATTACGCAGAAACTCATAAGCGCCAACGTATGCGTCGCACTTCTCCGCGGGCGTTCTGGAAGAAGTGGAAAACCGTTCGCCCGCAATTTCCAGGTCGACATGGTTAAGCAAGCCGATGGCAGATTCGAGCTCAAGCCACCAAAGACGCGAGGTACGGTTAACGAATCCTGTGGTCACATAAATTGCGTAAGGGATGGCGTGGCGCTTCAGGATGGGAGCCGGGGATGTCCCGAGGAATGTTGAAATAGGAGGGTGGCGGCGTTGCCCGCCTTGAGCCGGTAGGCTCGGGGTGCTGATTCCACGAAGAAAGGCAACGCCATGAAAAGGACTACCACAACGCCGGCCGCCGCTGCGACGGCCATGATGC
>CANMLK010000135.1 GCA_947498445.1 Beijerinckiaceae bacterium
ATCAGCCGAAAATGTCGGCGGAGACGCCTGCATACCAACCCATGTTTTCGCCCTGCGTCTGCTTGCGCAGATCCGCAGGTTCATTTGCCTTCGAGATGAATGGCTCGATGGTCGTGATGCGCCCGTCCTTGGGACCGTAGGAGCCGCCTACCTTTACGGCATCGTCGGGCGCAATCAGCGACCAGCAGGTGTTGGCGTAGCGGGCAGGGAAAACGCGCGCGTTGGTCAATTCACCGCGCACGGTCATCGCCGCGACCTTCGCCTGATTATTGGCGGAGAAGGCGGACTTGGGCATGTCGCCCGCGATGGACGAGTCGCCAAGAATATAGATGTTGGCGTCGCTGGCCGACTTCATGCTTTCGGGGAGGATCGGGCAAAAGCCGGTCTGGTTTGCAAGGCCGGCCTTGATGGCGATGACGCCCGCCGTTTGCGCCGGGATGACGTTGACGAGTGCGGCGTTCTTGTAGATCTCGAAGCCAGTCTCGACCGTGTTCGTCTTCGGGTCTACCGACTTTACGCCCTCGTGGATCTTTGGGCCAAGCCATTCGACCATGCCCGGATAATGCTTCTCCCAGCCTTCCTGGAAGAGTCCCTGTTTCGAGAAGCTCTCTTTCGGGTCGACGATGACGATCCGCGCCTTGCCGCGGCCAGACGTCTTGAGGACATGGGCCATCATCGAAACGCGTTCGTAAGGGCCCGGCGGGCAGCGGTAGGGATTGGGCGGGGCGATCATCACAATGAGCCCGCCATCGGGGACAGCCGCGAGGCGTTTTTGAAGGAGGACGGTCTGCGGGCCCGCCTTCCACGCATGGGGCATGGTCTCCTCGTGCTCACGGCCCCAGCCGGGCACGCTGTCGTACTTGAGGTCAATGCCCGGCGAGAGGATGAGCCGGTCGTAGGGCAGGCGGGAGCCGTCGGCCAGGACGACTTCCTTCTTGTCGCGGTCGATGGCGTTGGCCATCTGGTGGACCATGCGCACGCCCTGCGCCGCAACCTTGTCGTAGGAATGGGTGATCGAGGCGAGATCGCGGAAACCGCCCAGATAGAGATTGGAGTGGAAGCAGGTCACGTACTGCTTTGCGGGTTCGACGAGGGTGACGTCGATCGCGCCGTTGCTGTCCTTGGCGATGTAGCGGGCGGCTGTCGCTCCGCCAGCGCCACCGCCGATCACCACGACACGTGGTTTGCCCTGGCCCAGAACCGCAGGGGCGGCGAACAAGGAGGTCGCAGCGATTGCACTGCCGCCGACCAGAAGACGTCGTCTGTCGATCATCATGCTAGACCCCTATATAGACATATAATTTTTTTAATTTAAACTATATCACTTCATATGAATGTCTTATCATCCGACCTTAAGGTACGCAAATCCCTTGGATTGAAGGTCCGCAACTGTCGCCACCCCGGACGGGACGAATTGTATCCAGTCGGCTTTGCGCACCTTTGTCCGATCCAGTTTCTGGCGTTCGAAGGTGATGTTGCAAAGATAGACCCGAAGTCCGTTCCTGGCCTGGGCATCGATGGTGGGAAAGATTTTTGGGACCATGATCTCGTCTCGCCAATTCGTATCTTCGAGATTTTCGAAGAAGAATTTGACGCCGGCGCCATGCGCAACAATCGCGAGTTGCAGCGCGAAAGGATCAGCGCCCACTGCTGAATAATGATTGCTGATGTTCGTCATCATTTGCACAAAGCGCGGCGCGTCGCCGAAGTCGCAGTGATAGAGACAGGCTGCATCCGCCTCTTTCTTGATGTCGCCAGATTTCAGGATGGCGGGCGCCTGCGCAAAGGCGCCAGACGCAGCAGCGCCAGCGCCTGCCGCTGCGATGGTTCCGATAAGCGCGCGTCGGTTCATCTGCGACATGACTTCCTCCCTGTGATGGTTCGGTGAACTTCTTATTTTTGTGGATTTTGTTCGGCGAAGTATACAGCCAGCGCGGCGATCTCTTCGTCGGACAAGCGGGCTGCAATCGTTTGCATGACCTGATTGTCGCGAACCTTGTTCTTGTAGGACAGCATGACCGCGACGAATTGTTCGTCAGGCCAGCCGGTAATGGATGGTACGCCGCCGCTCTGGCGTCCCGACGCCTGGTGGCAAGACACGCACTCGGAGGCGAGATATTGCCCAAGCTCGCGATCGCCCTTGCGCGCCGAGGCCGCCACTGTCTGCGCGACCGACGCCGCGCAAAAAGCCATCAGGACGGGTAGAGCGAAGAGCGTGGACTTCATTCGACGCGCGGCCCCGTCTTGCTGTCGGGCGTCACGTCGATGGCGCGAGCGCGGCCCGTGACCTTCGCAGGTTCTGGTTTGCAGTTTTTCATGCAGGGGTTTTTCTTCCAGAACACCTTCTCCGCTGTTTCGCGATCGTCGTCGTAGAACCCCCCTACATTGGGCAGTTTCACGCTTGCGAAGTTTTCTTTGGACAGTTCGAAATCCTCTTTCACAATATCGTTGAGATTTAGAAGGTAGGCAACGACAGCGTAAGTTTCATCCGGCGTCAGCGACTGGCCGTTGCCGAATGGCATGGCGCGATAAATGTAGTCCCACGAAGTTGAAAGATAAGGCCAGAAGGAACCTAGCGTCTTCTCGGGGTTGTCCGACTTCAGCGATCCGGCGCCGCCGGCCAGAACAGGCCAGCGCCCGGCGCCTTCGCCAAATTCGCCATGACATGCGGCGCAGCGTTCGAGGTAGATGTCTTCGCCTTGCTTCACACTGCCCTTGCCGGGCGGGAGTCCCAGTCCATCGGGACGAACATCAATGTCCCACGCAGCGATTTCCTGAGGTAGCGCGGGGCGGCCCAGGTTGAGCTGCACGCGGGCCGGTGCGAGCTTCCCGGCTGTTGCGGCGGGTGGGTTTTGCGCGGGTGTGCGCTGCTGCTGGGCAAGACCAAACACCGGCGCAAGAAGGCCAAGGGCGAGTGCGATGGCCGCGGTTTTACGAGATTTCAACATTCTCGGTCTCTCCGTTTTTATGCACGAACCAGGTCTGGACGCCATTGTTGTGGTAAATTGAATTAACGCCACGAACCGCTCGAAGCTCGTTTTTGGTTGGTTGCACGTAGCCCGTCTCGTCCATTGCGCGCGATTGCACCAGCAGTTCGCGGCCGTCCCAATCGAAGTCGACATAAAAACGCGTCATCGAGCGCGACAGGACAGGGCCTTCAAGCCGTGCGGTGCGCCAGTTGCGTCCACCATCGAGCGAAACGTCTACCCGTTCGATGCGCCCACGGCCTGACCATGCAATGCCGGAGAGCACGTTCGGTCCCTTGTGCAGAAGCGGCGCCTGAGGGGATGGATTCGTCACGACGGATTTTGCATCCATTATGTATGTGAAACGGCGCGAACGCCCGTCCGCCAGCAGGTCTGTGTATTTCGACGTTTCTTCGCGCGCCTGCCACGGCTCATCGCCAAGCTCTAGCCGACGTAGCCATTTAATCCACATGTTGCCTTCCCAGCCGGGCACGACGAGGCGGACTGGATAGCCCTGTTCCGGCCGCAGCGCTTCGCCGTTCATGCCCCACGCGATGATGCAATCATCGAGCGCTTTTTGAAGCGGAATGGAGCGCGTCATCATCGATGCGTCGCCGCCTTCAGCCAGAAGCCATTTGGCGTTCGTCTTGACGCCAGCCTGTTCAAGGAGCGAGCGCAGCGAAACGCCTGTGTACCAGACGTTGTGGATCATGCCGTGCGTGAACTGGCAGCCGTTGAGCTGAGCGCCGCGCCATTCCATGCCCGAATTGGCGGCGCATTCCAGGAAATACAGCTTGTGCACGCGGCCGGGGAAGCGCTTGAGATCATCCATCGTGAAGACGAGCGGCTTGTCTACGAGGCCGTGGATCATCAGTCGATGCTTTGCCGGATCAATATCGGCGATGCCGCCGTGATGCCGCTCGAAAGCCAGACCCGATGGGGTCACGTTGCCATCAAGCGCATGCAGCGGCGTGAAGTTGACAGATGACTCGCGGCTCGCGGTGAGCCATTCGACATCGCGGCGCACGACGTTCTTTTCGTACTTTGACGGGCTGCCATAGGGATGCGCTTGCACGCCTTCGCCAAGATAGCGGTTCCAGTCCTGCACATCGGTGATGGCGGCGTCAGGTTCGGCTGCGCGTGAGGGCAGGGCGCCTGTGGCCAGACCGGCGCCAGCCAGCCCCGCCGCGCTCAGAAACCGGCGCCTGTTCAGCGGTGTTTCGGCACGATCCACCATGTTGCTTCCTCCTCAAATTGCGTTCGTCACGCGCAGGGCGCCTTGGCCCGCGCCTTCGTTATGCGCCGGTGACCTTGACCGACGTATTGGGTTCGAGACGAACAGTCTTCACGCGCGCCAGATACTTTTCGACGACGTCCCAGATGGGTGGACCTTCGACATTCTGGGCGATGCTGCCCCATCCGGCCACCACGTAATTGCGCTTGAGATCCAGCGGCTTTCCCGACTTCAGTTCAACAAGATCGGTGATGCGCTGATTGATCGGTTTCGACACGTCGATTGAATAGCCAAGGCCTCCAACGCGCACCATGTCGCCGCCGCCCTGGAAATAGGGATCGGGATGGAAGATGTTGTCCGCCACATCCTCCAGCACAAGGCGCAATTGTTCGCCGCTCATCGTGTTGCGATAGCAGTTTGGATAGGTCATGGCCGTTGCGTTGGCGAGCGCGTCGAACGTGATTGCGTCGCCCGGGACAAGCGTGCCGCCCCAGCGGAAGCCCGGCGACAGCGAGATTTCAGCGTCGCGCTCTTCCAGCATCGCCTTGCAGATCAGATCATCAAACGTGCCGTTGAAATTGCCGCGCCGGTAAAGCAGCGATTCTGTTGTCGCCAGTTCGCGCGACAGGTCTTTCTCGAAAGGCGCGCGAATTTTTTCGACAAGCGCCTTCATGTCGGGATCGGGCGTGATCACATCGGAGAAAATCGGCATGAGCTTGTAGCGGAAGCCGGTTACTTTCTTGGCTTTTACTTCAAGGTCGAGGCGCGACAGGAACTTGCCGTGCGAGCCCGACGCAATGATGATCGTTTCGCCTTCGCGCACAACGCCGGGCATGGCGTCGTGCGTGTGCGCGGTGAGGATGACGTCTATGCCCTTCACGCGCGAGGCGAGTTTGCGGTCCACATCAAAACCGTTGTGCGAGAGCAGCACAACGACGTCAGCGCCTTCAGCGCGCGCTTCTTCGACCTGCTTGCGGATATCGTCTTCGCGGATCCCAAATTCCCAGTCGGGAAACATCCATCGCGGATTGGCGACCGCGGTGCGGGGCAAGGCTTGTCCGATGACGGCAATTTTCGCGCCGCCGCGTTCAAACATTTTGCGCGCTTCAAAGACGGGCTCTTGCCATTCCAGCGAACGCACGTTCTGCGCGAGGAACGCGAAGGGCGCGCTTTTGACGATCTCCTGCACGCGGTCGGCGCCGTATGTGAACTCCCAGTGCGAAGCCATGGCGTCGATTTTCAACGCGCTCTGGATGTCGACCATGTCCTGGCCCTTGGTCTGGAGCGAGGTCCAGCTGCCCTGCCATGTGTCGCCGCCATCAAGCAGCAGAACCTTGTCGTCGCCGCGTTCGGCGCGCACAGACTTGATGAGCGTCGCGATGCGATCCATGCCGCCCATGCGGCCATAGTTTCGCGCCAGCTGCACGAAGTCATCGGAGGTCAGCGCATACGCATCCGGCGAGCCTGCCGCGATGTTGAAATGTTTGCGGAACTCGTCATCGGTGAGATGGGGCGGTTTGCCCTTCCCTTCGCCCACGCCGAGATTCACGGACGGTTCGCGAAAGTAGAGAGGGAGCAATTGCGCGTGCACATCGGTGATGTGGAGGATTGTCACGGCGCCGAGATTGTCGAAGCGCGTGATGTCAGCTTGCGTAATGCGTTGCTGCGCGGCGGCGCGTCCCAGCGGACCGAGGCCGGAGGCGCTAGTAATCAGGCCAGCCGCAGCCGTCGCCTGGAGAAACTCCCTGCGTGAAATCATTTTGTGTCCTTAAAGCGTAACGGTCGCTTGCGTAAAAGCCGCTGGCGGGACGGCTGGTTGCGCACAGCTTTCAACGAAAGAGGGCGACGCTATTGCGCCGCCCTCGCGTGATCAGCCGACCGCGATTTTCGCAGTCGATGAGTATTCGGAGCCGTCATCGTCCTTCCAGGCGAACTTGAATTCGCCAGACTCGGTCGCCTTGAAGAAGAACGACTGGTAGGGGTTCGCCGAAATTGATGGCTGCCAGTCAGCTTCAAAGAACGTCTTGCCGTTGAACGACGCGGTGAATTTGTTGATGATCTTGCGCGGCACGACTTTGCCAGATGAATCGCGACGCTGACCGCTTTCCATCTCGTGGGAAATCAGCGATTTGATTTCGATGATTTCGCCG
Organism: Beijerinckiaceae bacterium; assembly: GCA_947498445.1. GTDB lineage: Bacteria > Pseudomonadota > Alphaproteobacteria > Rhizobiales > Beijerinckiaceae > Terripilifer. The sequence goes on from CANMLK010000135.1 coordinate 6,351, forward strand.
ACTTTCGCTTTGTTGGGGGCGCGGACGCGGGGGACGGGGTTCGCCATATTGCCTGCTCCTTTATCTGTGTTCGCTCAGCCGCCGCAGCCGCCAATGGTGACCTTCACTTCGGCGCGCGTCGAAAAGATTTGGCCGTTCGACATTTCCGCAACGACCACGATGTCTTGCGTCTCGGCCAATCGCATCCGCGTTGAGGCGGCCGCCTTGCCGGCCTCGGGCGTGAACTTGTAGGACACCACGGCGGGAAGCGGGTTCTTCTCCGCATAAACGTGGACTGACTTGACGAAGTCCGCCGACGTCATCGGGCTCTCGACTTCGACATTGATCGGCACGACAAGGCCGTTCTCGGCGATCTGCGGGACATCGAGCTTGATGCGGCCCGATTCCATTTTCTTGTCGCCATACAGCTTCTTGATTTCGGCTGCGACTTCCGCCGGTGAAGCGCCCGCCAGGCGTGGGGCGATGATTGCGGCGACAGCCGCAATGCCAGCCGTTCGAAGGAACTGGCGCTTGGATGCTTGCGTCTGCATTAGAGGGATCTCCCTTGGTGAACTGTGTTCGGCGCACCTTGACACTTGATCGCGCATGGGCAACGTATACACAAATGATGATATGAATGTTCGATAATGTAAAGCCCTGATCGGACGATGGCGCCAAAAAGTCTAGTCCGGCCATGCTAATTTGGCGAGTGGACCAAGCCCTGCAAGGGGTTACGATGCAAATGAGACGCTGATCAAGAAAAGGGAGGGATACGCATGAAACGGCTAAGCGTAGCAATTCTCGCGACTGCGATAGGCTTTGGCGCCGCCGGCATCGCGCTGGGGCAGAGCGAAAGCGAAAAGGAAATCGAGCGTTATCGCGAGATGATCAACGATCCCATGGCCAATCCGGGCTATCTCTGGGTCGACAAGGGGGAAGCTCTCTGGTCGGAGAAGCGGGGCTCCAAGGCGGCGTCGCTTGAGGTGTGCAATCTGGGCAAGGGGGCCGGCAAGCTGGAGGGCGCCTTTGCCGAGATGCCCCGTTATTTCGCGGATGCGGACCGGGTGATGGACCTCGAGCAGCGTCTGCTCTGGTGCATGGACAAGATTCAGGGCGTGGATACCGCTGACGTTGTGAAGCGCCGTTTTGGCGGTCCGGGCGTCGAGTCTGACATGCAGGCGCTTGTGGCCTTTATCGCCAACAAATCGAATGGCATGTCTTACAAGCTCCCATTGGCCCACGCCAAGGAGCAAGAAATGCTGTCGGTCGGCAAGGCGTTGTTTGACCGGCGCGCGGGCCAGATGGATTTTTCCTGCGCCACCTGCCACGCCGACGAGGGCAAGCGTATTCGCCTGCAGGGCCTGCCTGACTTTTCCAAGCCCGGCAAGGAAGCCAAGGCGACGATGGACTCCTGGCCGACTTACCGCGTGTCGCAGAGTCAGTTGCGCACGATGCAGCACCGTCTTTGGGACTGTTACCGTCAGATGCGTCACCCCGTGCCAGAATACGGGTCTGACGGCATTACGGCTCTCACATCGTATCTGGTGAAAATGGCGGAAGGCGGCGAAATCAACGTGCCGTCGATCAAGCGCTAGGCCGGGAGGGAAGATCATGAAGAATATCGTTTTAGCAGCCGGTTTCCTCGCATTCGGCGGCGGCGCGTTCGCTCAGGACATTCCAAAGGCTGATCCCGCGACTGTCGAAAAGTATGTGCAAAGCATTTGGTCGAAAGCGTCGCCGGAATGGCAGGCGCGCGTGAAGCTGGACGAGACCCAGCGTATTTGTTCGGAGACGAACAATACGCCGAGCCAGGCGCAGTTTGAAGCAATCATAGCGCGCGAAAAGGCCAGCGTGGCGTATCCTGCCGACGGCAATGTGATGGGCGACTGGAAGAGGGGCATGGTGGTCGCGCAGCGTGGCACCGGTGGCCAGTTTTCCGATGCGCCCGGCACATACCAAGGCGGCAATTGCTTTGCGTGCCACGAGTTGACGAAGGAAGAAGTGAGCTACGGCACGCTGGGTCCAAGTCTTCTGGGGTACGGCAAGAATCGCAAGTTTGATCCTGCCGAGGCGAAGGCCGCGTTCGCGAAAATCTACAATCCTCACGTGGTTTTCCCGTGTTCACAGATGCCGCGTTTTGGTCACACCAAGTTTCTGACCGAGGAGCAGATCAAGGACGCGGTGGCTCTGCTTTTCAGCCCTGACTCGCCGGTGAACAAATAGACGACGTTTCGCGCCAACCATGCGCCGCGCATTGTGCGCGGCGTTTCTCTTTTATATCGGAGAGGCAGTGTGGCGAATCTAGATCTGACACGCAGACAAACTTTGTCAGCTGCGCTCGGCGCTGCCACAGGCTTGATGTGGACTCGCGTTGCCTCCGCGGCGGGAGAAGAGATCAAGACATTGTCTGATGGCGCGCTCACGCTGCCCACCGGCGCGCTAAGCCGTTCCGCTAACGCCGACGCGATCAAAAAGGCGTTGAGCGATGCGGGTCTTGCCACCGACATCACGCGCAACCCGCTCAACGTGTCGGTCCTTGTGCGCGGCGATGACGTTATTTTGTTCGATTGCGGTTCTGGCCCCAATTTCATGCCGGGGGCGGGTAAGCTGCCGGACAGTCTGAATGCGGCGGGCATCGCGCCAGAGCGCGTGAAACATGTGGTGTTTACGCACGCGCATCCTGATCACCTTTGGGGCGCGCTTGATGATTTCGGCACGCCGGCTTTTCCGAACGCAGCCTATTACATGGCTGCGGCCGAGCGCGATTACTGGTTTTCGCCGGACGTCTACAAGACACTGCCAGAGGATCGTCACGCTTTTGCAGCTGGCGCGCAGCGCATCATCAAGGAACTCGATTCCGTGATGAAGTGGTTCAAGCCGGGCGATGAGGTTGTGTCAGGCGTGAGCGCCTTTGCCTCGCGCGGTCACACGCCCGGTCATGTCGGCTTTGACGTGCGCGTCGGCAACGAGATGGTCGCCGTAGTTGGCGACGCCATCACCCATGGCGTCATCTCGTTCCAGTATCCAGAATGGGCGGGCGGCTTCGATCAGGAGCCCGAACACGCCATCGCATCGCGCAAGCGGCTGCTGGATCGTTTCGCGAACGAGAAGGCGCAAATCATCGGGTATCATTTGCCCGGCGGCGGCATAGGCCGAGTCGAGCGCGTCGGGGCCACGTACCGCTTTGTCCAGAAGAGCTGACTAGCGGCGAAACGCGCGCGAGTTGCGGAGCCGCTGCACGCTGTTGGTGACGACCTCGCGCAGCGGTCCTTCGATGAGCAACTGGATGCCGATGCGCGCGCCCAGCGCCATGGCGGCCATGGCGATGGGCCAGCTCGGCGCAAAGAGTGAGCCCGCCGTCAAACCTTGGCCGATGGTGCATCCGCCTGCTAGTACGCCACCGGAGCCCATAAGGACTGCGCCCAGCAGATGACGGCGCATCTCGCGCGAGTCATCGAACGCCTCCCAATGGAATTCGTCGTTGTTCAACGCTGCGGCGAACGCGCCTGCGACGACGCCAATCACGCTCATGACGCCAAAATCGACCCACGCGCCTGCATCAAGAAATGTGCCAAACAAGGCGCGCGCGACGGGCGAAACGAACGTCAGACTTTGCGGGCGCGCGGTCGTTTCAAACGGGTCTGCAAGCAACGCCGTCGCCGCCCATCCCGCGACGATACAGAGGCCCAGAACCAGAGCAGCAGTCAGCATGCGCCACGCGTGACGCAGGCGCTGCTCGCGTCGCACCGTCCACACCAGCGCCGCCGTCACGACGATTGCCACAAGCAGGCCGGGGTAGGGTAGGGGAAGCATATCGACCGGCGAGCGCGCCTCAACCTGCACGCTCTCGACCCAATTGATACGGAAGCCTGAGAGTACGCCGCGCAGCCACGCGATGGCGAAGAGACCGAAGACAAGCAATGTCACAAGGGCTCGCAAGTCGCCGCCGCCGAGGCGAATAAGCGAACCAAAGGCGCATGTGCCGACCAGCGCCATGCCGAGCCCGAACATGAATGCGCCAATGGTGATTGAGAGCCACGCAAGCCGGCCCTGGCCGTAAGCCGTCGCCGCGGGGTCAAGCAACCCGGCGGCGACCAGCGCTTGCGTGCCCAAAAGCGCTACACTCAACGCCAGCCCGAATATCTTGAGCCGTCGCCAGTCGCCCGAGCTGACGGCATCCTCGAAGGCGCCAAACGTGCACAACCGGGCGCGGCGCGTGGCAAAGCCTGCAGCAAAACCCACAAGCAAGCCGACGATGGCGATGATCGCCGCGGGCACTTTTCCTCGCTTTCGCGGGCCTGGTCTGATGCCGGGCCGCCGCAATTGTCAGGCGCCAGGCTTTTTCTCGTCCTGGCAGAAAATGTCGTAAACGACGCTGATGACGCGTCGCACGTCGTTGTCCACTATCGAGTAATAGATCTGCTTTCCATCACGGCGCGTGGTGACAAGGTCGTCGTAACGCAGGCGCGCCAATTGCTGGGATAGCGCCGACTGGCGGATGGACAGGATCGCTTCAAGCTCGCTGACGGACCGCTCCTTCTCGGCCAGAAGGCAGAGGACAAGAAGGCGACTCTCCTGCGCGAGCGCCTTGAGGAAGTCACTGGCCTCGCGTGCGTTCTTCAGGAGTTTTTCGAGCCGGAGCGAATACTCGACGTCCGAACGTAGTTCATTTTCGATCGATTGCGGAACGATGCTCATTTTTGGACCGCGCCCCCCAGCGCCTCCGGCTTTTGCTGTGTCTCA